>CAZKKW010000006.1:0-17824 GCA_964553335.1 uncultured Hyphomicrobiales bacterium | reverse complement strand
CGCGTATCAATTGGCCCGCCCATCAATGTCATTGATTTTGGAGCAAACGGATCACCTTGCTCTTCCATACGCGCAACAGCTGCCAATACAGGAACTGATGGCTGGCAAACTGCAACGAAGTGAACGTCACCTTCAAAATGGTGCGCAATATCAATGATATAATCAATATAATCATCAAGATCGAAGGAACCATCCGTTACAGGAACCTGGCGGGCATCGATCCAATCAGTGATGTAGACATCATGATAGGGAAGCAACCCTTCAACGGTGCCGCGCAACAATGTTGAATAATGGCCAGACATTGGGGCCACAATCACAACTTTGGAAAGGCGGCCTTCCATGTCAGGCCCTTGCCCTGCTGGTGCCATCCGCTGGAACTGGATCAAGTTGCAAAACGTGTTCGACCAAACGGTCTTTTCAGATACACTTAAAGACACACCATCAATTTCAACATTGGTGATGCCAAAAGCTGGTTTGCCATATTGACGTGTTGCCCGCTCAAACACTTCAAAACCTGCATCGAGCGATCTTACAATTGGCGTGTTCGCCATTGGATTCATCGAGTTATTGACGAATGCACGGGTGGTTTCTGCCATTGTACGCCATGGACTCATGGTCGCATGGGTCATTTCGTGTAGGAAATAAAACGACATTAAATGCCTTTCGTTGGGAAACGGCCCGCCTTTGCAAAGCCGATATGAGATGAGCGCTGAAATTTCAAAATTTTGCAGCGCAACCATTCATCTTGCAACGCAACATAACAGATAAAAGCGAATGAACAACTAATCCTTTCGAGGGGAGTGAACCTTCCAACAACAATATCGAAAAATGCGGTTACTTTCGTCATTAGTTTCATGCCGTAAGGTGTTAAAACTTATATGGCATAGAGGTTAAGATGGAATAATCACCGAAGATGAATTGAAGGGGAGAGTTAAAATTTTCACAACGGTTAGAAAATCCGCACGTCTAATAAATTTCAAATGACTAAACTCATCACATAACTGACTTTGCGGCAAAAGTCGGATCTTGAAGGTTATGAAATCGATTAGCGGCGAACCGCGCAATCATCAAAGTTAGTTTTTTGCGCATGGGGGCAGACAACTTATCTTCAGGTGCTTCGCGCAGGCAAGCAGCCCCAAAATTATCTGCGACCAGCAGACCTGCCTCAGCTGGAAAGATATCGGCTGGAACATCGTTAAGCGTTGCGAAAAACAAGCAATCACAATGATTTTGATAGTCTTGCCACTTATGATCTGCTCTAAAATCTTCAACTGATGATTTGATTTCAATAATCCAAATTTGCCCTTTAGGCCCAAGAGCCACCATGTCGGCACGGCGCTTATCTGGCAGCGTTAGCTCTGGCACATAGGCAAAATTGAGGTGTCTAAGATAACGCCCAACACCACGTTCAATTTCTGTGGCGCGTGTTGAATGTCTTCCATCAAACTGTTCCATCGTGCCCAATCATTCCTCGCCTCTATGTTCACAACTACGTGATAATAGACAAAATTACCAAAAATTTAGTTTCCGTTAGTAAGCTTGTGTCACCTTAAGTGTAACTAGGGCTTTATGAATTACGACAATACAACCCCAAAGGAATAAAAATTTGCGTGGCGCATTCAACGATGAGCTTTGGGATTTTCTCCAGAATTTTCCGACCCCCATGTGTATGGAGGACGACGACTGCGTTGTTGTCTTCGCAAATGAAGCTTATTTAGGCCTACTCAACAGCACAGAAGATCGTGTGATTGGGCATAAAGCGGGGCCGCAAAGCAGTTTATTCCAAGCTGTGCGCTCAGAGGCTGATAATCTATCAGAACCGAATCAAAAGCCTGATTCTGAGGTGCTGTGCAAGCTGGTTACCGCCGATACAAAAGAATGCATGGTACTTAGTAAGCCTAAACGTATCACCGATAACAATGGTAACGACCTTACTTTGTGGAGCTTATGCGACATCAGTCTGTTTGTCTCTTATGAGCGAGAGCTTGAAGATAAACATCGCGAACTGCGCAAACAGCAGAGTAAGTTGAAAGAACTTGCCGCAATTGACCCGTTGACCGGCATATCAAACCGCCGCTCATTTTATGACAATTCGCGAGAATTGGTAACTTACGCAGATATCGGCAACCTCGAAATCGGCGTCTTGATGTTGGATCTTGATAATTTCAAAGCCCTAAACGACACCTATGGCCATGCCGCAGGTGATGAAGTTTTGATCGCATTCACCAAGCTGGTTGAAGACTGCATTCGCGGGTCAGACGTATTTGCAAGATTAGGTGGCGAAGAATTTGCCGTTTTGCTTCCCGATGCCCCTGAATCAGCAACACGACGTATCGCGCAACGCATCATCGAGCGTACTGCACAAATCAAGGTCCAATACGGTGAGCATGAAATTAGTTTCACAACCAGCGTTGGTGGCACGATGTGGAAGAGCGGCGAAAACAAGATCGACATTGCTTTGAATAGAGCTGACAACAATTTGTATACAGCTAAAAACAATGGCCGCAATCAACTGCATTTTGAAAACGACGAGACGTCAAAAAATAAGGTCGCCTAAACTAAGCGACCTTAAAAAATTTCATAATCTTTGAAAAACAAACGCCAATCTTACCCAAGATCAGGCGTGTGATCTCCTGCTGATTGCAGTTTCCGCTCTAATGCCAGCTTCTTTTGATAGCGCCCTTGGACGATATCAACCAAGACCATAACTGCGATCACGAAGTAGAATGTGCTCTTTGCCATTGGCTCAACTGGTACGCCAGCAAGTTTCAAATGGGCGATATGGCCGCCTTCTGACAAAAGCAAAATGCCAACCACGAACAAGATAAAGAGCCCAAGCACTTCATACATGCGGTTCTTTTTCAAAAAGTCTGCGACATAGTCTGCCAAGACAATCATCATAATACCGGAAATAATCACGGCAATCGCCATGATGATGAATGTATCTGTGAGCGCCATTGCGCCTAAAATTGAATCAAATGAGAAGACGACATTCATGGCAACAATCCAGATGATCGCCGACAACATCGTTCGCTTCGCGCCCCCTTCGCCTTCTTGATCCAAATCTTCGATCGTCATCATGTGACTGATTTCTTTGAGAGCGGTGTACAAAATGAAGACACCACCGGCCAAGACGATAAGAGAGTGCCCGTTAACCGACGCCTCGATAATGCCGTCAAATTTGAATTCAAACAGCACGTCTTGGAAAAACTTGATCGCATTAACAAGAACGAATAGCAAAACCAACCGCAATGCGATCGCGATGCCAATACCCCACCTCCTTGTGGCTGCTTGCTGATGAGGGGGCACACGTTTTGATTCAATCGATATATAGAGAAGGTTATCAAAACCCAGCACTGCTTGCAGCAAAATCAGCATGGCAAGTGTGAAGAGGTTATCAATAGTGAGCAATTCAGCCATCATTCAATTTCCTTACGAGAGAATCCTAAGTTTTCTGTACTAAATCCAAACTAGCCATTCAACCTTTGATATAGCAGAGAATTATTGCAACCAGAGCAGATTCAGAACACATTTATAACAATTATTCACAAAACCTATTCCAAATGATAAATTGATTGCACGTCACTTTGGGTTAAAACAACTCTCAAAGCATTACGAATGCTTAGATTCATACAACTTTCGGAGGTTTGGGCATGGCAGACAGGGTAGAACATGGTGGCTTGAAAATTGATCAGGCACTCTTTGATTTCATCAACAACGAAGTGATGCCAGAGACTGGTGTAGAGCAAGCAAAATTCTGGGATGGATTTGCAGCTATTGTCCATGACCTAACACCAGAAAACCGTGCGCTCTTGGCAAAGCGCGATGATATGCAGCAGAAAATCGATGCATGGCACCGCGATAACCGCGCCAATGGCATGGATATGGATGCTTATAAAGCGTTCTTAAAAGAGATCGGCTATATGGTCGAAGAGGGTGATGCGTTCTCTGTTGATACAGATAATGTTGATCCTGAAATTGCCTCTGTTGCGGGCGCACAGCTCGTCGTTCCCGTGATGAATGCGCGTTATGCGCTGAATGCTGCCAATGCGCGTTGGGGCTCCCTTTATGATGCCCTTTACGGCACCGATGCGATCTCAGAAGAGGACGGCGCGGAAAAAGCAGGCGGTTACAATCCTGCACGCGGCGCGAAAGTGATTGCATGGGCCCGTAAACATTTAAACCAGTCCGTCCCTCTCCTGAGTGACTGGATGAATGTTGCTGGTTTCAGCGTTGCTAATGGTGCTTTGACAATCAAAACAACTGATGGCGGCGAAACAGCGCTTACTGATCCGGCACAATTCATCGGCTATAAAGGCGAGGCTGACGCGCCACGCGCTTTGATGTTTGCAAAGAACGGCCTTCATATTGGCGTTCACATCAATGCAGACCATCCAATTGGTTCAACCGATGCCGCCAACATTTCAGATGTTTGGTTAGAGTCTGCCATGACCACCATCATGGACTGCGAGGATTCTGTTGCAGCCGTTGATGCCGAAGATAAAATCCTTGCCTATAAAAACTGGGCAGGCTTGATGAAGGGCGATCTCAAAGATGAGTTCATGAAAGGTGACAAGATGGTCACGCGTGAATTGCATCCAGACCTAGATTTCTCGGCGCCTGACGGCTCACCAATTTCCCTTAAAGGCCGCTCCCTTATGCTGGTGCGTAATGTTGGTCACCTCATGACCAACCCTGCAATCCACGACAAAGATGGCGCTGAAGTGCCAGAAGGCATTATGGATGCAGCGATGACGGCCCTTGCAGCGCTCCACGATGTTGGCACAAATGGCCGCCGCGCAAACTCTGTGCATGGTTCTATGTATGTGGTGAAACCAAAAATGCATGGCCCTGAAGAAGTGGCTTTTGCCAATAAACTCTTTGGCCGCGTTGAAGAACTGGTCGGCATGGCGCCAAACACCATGAAAATGGGCATCATGGATGAAGAACGCCGCACCACGGTAAACCTCAAAGAATGTATCCGTGCTGCGAAATCTCGCGTTGTGTTCATCAACACTGGTTTCCTTGATCGCACGGGGGATGAAATTCACACTGCTATGGAAGCTGGCCCAATGATCCGCAAAGCGGACATGAAGCAAGCCGCTTGGATTTCAGCTTATGAAGATTGGAATGTAGACATCGGCATTGAATGCGGTCTTTCTGGCCACGCACAAATCGGCAAAGGCATGTGGGCTATGCCCGATTTGATGGCTGCTATGTTGGAACAGAAAATCGGGCACCCAATGGCAGGCGCAAACTGTGCTTGGGTTCCCTCCCCCACAGCAGCAACGCTTCATGCAACCCACTACCACCAAGTAAGCGTTGCTGAGCGTCAGGCAGAAATTGCAAAACGGGGTCGTGCAAACTTGGATGACATCTTGTCGATCCCAGTGGCAGAACGCCCGAACTGGCCGAAAGAAGACATTCAGGCAGAACTTGAAAACAACGCACAAGGCATTCTTGGGTATGTGGTACGTTGGGTTGATCAAGGTGTTGGTTGTTCCAAAGTGCCAGACATCAATGATGTTGGCTTGATGGAAGACCGCGCCACATTGCGGATTTCTTCACAGCATATGGCAAATTGGCTACACCACGGTGTTTGCAGCGAAGAAGAAGCCATGGGTGCCATGAAAAAGATGGCGGCAAAAGTAGACGGCCAAAATGCTGGCGACCCACTTTATCAAGCAATGGCAGCAGACTTTGATGGCTCCATCGCCTTCCAAGCTGCTTGTGATTTGGTGTTTAAAGGTAAAGAACAACCAGCAGGCTACACGGAGCCGATCTTGCACCAACGTCGTTTGGAAGTGAAAGCTGTCGGCTAAGTCAGGCGACCTTAAAAAATCTAAAGCCCCAGTTCATTGAACTGGGGCTTTTTGTTCTCGTCTCGTCTTTAGCGACAACTTAATCAGTATAGCCTTTGAGCGTGCCGTTGATTACATAGGCCAAGATATCGGCAACATCCGTTGGCGTATCGGTCACGGCAAGGGCTGCAGCATCGACTTCTTTCAACGCATGTTGATGGTCTGCACCATGGATCACAATCAAAGATTTCCCAAGCGCTGATGCGTAACCCGCATCAAAAGCAGCGTTCCACTGTTTATATTTCTCACCAAAGCGAACCACCACAATATCGGCCCGCTCAATCAAAGTGCGGGTGCGGATTGCATTGACCTTTGCGCCTTTATTGTCATGCCAAAATTTGTTCGGCTCTTCACCCAAAATCGCAACACCACAATCATCGGATGCGGGATGGTTTGTCACGGGTGCTGCGAAAGAAACATCAAGCCCTTGAGCTTTCGTTGCCGCTTCAATTTCCTCTCGCCAATTGGTGTGAATTTCGCCTGAGAGATAAACTTGCCATGTCATGATTTCGCATCCTATGTGGTGAGTTGTTCTCCATCACTTAGTGTATATCAAGCAATTCGCCAACCAAGGAAATTCTAGCGCGCTTGAATTTGCGGGTTGGCCACCAAATAATCCTGAAGCGCGCGTCTTGCAAGTTCAACATCAGCACGCGCAATTGGCTGTTCAGCACGCAGATTGTTCAAATGTCTTTTCTCTTCCGGAATTTTAGCAATGAGTTTTGGATCTTTGGAAATTGCCCATCTGGCTAGATTATCGATGCTCTGGTCGATGTCGTTTTGAATTCCAGTAACACGACTTTCAGCACGAGCAAGCTTAAAGGCTGGGCGGTAAGCTGCTTCAAACGGGCCAGCTAAATCTGATGGGCAAGTACCTTTATGCGCCGCCCCACGGCGACCAATATTGAAACCATTTTGTGATGTGCAATAGCGAGCAATGCCAACGCCCCATCCCTCATTATAGGCAGCCGTATTAATGGGAAGACCGTGTTTTTCACAAGCCTTAGAATGCTGGGCTATACGCGTTTGACCATGCCCTTGAGAGCCATCGCTGTCGCCCAATTGTTTCCAATCGATCGTTTGGCATTCATTCTCGTTCAATGTTGCACAGGCGCTTAAATAAAGCCCTCCGCCAAATACAACAGCGGTTGCAAGTAATTTATACATTACAGCCTCTAAAAATTCTTCTTCGTCAATCTTAGCCTTCAATTTCAAACATAACAAACCATTGATCATATTATTGATTTCACACGCGTCCCCACGCTTGAGAAAACAGATGTTGCAAACCAGTGACCAATCAGAAAAACTCTGACATGAAAATTTTTATACCGTAAACCTTGGAAATCGACATGAAGCTGTTATCTCGAATTGCAAGACTATCCCTTACGAGCACTCTTTTTGTTGGTCTTGCCACCCCTGTTTTGGCCGCTGATGCCGTGCCTGCAAAACGCTTATTCGGCTTCAAGGCATCCCCTGCCCCCTTAAAGGCACGGGCGGTTGGGTCTTATGCGAGAGGTTGTCTTGCTGGCGGCACGTCCATTGAGATTGACGGCCGCTACTGGCAAGTGATGCGCCTGTCACGCAATCGCAATTGGGGTCACCCGTCGCTTATTAAATATGTCAGACGGCTTGCCAATGATGCTGGACAAGCGGGCGATTGGTCTGGGCTTATGGTTGGTGACCTTGCTCAACCGCGTGGCGGCCCTATGCTAACAGGGCATAATTCTCACCAAATCGGACTTGATGCCGACATTTGGCTCAACCAAATGCCAAACCGACGTTTGACCCGCGAAGAGCGTGAAAAATTGAGCGCCGTCTCAACGGTCAATTTTGATACGAAAGAAGTGGACCGGAAAGTTTGGTCACCCAACCACGTAAAATTAATTCGCCGCGCTGCTTCTTATCCAGAAGTCGCTCGCATTTTCGTCAATCCGATCATCAAGAAAGAGCTTTGCCGCGTGGCTGGCAATGATCGTAGATTCCTACGTAAAGTGCGCCCTTGGGCCGGTCATCACTTTCATATGCATGTGCGTTTATCGTGCCCACGCGGCTCATCTGACTGCAAAGATCAAGCTCGCCCTGCGGCGGGAGACGGATGCGGAGCTGACCTTGCGCGCTGGTTTGCGCCACCGGTAAAACCAAAAGGCAAACCCAAACCCCGCAAACCAAAACCACCGCTTACACTGGCAAGTCTTCCAAATTATTGTGTAACTGTTTTGAAAAGGGGCACAGTAAAACTACCTTCTTTTCCTCCAAAAAGGCCCCCATTACCAAGAGGGAAACCCTCTTAAACCGCTGTTTTTTCGACTATTACAACACGAAGTCACAAAAAATGCGCAATTTGATGATGTTATTACCTATCTTCTGTGGGTGAACCTCCGCAGACTACTTGTAAGTGCTAGCGGGAAAAAATAACTGTATACTTATACTATAGTATCAGATAATACGGTCCCAACTAACTATGAACCTGCTAGCTAAGCGAACCCTTTATCATGTTTCTTTTTGACGTACTAAAAAACAAAATTTCAATTCCCAAGGCGGAAGAAGCTTTGCCAGGACGGGATGAAGAAATGATGATTCCAGAGTTTCACTTCGTCAATGGCAATCCGATGAAAGGGCCCTTTCCTGACCATTTGAAGCAAATTGTCTTGGGCCTTGGCTGCTTTTGGGGGGCGGAAAAAGCGCTATGGAAATTGCGCGGGGTCTATGTAACTGCCGTTGGATATGCAGCCGGACACACCGCAAACCCTACCTATCAAGAAGTGTGTTCTGGTAAAACAGGCCACAATGAAGTGGTGCTGGTGATCTATGATCCAGATCAAATTTCCCTCGAAAAACTACTGATGCATTTCTTTGAAAGCCACAATCCAACCCAAGGCATGCGCCAAGGCAATGATGTTGGCACGCAATATCGTTCTGGAATTTATTATAAAACTGACGATCAAAAAGAAATCGCCGAAGCGGTAAAAGCGCGATATCAAAAAGCCCTGCTCAAAAAAGGCTTTGGACAAATTACGACGGAAATACAGTCTAGTTCTAATTTTTACTACGCTGAAGATTACCACCAACAATATCTTGGAAAAAATCCAAGTGGATATTGTGGCCTTGGTGGCGTCGGCGTTAGTTGCCCAATTGGCATTGACGCTTAAAAAAACCAGTTAAGCCTATTATATAATTTAACTAATCTCTCGAAGTTCCAACTCGCTTTGCGCCCGCTTTGTGATTGACATCGCATTGCAAGCAGATACACTTTTTGCAGTTGATTACAGATCGGGAGGATTAAATGATCAAAAAGGCCCTGCTTGGAACACTCGCAGCCGCGTTCATGGCGAGTACCGCCCATGCCGCTGAAGTTAAAGTTGGTTTCGTAACCACACTCACCACACCTGCAGCCGTTATCGGTAAAGACATGCAAAACGCCGTCAATTTGGCTGTTGAGCATATGGGTGGAAAGATGGGGGATCTTGATATCAATCTCATCTATGGCGATGATGGCTTTAAGCCAGAAACCGGCAAACAAGTCACCGACAAACTCGTCAAACAAGATGATGTTGATTTCGTCGCTGGCTATATCTGGTCACACGTTCTTCTAGCATCGCGCAAATCAGTGCTTGATGCTGGTAAATTCCTCATTTCCGCAAATGCTGGACCATCGCCAATTGCTGGTAAACTTTGCCACGAGGACTTCTTTTCAACATCATGGCAGAATGACCAAACCCCAATGGCAATGGGCGAAGTGCTCAACCAACAAGGCGTGAAGTCACTCTACGTCATGGCGCCAAACTATGCTGCGGGCAAAAATATGGTCGCAGGTGTTGAGCGCACCTTTAAAGGTGAAATCAAAGGCAAAGACCTGACAAAATGGGGTAAAGACCGCCAGCTTGATTTTTCTGCTGAACTTGCCAAGGCAAAAGCATCAGGTGCAGAAGGCATCTTCGTCTTTTATCCAGGCTCAGCTGGTGGTGCTTTCATCAAACAATATCAGCAAGCTGGCCTAACGGAGAGCTTACCGCTTTATTCAGTGTTTACTGTAGATGGCTTGTCCTTGCCAAAACTACAGGCTGCAAACTTTAAGGCTGTGCTTGGCTCACAAACAACCCAGCAATGGGACCCAAGCCTAGACAACGAACAAAACAAGCGTTTCGTCGCAGACTACAAAGCAAAGCATGGTGGCTACCCATCGTTCTACGCAGCGCAAGCCTACGATTCCATGTTCTTGATCAAGTCAGCGGTTGAAGCGGTTGGCGGCGACCTTTCCAAGAAAGATGAAATGCGCGCAGCAATGAAATCTGCAAGCTACCCATCTGTTCGTGGTAAATACAGCTACGGCAACAACAACATGCCAATCCAAAACTTCTATCTTCGTGAAGTAATTGAAGATGCAGAAGGCAAGTGGACAACGAAAGTTGTTAAAACTGTCTTTGAAGCACACCAAGACCCCTATGCAAGCGAATGTTCTTTGAACTAAGCTGAATTAGTCGTTTTTCAGGAGAGAGCCTAGCGGCTCTCTTCTTTGTTTTGGGGAATTTGCAAGCAACTCAATCGCTTGCATCTAATTGACGTTTATGGATTACGTCCTTCTTTTAACGCAGACGTTAAATGGATTGCAGCTTGGCGTACTGCTGTTCCTACTTGCATCCGGCCTTACCCTTGTGTTTGGCATTATGGATTTTGTGAACCTTGCCCATGGTTCGCTTTACATGATGGGCGCCTTCATCTGCGCGACCCTCACCTTTGCAACGGGCAATTTCTTTTTAGGTATTCTGCTTGCTATCCCTGCAATGGCACTGCTCGGCTATGCCGTAGAATTCGGTCTCGCGCGCTGGCTTTATACCCGCGACCACCTTTCTCATGTGCTGGCCACTTTCGGTCTGATTTTGATCTTTGACACATTGGTGCAAATCATTTGGGGCGAAGCAGGGATCGTGGTGCCGCTACCAGAATGGCTTGACGGACAGGTCGAGATTTTACCCGGCGTTGTCTTCCCAATCTTCCGCCTCCTCATCATTGGCTCCGGCCTTAGCATTGCCGCAGGGCTCTTCTGGCTGGTGAATTATACGCGTCTTGGCATGTTAATCCGCGCAGGCGCATCAAACCGCACCATGGTGTCAGCATTGGGTATCGACATTCAAATGCTGTTCGGCCTCGTCTTCGCTCTTGGTGCTGTTCTGGCTGGCATTGCAGGCATGTTAATTTCACCGATTACAGAAGCTGAAATCGGCATGGGTAACGGCATCATCATCACAGCATTCGTCGTCATCATCGTTGGCGGCATCGGCTCTATGAAGGGTGCGTTTATCGCTGCCATGTTGATCGGCCTCATCGACACCTTAGGGCGGTCGTTCTTGGATGATGCGTTCAAACTATTCATGTCATCAAACAGTGCAGAGACTGCGGCCCCCGCCGTTTCCGCCATGTTGATTTATATCTTGATGGCGATCATCTTGGCTGTGCGCCCGCAAGGCCTCTTTCCGCCGAAGGTGCGATAGATGAATGACAATCGCCCTCGCCAAACTTTCAGCATCATCATTATGGTGCTTCTTGGCATCTTACCGCCGATTTTCATCTGGATCGGTGAACCATTTTATGCCGATCTTGCAACCCGCCTTGTATGTCTTGCGATTGCCGCTGTCAGTTTAAATCTGATCCTTGGCTATGGTGGCATGGTGTCCTTCGGCCATGCCGTCTTCATCGGCATTGGCGCTTATGCTGTTGGTATCCCAAGTTATCACGCGACCTATGGCGAATGGGATGCGATCGCCAGCTATAGCGGGTTTTTCCAGT
Source organism: uncultured Hyphomicrobiales bacterium (assembly GCA_964553335.1). Classification (GTDB taxonomy): domain Bacteria; phylum Pseudomonadota; class Alphaproteobacteria; order Rhizobiales; family JACESI01; genus JACESI01. The sequence goes on along the minus strand of CAZKKW010000006.1, from coordinate 6,179 downwards.
TCAGCCTTGCCATAGGCTTATCTGCCCTTTTCGCCCTGATCGTTGGTGCTATTTGCCTACGAACCAAGGGTGTTTATTTCATTATGATCACCATGGCGTTTTCTCAGATGATGTTCTTCTTCTTCATCAGCCAAGAAACCTATGGTGGTGATGACGGCCTCACCATCGACATCCGCTCTGAGCTTCCTTTCATGAGTATGGATGACCCGTTGCAGATGTATCTGCTTTGTTATGCGTCGCTGGTTGCAGCTGTTTTATTCGTGCGGATGATCGTACGTTCGCGCTTTGGCATGGTGTTGCGTGGTGGCATGGGCAATGAAGAGCGCATGCGGATGATTGGTTATAATGTTTATCTTTACCGTCTCGCAGCCTACGTGATCTCCGGCGCAATGGCTGGATACGCTGGCGCATTACTTGGCAACTTTACCACCTTTATCTCACCTGAAATGATGGATTGGACTCGTTCTGGCGAACTGATGTTCATGGTCATCCTTGGCGGCGGCGGCACCAGTGTTGGGCCTGTCCTTGGTTCGGTCCTCTTCATCGGACTTGAATTTGTCATCGAAAACGTAATCGCACTCGTCAATCATGATTGGGCGAAATATTGGCACTTGCCGTTTGGGGCTTTTCTGATTGCGGTTGTTCTGTTTGTACCGGGCGGCGTGATTGGTCTCTTCAAAGGTAAAGAGGGCAAGAAATGAGTGCACTGCTTCAAATCGACGGCCTCAACAAAAGCTTTGGCGGTGTTGCTGCAACCGTGGATGTTTCACTCAACGTGGAGCAAGGTGAAATCCACGCGATCATCGGGCCTAATGGCGCGGGCAAAACCACGCTCATTTCTCAACTATCTGGCTTGTTGACACCTGATAGTGGGAACGTTCAATTTCGCGGCAAGACAATTACGAACCTACCCGCTTATAAACGCGCTCATCTCGGCATGGCCCGCTCGTTTCAAATCACCAGCTTGTTGATGGGCATGAGTGCGGCGGACAATGTAGCCATTGCAGCACAAGCGCAGGAAGGCCATTCGTTCAAATTCATCCGACCAGCCACCAGCATTCAATCCCTTCGCAACAAAGCACAAGCGGCCCTTGATCGTGTGGGCTTAGGTGCACGTGCTGACGATATGGCAAACAGTCTTTCCCACGGTGAAAGACGCCAGCTTGAGATTGCGGTTGCCCTTGCAACGGAAGCAGATTTCCTTTTGCTTGATGAACCAATGGCTGGCATGGGCATTGAAGAATCCGCCCGCATGGTTGATCTACTCAATGGGCTTAAAGGCGAGAAGACCATGTTGCTGGTTGAGCACGATATGGACGCGGTCTTTGCGCTGGCCGACACCATTTCAGTGCTCGTTTACGGTAAGATCATCGCGACAGGCAAACCCGAAGACATTCGCGGCAATGCTGATGTGCGTGCTGCCTATCTTGGGGAGGCGTAAGTGATGTTAAAAGTATCAGGCCTCGAAACATTTTACGGCGCAAGCCAAGCCCTCTTCGGTATGGATTTTGAGATTGAAGAAGGTGAAGTTGTCACCCTTCTTGGCCGCAATGGCATGGGCAAAACCACAACCATCAATTCGCTCATGGGCATCGTCAAACCCAGTGCGGGCAGCATTCAATTTTCAGGCCATGAATTAGCAGGTGAGAAATCATTTAAGATTGCAAAACTGGGCCTCGGCCTCGTGCCAGAAGGTCGCCAGATATTTCCAAACTTGTCCGCCCGCGAAAACTTAATTGCGACAGCCAGTAACCACCTTGGCATGAGCAACCCTTGGACGATGGAGCGCATCTACAACCTCTTCCCAGAGCTTGCGACCCGTGCCAGCTCAATGGGCAATCTCTTATCAGGTGGCGAGCAGCAAATGCTAGCGGTTGGTCGTGCGCTGATGACCAATCCAAAGCTCCTCATTTTGGACGAAGCAACGGAAGGCCTTGCCCCTTTGATCCGCGAAAAAATTTGGTCAGCCCTTGAAGAAATACGCCAAAGCGGTGTTTCAATTTTGTTGATTGATAAGAACATCAACGACCTTATGAAACTGGCAAATAGACACTTCATTGTTGAAAAAGGCCGCGTTGTTTGGTCTGGGTCGTCCAATGAGCTAAAAGCGCAAGAGGATGTGCAACAACGCTACTTGGGTGTATAAAAATCTGGAGCGCATAAAAAAACCGGCGCAGGGGATGGGGGCCTGCGCCAGTTGCTTTGAGATCAATAATTTGACACTTATTTTTCCATCATCACAACGCGGTGAGGGAATGGAATTTTGATTTTCTGTTTGTCAAATTCCTGCTTCACCAATTGGGGAAGCGAGTATCTCAAATCAAAATAATGTTCGCCCTTACAAAACGGACGAGCGATAATATTCACTGACGATTCACCCAGTGTATCCACTTCAATGAAAGCGGCTGGTTCACTCAACACGTGCTCATGGGCATCGAATACTTTTTGGATCGCAGCCTTCGCTTTATCAATGTTCGTACTATAAGAAACCGAAAAGGTAATATCGACACCACGTTCAGGATAATGACTGTGGTTGATAATCTTCGTGCCCCAAAGCTCACTGTTTGGAACGATGATGTGTTGATTATCAAACGTACCAAGATCGGTAGTGAAAAGCGTGATGCTTTCAACTTTACCAAACACGCCCGCGCCATCAATGAAGTCTCCAACTTTGAACGGGCGGAATAAAAGCAACATCACACCAGCTGCAAGATTAGACAGCGTACCCTGCAAGGCTAGACCAACGGCAAGACCAGCGGCACCGATAAGGGCCACAAGCGAAGTCGTCGTGATGCCGAAACGTTCAAGCACCATGATGCCTGCGAAAGCCAAAATCGCATAGCGAGCGAGACTGCCTAGAAACTCGAATAATGTATCATCCAATTTCTCATTGGAGTTGGCTATTTTGGTTATGAACCGTTTGATAAAACCAGCCACCCAATAGGCAGCAATAATGATGATAACCGCATAAAGCACATTCATCGCGTTAGCCGTGAGCCACGAAGCCCCCGCGCTCGTTTGTTCTAAAACTTTACTTTCCATGGCTTCCACCTCTCGCCGTTTATACACTTATAGGTTTATATAGATTGCTGTATACACTTTTAAGTATTTTCCTTCAAGCCATGCAACCATCTATTTTTGGGTGTCGACAACTCAAGCAGTTCGATCATTGGCAGTATAATTCATCCATTCAGATAAATTGCCGTGAATTCGGGCTCTATCGGGATATCGCACTCACATTATCTTGCCTCTTTTCACATGATGTGGCTCAATTGATTGAAGACAACTTTTTCTGGGAGGAATGAAGGTGAGTGCTTTGAACCAAAACGCGGCCTGCTACTTTGTGGACCGCCACGCAAGCACTATTCCTGATAAATGCGCTTTCCAAGAAGCCGACGGCGCTGAGCGTGCTTTAAGTTATGGCGAGCTTGGCGCGGCTTCCGGTAAAATGGCCGCACTTTATGAACGCTACGGCCTTGTCCAAGAAGACCGTGCCGCCATGTTGGTTTTGGATCAGATTGAATTTCCAATTATTTTTTGGGGCAGCATGAAGGCGGGCATTGTGCCGATTGCGATCAACACCTTGCTGCCAACAGATACCTATCGCACCATCTTAAATGACAGCCGCGCGCGTGTGCTTTTCGTCTCAAAAGCCCTTTTTGCCACTGTTGAACCACTGCTGGCTGACAACCCCTATTTGAAAGCGGTTTTCGTTATCGGCGAGGACACACCAAAGGGGTGTCATGATTTTAATGCCGAGCTTGAAAAAGGGGATGTTCGCTCAACGATTAATGTGAGCGGTGATGAGTGCGCGTTTTGGCTTTATTCGTCTGGTTCCACAGGCCAACCCAAGGGTGTGCAGCATGTGCATAGCGCGCTTCAAGCAACCGTTGATACCTATTCAAACAACATTTTGAAAATGCGCGAAAATGATGTGGTTTATTCTGCGGCCAAACTGTTCTTCGCTTATGGTTTAGGCAATGGCATGACCTTCCCGATGTCTGTCGGCGCAACCACATGGCTTCTCGCGCAACGCCCAACACCTGATAGTGTTTTTGCAACCATCGCCAAGGCCAAGCCAACGCTTTATTGCGGCGTGCCAACCCTTTATGCAGCCCTTGTTGCACAAATGACGGAAACAACTGACGGGCTTGAAAACTTGCGTTGCGCCATTTCTGCGGGGGAAGCCTTGCCTGCCGAAATTGGGAAGAAGTGGCATCAGCTCACAGGCGTTGATATTCTAGACGGTGTTGGCTCGACCGAGATGCTGCATATCTTTTTATCCAACGGGCCGGACAATGTTGTCTACGGCACGTCTGGTGTCGCGGTACCAGGTTACGCGCTTCGTCTCGTCAATGAGCAGGGCGAAGAGGTGGCCACTGGTGAGGTTGGCGAACTCTTGGTCAATGGTGCTTCTGCAGCTGACGGATATTGGAACCAACGCGAAAAATCCCGCGCGACCTTTGAAGGAAACTGGACGCGCACGGGCGATAAATATGAACGGCGCGATGATGGTCGTTATGTTTATTGCGGCCGCACTGATGACATGTTCAAGGTGAGCGGTATTTGGGTATCACCCTTTGAGGTTGAACAAGCCATCAGCGCCCATGCAAGCGTGCTAGAAGCCGCCGTCGTTGCTGCACAAGATAGTGATGGATTGGAAAAACCAAGAGCCTTTGTCGTCTTGCAAGAGGGAGCGAAGGCTGAGGGGCTAGCAGAAGAGTTAAAAGAGCACGTCAAGCAAGCCATCGGCAAATGGAAGTACCCCAGATGGGTGGAGATCGTGCCGGACCTGCCGAAGACGGCGACTGGAAAAATTCAACGCTTCAAACTTCGTGGATAGTGTGACCCAATGATGGATTGGAACAGCCCAAAACCGCAACACATTCAGATCGGCGCGACCAAATTGGAAGCCCAATACTATGGCCCGTCGCCAACTGAAGCACCCACCATCGTGATGCTGCATGAAGGGTTGGGGTGCGTTGCTTTGTGGCGTGATTTTCCATCACTGCTGGCTAAGGCCACAGGTTACGGCGTGTTTGCCTATTCACGCGCTGGCTATGGTGGATCTGACCGAAGCCCGCCACCAAAACCGCTTGATTATATGACCCGCGAGGCAATCGATGTTTTGCCATTGGTTCTGGATCAGATCGGCTTTCAGCGCGGCATCTTGCTTGGCCATAGTGACGGCGCTTCGATTGCGACGATCTATGCTGGCAGCACAGAAGACATGCGCATTCGGGGCTTGGTTTTAATGGCCCCGCACTTCTTCACCGAGCCTGTCGGCCTTGGTGCCATAAGGGACGCAAAACAGGCTTACGAAACAGGCGACCTCAAGCCGAAACTGGCCAAATATCATACCCACGTGGATGATGCTTTTTATGGTTGGAACGGCGCTTGGCTGGATGATGGTTTTCAAAATTGGAACATTGCCGAGAACATCGACTACCTCAGAATTCCAGTGCTCGGTATTCAAGGTCGCGACGATGAATACGGCACCCTTGCCCAACTCGATGAATTGGAAACGCGGCTTTACTCACCCTTTGATTGTGCGGTCTTGAGAGATTGCAAGCACTCCCCTCATCTTGAAAAGGCGGATGAAACGCTGGGTGTTATTGCAGAATTTTGTGCGCGTCTTGATCGACTTGAACGAGAACTTGTTCCAACGGGCAATGCATCAGCAGTTAATTAACGAAATTTATGCATTATAAATCATATATTGCTGAATAACACCTAATTATCGGAAATTTTGTGCATTTTTATGCTTTCCATTGCCGCGCTTTGCATTAAAATACCTTACATAGGCTTTTAGGAGACCTGCTCATGAACAAGCGGATTGATTTTCAAACCGATCCATCAAAATACAAGCATTGGAGCGCTCGTTATGACGGCCCAATTGCCTTTGTTACGATGGACGTGGATGAGAATGGCGGCTTGTTTGAAGGATATGAGCTCAAACTCAATTCATATGATTTGGGCGTTGATATTGAGCTTTCAGACATTGTCCAGCGTATGCGGTTTGAGCATCCCGAAGTGAAATCTGTCATCATGCAATCTGGCAAAGACAAAGTGTTTTGCGCAGGTGCCAATATCAGAATGCTGGGTGGTGCGACTCATGCGCACAAAGTCAATTTTTGCAAGTTCACCAACGAGACCCGCAACACCTACGAGGCCGCAAG
>CAZKKW010000005.1:11198-55246 GCA_964553335.1 uncultured Hyphomicrobiales bacterium | reverse complement strand
CGCTGACGTGGAATGTTGAGCTCGCATTGTACGCAACTATCACATGAAAAATTAGGATCTCTCCTTAATTTCATGAACTATGCCTCAGCAGCAGCATTGGAAACGCCTAATGTTTCCTAAAAATCAGCTTGCGCCATAAGGTGCCATAAGTTTATGCCATGCCTTAGGTGTAACCCGCTTAAAATGATTGTTGTTTTCGATAATGCGCGCTGTTCTTATTAATACCACCGATGAAATTGGCCATCATGGCTGTATTTTGGTCAATAGACAGATTGACCATTATGCTCGTTTGGCTGGAATAGAATTTGTAGACCGCCTGTCCCTCAATCAAAACTGGGATAATGTCAGTGATTTCGATATCGCGATTGTTAATGGTGAGGGGTCATTGCATGGCAGCTCGAAGGCTGCCAAGCGCATCGCACAGGTGCCTGATTGGGCTCACTCGCGCCAGAAAAAAGCAGTGCTCATAAATTCATTATATCAAAACAACGATGCCGCAATTGACCACGAGATCAAGAAATTTGACTTCATAGCGGTGCGAGATCGCTACAGCCAAAAGCGGTTACGTGAACTTGGTGTTGATAGTTTATTTATGCCTGATTTAACGCTTACATGGGACGCGAATACAGCGGCACTCAAAGGCGATATTTTGTACAATGGCTCAACACGAAAACAAATACGACAACGATTGTTTGAGCTGGCAAAACGGCATAATGCAAAATATTTACCGATACTGGCGCGCCCGAATAGAAATAAAATGAGATTATATAAATATCATCTCAAGCGACTTTTATCTTATTTTTCACCCAAAGGTTTACGGCGTTCAAGAAATCAAAATGCGATAGGGCAATTTGACGATTTCATTGCTCTTTTAAGCAATCAGACAAAAGGAGTGGTGAGTGGTCGTTTCCATATGATTACCATCGCATTATGCTTGGAAATCCCATTTCTTGCGGTATCTTCAAATACGCATAAATTGGAAGCATTGGCTGATGATCTTGATTTGAATGAACGCCTTGTCGATCTTGAGACTCTAGAAAACCAAACCGATATCGTTCCGGCGGCTTTTTCTGAAAAAGAGTTGGAAAAAATTCGTATGTATCGCCATGAGGCAAAAAAATCTGCTGAGGAAATTTTCAGTAAAATTAAGACATTATAATCTCGACAGGAAATGTGAGCATTTTGGCTAAACCAATGAGAATCCTTGTTCTTGCTGACGATAAACCGGGCCATTTCAATCAGAGTAAGGGCGTGGTTACGGCATTATCCCGCCACCGTTCTATTGAATTAGATTGGCAAAATATCAAATTGCCGACTAATCGCCTCACCTCTTCAATGAATGGGCTTCGTCGGTTTTTAAGCCATTCAATAAAGCCTAAACCGCGCTTGATTGAGTTGGTTGCGGCTGCCAAAGTCCCTGTAGAAAAACCAGATTTAATTGTCTCTGCAGGTGGGGCGACATTGCCTGCCAATATTTCTTTAGCGCGTTATTTAGGCGTACCAAACATATTCTGCGGTACCGTTCGTAAAGTTCCAACAACTGCTTTTAAAACCATACTTGTGCCCTATCAGCAATTTGAAAATATGCCTCCCTATATGGTCGCGCTAAAACCCTGTAATATAGATCCAGACAAAACATTCCCTGCTCGCTCAAAGTCGTCGATACTGTTTCTTCTGGGTGGGGACTGCAAAACCCATCACTACACCAAACAAGACTGGGACACGCTCTTAAAAATAATCACTGAGGCATGCGAAAGTTCCACGTCAACATTTGACAATGTGGTTGTCTGCAATTCGCGCCGCACAGATGATTATGTTTCTGATGCGCTGACTGCTTTATCGAAACGCCTACCAGCTTTGATTTATCATGATTACCGAACGACTGGGGCTTTCAACTTGGAAGAAGAGCTTGTTCAAGCTTCTTTTGTTGTTGTGGGTGAAGATTCCAACTCGATGATCACAGAAGCGGTTTGTTCTCAAAGTCCCTTATGCGTCTATCAACCTTGGAACCGAAATTTATCAGGGCTTGAAGAAAGCTATATTAGAAATCTAGAAACTGATGGTCACCTTGCTCGTATTGCCTTGGATCAACATACAACATTCAGCAAACTGGAAAACCAAGCACGTGATCTAGATGTCTTGGCAGAAAATCATTTGGATATTCTCGCGACAAAGATATTGACTGGCATAAATCTCTAAATTTGCAAGAATGAAAACTAACTCTTGCGAGAAACAACAGCATTAATGCCTGCTTGAAAATCTAGCTCATAACCATTTGCAAGACACAGACCTAAGATATCAAATGATGGATCACGTGTTTCTATGACGAGGCGTTTGGGCCAAAGGGTTTGTTTTGCCGTCTTGAAAAAATGCTCAAGCGCCTGAAAATCATAGCCTTCAATATCAACTTTCATCGCATCGATTTCTTCAAGATTTAGATTTTGGCAAAGGTCATATAAAGGCATAACGTCGATGGTCGGTTCATTATCTTGTGCCATGCCAATTTTGATTTCGCCTCTGTTTTTCTCTCCTCCAATCAGGCGAGCCACCATTCTTTCAGCACCGATACCAACGGGCATATGAGTGATATTTATATTGCTGGCCTTAGCATTGATATGCAGTCGCGCGGCATTGGTTTTGTCAGGCTCAACCGCGATAAGCTTCACGTCTTTTGATAATTGGCGGGCGGCTTCTCCAAGGAATAAAGAATAAAGACCCACATTAGCGCCGACATCAAGGAATACAAAAGGACGCGGCTCATTATACATTTTCAGCATATCGGTCAGCGCTTTGCGCTCCTTGCTATCCCAAGTCTGAGCCCCGCAAATCACCCGCTTTTCGCATCTGTTATCTTTGGGGTGTAATCTGAGATTGAGCCCCCCCTCAACCGTCACATCAAACGGCCCCTTACTGCTGCCAAGCGCTAGTTTTCGGCAAAGAGATATACCCCAACGCCCGATTTTGTTGTCTGGCAAATTACCTGCCAAGCTAATAATAAAACTCTGAGTTTTGGAAAGCGCAAATGTACCGAAGGGCTCTGTCTCAAGTTTGTCCATGCCTACATTCCATAACGGGCGACAAAAAAAGACGACGATTTTGAAGTCGTCGTCTTAAATGCATTAAATATGCAAATGCTGATTTGTTCAAGACAATTGATTATGCCGAGCGTTTCTCATCGTCATCGTCGTCTGAAACATCTTCAAAATCAGCGTCCATAACATCATCGTCGTGGTCATCGCCTGCCGCATCTGCCGCAGCGTCTGCCTCGGCTGCTGCCTGCTCAGACTGGTACATGGCTTCACCAAGCTTCATGCTTGCTTGAGCCAATACTTCTGATTTTGCTTGAACCTCATCATTGTCGATTTCGTCGCCTTCAATCGCAGCTTTCAAATCTGCAACCGCGTCTTCAATCGCCTGACGGTCACTTTCGCCAACTTGATCACCGTATTCTGCCAAAGATTTTTCAGCAGAGTGGATCATCGTTTCAGCGTTGTTTCTTGTATCTACAGATTCGCGCTTCTTCTTATCCGCATCAGCATTTGCTTCTGCGTCTTGGATCATTTGTTCGATATCGTCATCAGACAAGCCGCCTGATGCTTGAATGCGAATTTGCTGTTCTTTGCCGGTCCCTTTGTCTTTAGCAGACACATTCACGATACCGTTTGCATCAATATCGAAGGTTACTTCAATTTGCGGAACGCCGCGTGGTGCTGGCGGAATACCAACAAGATCGAATTGGCCAAGATTTTTGTTATCCGCCGCCATTTCACGCTCACCTTGGGCAACGCGGATGGTCACAGCATTTTGGTTATCATCAGCCGTTGAGAAGGTCTGGCTCTTTTTCGTCGGAATTGTTGTATTGCGGTCGATCAAACGTGTGAACACGCCACCGAGCGTTTCAATACCAAGAGACAATGGCGTGACATCAAGAAGAAGAACATCTTTAACGTCACCTTGCAAAACACCTGCCTGAATAGCTGCACCCATGGCAACCACTTCATCAGGATTCACACCTTTGTTCGGCTCTTTGCCGAAGAACTGTTTTACAGCTTCTTGGATTTTCGGCATCCGCGTCATACCGCCAACAAGAACGACTTCGTCGATCTCGGATGCAGAGATACCAGCGTCTTTCAATGCTGATTTGCAGGGGCCAATTGTACGCTGGACAAAATCATCAACCAGCGCTTCAAATTTTGCACGGGTTAGCTTCAAGGTCAGGTGTTTAGGGCCGGACGCATCGGCTGTAATGAATGGCAAGTTGATTTCAGTTTGTGTGGCAGCTGAAAGCTCGATTTTTGCTTTTTCTGCTGCTTCTTTCAAACGTTGCAGCGCGAGTTTGTCGCCACGCAGGTCAATGCCTTGTTCTTTTTTGAATTCATCAGCCAGATAATCAACCAACCGCATGTCGAAATCTTCACCCCCAAGGAAGGTATCGCCATTGGTTGATTTTACTTCAAATACGCCATCGCCGATTTCAAGAACAGACACATCGAATGTACCGCCGCCTAAGTCATAAACAGCAATTGTCTGACCGTCATTTTTATCAAGACCATAAGCCAGCGCCGCCGCTGTTGGTTCGTTGATAATGCGAAGCACTTCAAGACCCGCAATTTTACCGGCATCTTTTGTTGCCTGACGTTGAGCATCATTAAAGTAAGCAGGAACTGTAATCACCGCTTGCTCTACTGTCTCACCAAGGAAGCTCTCAGCTGTTTCCTTCATTTTTTGAAGGATCATTGCGGAAACTTGTGAAGGAGAATATTTGTCGCCGCTTGCCTCAACCCAAGCATCGCCATTGTCACCTTTGACAATTTTGAATGGGACCAAATCTTTATCTTTGCCAACGGTTGGATCATCAAAACGACGACCAATCAAACGTTTTACTGCAAAGAGCGTATTTTCTGGATTGGTAACAGCTTGCCGTTTTGCTGGTTGTCCAACAAGGCGCTCTCCGTCTTCCGAAAATGCCACCATAGAGGGTGTGGTACGCGCGCCTTCCGCGTTCTCAATAACCTTAGGTTCCTTGCCATCCATAACTGAAACGCAAGAGTTGGTGGTTCCAAGGTCAATACCAATGACTTTAGCCATATTTGTCTCCTTAACAAGCAAGCCGTTGTGTGAACCTTTTTTAAGCGTTCTACAACCCCTAAAGGCCCGGTCTTTCAACCAGCAGGCTTCTAATGCAATATTTGTAGCGGAATTGGGTCTCGTTCGTTGTTATTTTCAACAAATAAAAACAAGCCCCACCCGCTTACGCGGTTCGGAAGCTATATAAGAATACCTGTCGCGGACTGCAAGCGTCAGATCACGGAAAATTACTCAGATTGGCAGGAAAATGTTGATTTTACCAAATGGTGTTCGGCACATACCCGGGTATCTTACGAGGAACGAGCAAGAAGAACTACGTGATGAGATTCGCGAACTACTCAAAACGGCTCCCCTTTTTCGACCAACCATGCCAGCAACCGCCAAAAAAATGTCAGTTCGCATGTCCAATTGCGGGCCGCTTGGATGGGTAACAGACGCAGAAAATGGCTATCGCTATCAGCCAACTCACCCTGTAACCGGCACGCCGTGGCCTGACATCCCGCAAAAGGTGCAGCAAGTATGGGAGGAATTTTCGAACTACCCGCATCCACCAGAAGCCTGTCTCATCAATTTTTATGATCGCGAGGCCAAAATGGGGTTGCACCAAGATCGCACCGAGGAAGATTTTACAGCACCCGTCATTTCAATTTCTCTGGGCGAAACCTGTCGTTTCAGAGCAGGTGAAGATGTTCGGGAGGGACGAACCGCTTCTTTAAAAGTGGAAAGCGGAGACATTATTATAATGGGCGGGAAAAGCAGGCTTTGTTTTCACGGTGTTGATCGCATCTACCCCGATACATCAACGCTGCTTAAAAATGGTGGTCGTATCAATTTGACGCTCAGACGTGTGACAAAGCCTGATTAAACCCATTAGGGTTTGGGCTTTTCGCGCCTTTCCAAACTTTCAATAACGGGATGAATAATCCGATTACATTGAATGAGGATTTTTTCTCTTGACAGTGCGCCCCTCGGATTTGAGGCCGCAAGCATGGAAATACCGTGAACAGAAGCCCAAAGTGCTCGGCCAATACTTGCTAATTCCTTCTCATCAACATCGGCATTTATCTCTTTGAGAATGTCGACAATAAGACATAAAAGCTCGCGTTGCCCCGTCTTAAAAATGTGATGAAAATCACTATCTTTGTCGTAGCGTACTTCGAAAGCTGCCTGCCAACGCAAACGATGGAGAGACGAGAAATCCACATAAGAGGCACCCAATGCTTCTAACAATTGGAGATTGGTCGCCCCCTTTTCTTTCTCTTGTTGCAAATAATTTGTCACATATGCCTGATATTCTTTGAACGTACGCGCACATGCCAAGAGGATAAGATTATCAAGGTCACCAACAAGATTATAAATCGTACCAACCGCACAGCCGACCTCACTCGCTAAATCGCGCGCATGAACGCCGCTTATGCCAGAAACAGCGAGACGGTCAATTGTTGCCAGGATGAGCTTTTCTCTCATCTCATCCCGATAAGATTGTTCCATTTTCAATCTCGTTTTTAAGCCGCATAAATCCCAACATATTGTTATTAATCAACAATATAACTTTAGTCAAAATAACTTTAATCAAAAAAATATGAACGAGGTTCATGATTTAACTAAATTTGGAATAAAAACCCAAAATACTATTGAACATAGTTCATAAGAGTGTTAAACAACTTAATGAACTCAGTTCAGCTAGTTTTATTTATATAATCGAGCATATTACGGGTGTTACGGGGGCAAATATGTGGGATTTTTCGGATCAGTGCGCTTACGAATGCGATGGACTCGCACATGATTGCGTGTCCCAAACATCTAGTTCGCTAAAAAAATATGAAAATGACGCTTTAATGATTGCGCGCGGGATCGAAAAGCAAATCAAGAAAGCGACTAAAAAACGACGCACGCTGCTTGCTGCTGCCAATGAAATTGGTGCTGAAAAAATGCGTCGTCATTTATGCGCATTGGAACAGCGCAAAAAACAAGCTGAAAATTATGTAAAGCGCATTCAGCGTCTCCAAAGCACAGAAGCGCTGGTCAACGAGTGCAAACGAAACAATATTGACCCAAGTCTGCGGATTGTATTTGGCGGTGGAACGTTAAAACGCGCTGCTGATGAATTAGCGCGCTTTCTTGATGAACCAATTTTGTTCCAAGAATTTGATCGCGATTACGATCTCAATTCATAAAACCCTAAGAATACAAAGCTTGGAATGCAAACAAATCTAGCGCTAAGCGCTAGACTGATTTGTCAACTGATGGGCCATCTTGCGGCGCTTCTTCTTCTACTACAGGTGCCGCCGCAGCTTTCGGGCCCCCTTTAGAAATACCAACCATGGCAGGGCGAAGGACACGGTCTCCAATTTGGTAACCAGCCTGGACCACTTGCACAACTGTACCATTTGGAATTTCAGTGTTTGGCACCTCGAACATTGCTTGGTGGAAATTCGGATCGAATTTTTCACCTTCAGGGCTAAGTTGAACAACACCGTTCTTAGACAACTGGTTTTGCAAATCGCGGTCTGTCATCTCAACACCTTCAAGCAAGGTTTTGAGCGTCTCATCCGCGCCTTCACGCGCATCATCTGGCAGTGCTTGCAACGCACGGCTCATATTGTCGCTAACACTCAGCATATCACGGGCAAAATTGGCGACCGCATATTGGCGCGCATCTTTAACTTCACGTTCTGTACGGCGGCGCAGGTTTTCCATATCGGCAAGCAACGACATGGCTTTGTTTTTAAGCTCTGTATTTTCTTCGTTGAGCGCCACGATCACATCTGCTGGATCACGCGGGGCTGGTTCGGCGGCGGCTTCTTGCTCTTCTTTTTCAATCGCCGCCTCAAATTCCTCTTCGCTCATCTCGTCTTCTGGATTATCAAAGAGCGATTCAACATTTGAGTTTTCGTCTTCGTCTGGATATTGCGTATTTTCGTCAGACATGGCTGTCCCAATTTTTAATGGATCAAATTAAGCTGGATATCAGTCTTTTGGACGGAAAAATCAACCCGCCAAAACAGTAATTTTATGAGTTCTTCAATAATCAACGCTAAAGCCTGCGCAGACTCACCGATTCAATGAGATGGTTTTCACCTTTACGCAGAATTAGACTCGCTCTTGGTCGGGTCGGCTGAATGTTATCAACCAAATTGACGCGGTTGATTGTATTCCACAAATGTTCACCCATTTCCTTTGCTTCTTCAAAAGACATAGCCGCCACATGATGAAAATAGGATTGCGGATTTGTAAAAGCACTATCCTTCAATTTCATGAAGCGCTCGAGATACCATTTTGAGATATTTTTTTCATCCGCATCAATATAGACGGAAAAATCAAAACAATCAGAAACGAACGGTACCGCTTCGCCATCCTTGGGCAAAGCGCGGGTTTGCAAAACGTTGAGGCCTTCTAGGATCAAAATGTCCGGCTGCTCTACGTAGATTTTTTCGTTCGGCACAATGTCATAAGAAAAATGCGAATAAACCGGCGCTTCCACGCGTGCTTTACCGGCCTTGATATCAGACAGAAAACGCAACAAAGCGGGCAAGTCGTAACTTTCAGGAAAACCTTTGCGCCCCATCAAATCTTGCTCTTCCAACACTCTGTTTGGATGCAGAAAACCATCTGTGGTGACTAAATCCACCTTCGGCGAACTTGGCCAGCGCGATAAGAGGGCTTGAAGAACACGCGCCGTTGTCGATTTTCCAACCGCGACAGAGCCCGCAACACCGATCACAAAAGGTGTTTTTTGAGAATTTTCTAAATTCATGAACTCTTGGCGCTTTAAGTGCAGCTCTTTTGCAGCCTGCACATGCATGGAAAGCAGCCTTGAAAGCGGCATGTAAATTTCTTGCACTTCTTGCAATGAGATTGGGTCATTGAGCGAGCGCAGCTTGGCAAGGTCATTTAAAGACAACGGTAGCGTTTGGTCCGCGCGCAAAGCCGCCCATGTTTCTTTTTCAAAAACACGGTGGGGCGTTAGCTTATCGTCTACCGCTATATCCAATATTGCCCGCAATCTTTTCTAACTAGCTTTTTGCACTACGTGAGGCTTTTTCAGCAAGGCCACTTTGCGCGGTGCGCTGTTCCAGTTCCTTCAATACATCATCAAGCTCAATATCGGAAACTTTGAGTAAGACTAAAAGGTGATAAAGCACATCGGCGGATTCTTTTGTAAGCTCCGCCCGATCATTTGTGACAGCCGCAATCACGGCTTCTGTCGCTTCTTCGCCCAGTTTTTCCGCACATTTTTTAACACCTTTTTCAATGAGGCTCGCCGTATAAGACGATCCATCGCTGGCTTTCGCCCGCTCATCAATGATGGCGTTTAATTGTTCTAAGGTGAATTTGGTCATAAAAATTGCCTCAAGCAAGACCGTCAAGTCGCATGTCTATACCAGCTTTTGCCATATGATGCTTCACTTGGCCAATAGTGAATGTACCAAAATGGAAAACGGAGGCTGCAAGCACTGCGCTCGCACCGCCCTCTTTCACACCATCGACAAAATGATCAAGCTCACCAACACCGCCAGATGCAACCACTGGAATAGAAATGCTATCAGCAATTGCGCGGGTGACTTTGTTATCAAAACCCGACTTCGTTCCATCGCGGTCCATGCTCGTGAGCAAAATTTCACCCGCCCCACGTGCCGCCATGTCTTTGGCAAATTCAATCGCGTTGATGCCTGTTGGTTCACGTCCACCATGGGTGAAAATTTCCCAGGTATCGCCCACGGCCTTCGCGTCGATTGCAACGACAATGCACTGATTGCCAAACTTATTGGCGGCTTCATTGACAAAATCACGATTTTTAACCGCAGCGGTATTAATCGACACTTTATCGGCACCTGCCAAAAGCAGTTTGCGAATATCTTCCACCTTGCGCACGCCACCACCAACAGTGAGCGGCATAAAGCAATGCTCCGCCGTTTCGCGCACCACATCAAAGATCGTATCGCGGTTATCAGATGACGCGGTGATGTCGAGAAATGTTAGCTCATCCGCACCTGCCGCATCATAAGCTTTCGCCGCTTCCACCGGATCACCAGCATCCATAAGATCAACAAAGTTGACACCCTTAACGACGCGTCCATCTTTCACATCAAGACAGGGAATTACACGGGATTTGAGAGTCATATGGACAATCCTTCATCGCGTCGATTCTTCCTTTTGCCCGTGCTCACAACTACGTTGCTGCGCGCGAGGCGGGTACGTCCATCTTTCACATCAAGACAGGGAATTACACGGGATTTGAGAGTCATATGGACAATCCTTCATCGCGTCGATTCTTCCTTTTGCCCGTGCTCACAACTACGTTGCTGCGCGCGAGGCGGGTACGTCCATCCTTCACATCAAGACAGGGGGTTACACGGGATTTGAGGGTCATGATGCTGTCCCCTTAATCACCGCCATCGCTTCAGCCGGATCAAGGCGACCATCATAAAGGGCGCGGCCGGAAATGGCGCCTTCTAACTTTGCGCAATCCGGCTCCATCAAGCGCTTCACATCATCAATCGACGCCAAACCGCCAGAGGCAATAACCGGAATAGAAACCGCATTCCCAAGCGCAATGGTGGACGGGAAATTGAGACCCTTCAAAATGCCATCGCGGTCAATATCCGTGAAGATGATTGCCGATACACCCGCATCTTCAAACTTCTTCGCCAAATCAATCGTGGTGAGTTCAGATGTTTCATCCCATCCTTCAACCGCCACATATCCGCCCTTGGCATCAATGCCGACGGCCACTTGATCAGGGAATAAACGGCAGGCCTCTTTAACGAGCTCAGGATCACGCACCGCCACCGTGCCGAGGATCACCCGTTTAATGCCCTTATCAAGCCACGTCTCGATTTGTTTCAAATCACGAATACCACCGCCGAGCTGCACAGGGTTGGTGGTGCTTTTTAAAATCGCATCGACCGCGTCCCCATTCACCGGCTTACCCGCAAAGGCACCGTTGAGGTCAACCACATGGAGCCATTCAAAGCCTTGATCTTGAAACGCCTTGGCCTGCGCACCCGGATCATCGTTGAAAACCGTTGCTTGATCCATATCACCAAGCTTCAAGCGCACACATTCACCGTCTTTAAGGTCGATGGCGGGGAAGAGGATCATCTTAAATTTTCCATTTCAAGAAATTAGCAATCAAAGCCAGACCAAGTGTCTGGCTTTTTTCTGGGTGGAATTGAGTGCCGATGCGGTTTTCGTGGGCGACCATCGCCGTGATGTCGCCACCATAGTTTGAGGTCGCGAGAACGACATCGCCGTCCATCGGCACCATATGATAGGAATGCACGAAATAAGCATGAAGACCGTTTTTGCCCGTTTCAATGCCGTCAAAGATGGGGTGATCAAATTTCACATCCAGCGTGTTCCAACCCATATGCGGAATTTTCAAGCTCGGGTCATCTGGCTCAATTTCAACAACATCGCTCTTAATCCAATCAAGGCCGTTTGTTGTTTCCTTTTCCAACCCACGGCTCGCCATAAGCTGGTGGCCCACGCAAATGCCGAAGAACGGTCGTGCTTTTTGGGTCACGGCTTCATTGAGCGAGGCCAGCATTCCATCGACGCTATCAAGTCCTTTACGACAATCTGCGAAAGCGCCAACACCTGGCAAAACAATGCGGTCTGCTTTGGCGACATAATCAGGATCTGAGGTAATAGAAACCTCCGCGTCCAAGCCTGCTTCTCTTGCGGCACGCTCAAAGGCTTTTCCGGCTGAGGCCAAATTACCTGAGCCGTAATCGATAATCGCAATTTTCATGAACGCGGCCTTGTTGATGGGGATGGGAAAGACCCAATCACTGGTTTTGTTTTTGATGGCGGCCTTTTCAATACTTGCGAAATTCGGTTCGGAAGAATTGGTTCTGGTTTCTCTTCAACTACATCGTCAATGCGATTTGCAAAGGCGCGCATTTCAGCTTCTTCATAGTTGCTCGCCAAAACAACGTCCACTTCCTGCCAGCCATTACCAAGAAATTTTTTCGCCCGCCAATTTGTGCCTTCAAACCCAAGATAAAGACCAAGCAGACTATTCAACAACACGCCGATCAACGGATTGATCAATTCACTGGCTAAGACAAAGGCCAGAATAAACACAACATAAATCGCAAAGCCGAACCATACACGATTCCACAAAAGCCAGACGGCAGGAAACAAGACCACGAGGAAGGAAAAACCATCGCGTATCAATTCGACATTTCTGCCGTCCTGCACCTGTTCGGGCATAGCATTTGGAAATTCAAAAACACGATACGCGGCCATGGGCCCACTACTCTTCCAATTCAGACAAAGCGATTAATATCTATTTGGCGAATTTTAGCTGAAAGTGCAAGGAAATGACGATGAAACTCTAAGGGCTAGACCCTAATCGCCGAGTTTACCCTTGGTGGTTGGCAAACTATCAGCTGCGCGTGGGTCAACCGTTGCTGCCATGCGCAGCACCCGCGCAACCGCCTTAAAGCAGGTCTCTGCAATATGGTGATTGTTCTCGCCATAGATATTTTGAATATGCAGCGTAATGCCAGCGTTTTGGGCAAAAGCTATAAAGAACTCACGGAAAAGCTCCGTGTCATAATCACCAATCTTGTCGCGCGTGAAATCCACATTCCATACGAGATAAGGACGACCAGAAACATCCACGGCGGCACGGGTTAGCGTTTCATCCATTGGCAAATCAAGAGAGGCATAACGAGTGATGCCTTTCATGTCGCCAAGTGCTTGTTTGAACGCTTGACCAATGGCAATACCCACATCTTCCGATGTGTGGTGTGCATCAATGTGCAAATCACCTTTGGCGCGGACTTTAAGGTCCATCAAAGAGTGGCGCGAAAGCTGTTCCAGCATATGATCAAAGAAACCAACGCCCGTCTCAACATCATAGGCGCCTGTGCCATCAATGTTCAGCTCAACGCTAATATCAGTTTCATTCGTGGTTCTTTTAATCGATCCAGTACGCATGGGTCATCTTCTCTGCAAATATCTGTCACTAGAAACTAGCGCTTTTAGATGAAGGGGGACTTAACATTGCTTTTGGTTGAGAGCAACTTTCATCCCCGTTCAAACAAACAGCATGCTTAAGATGAAACCTTAGGTCGCAGGCTTTATCTCATAACCTTCTTCTTCCGGCTCATCATCCAACAGTTCTGCGGGGAACCCATCAGCGCGGATTTCCAGCCCTGTTGCGTCTTCAAACCGCTCAATCATGCGGTCTGATTGTGCCCGCGCACCAAAACGGCTTTGACCATCTTTCATGAGATCAATGATCAGTGGTGAGATTTCAAGATCAATCCCTGCGCGTTCTGCGATTGTTTGGAAGAGGCCAATATCTTTCAGCACCAAATCCATGGTGAAATCGACGCAGCGACTGCCGTTTAAAATGACTTGGCTTTCAGTCTCATGCACGAACGACGTGCCAGATGAGATTTTTATCGCCTCATAGGTCGTTGCCATATCAAGGCCCGCACCTTTCATGGTAGTAAGCGCTTCGCAGACAGTGAGAAGGTTTGCGGTGGCGAGATAATTGGTCATGACTTTCAAAATCGATGCTGACCCTAATGGTCCCGTGTGCAAAACACGGCGACCCAATCGGGTAAGCAAAGGAAGTACACGATCAAAACTTTCGCGCGGTCCACCGGCAAAAATTGAAATATTACCCGTTGCCGCGCGATGGCACCCACCAGAAACGGGGCAATCCATCGCCATCACACCGAACGGTTCAAGCTTCGCGCCGAGACGTTTAACTTCCGCCTCGTCCGTCGTACTCATTTCAAGCCAGATATCACCTTTTGAAAAACCTTCAATCAGACCGTTCTCACCCTCAACCACCGTTGCACAAGCCGCAGGGCTTGGAAGGCAAGTGATGACAACGTCACAAATTTCTGCCACTTCTTTCGGTGAATTGGCCCACGCAGCGCCAGCGATGAGAAGAGGTTCAGCCGCCTCTTTCGATAAATCATGCACCACCGTATCAAAACCATTGCGCACCAAACTACCCGCAAGTTTCGCGCCCACATTACCAAGACCAATAAA
This sequence comes from uncultured Hyphomicrobiales bacterium, assembly GCA_964553335.1. GTDB lineage: Bacteria > Pseudomonadota > Alphaproteobacteria > Rhizobiales > JACESI01 > JACESI01. The sequence continues at coordinate 41,134 of CAZKKW010000005.1, read as the reverse complement.
TCCGACTTTCATGTTATTCTCCAACTTTTATGGCGATCCTAACAGGCATATCCCACTCGGCTGTTTGCAAATCACGCCGAGGTGATTACATAAAGCGACAGAAATTGACCAACGGCTCAAAAAATCAGACTAAAATCCGTTTGACGCACTGTTGGCCGCAGGAGGAAACATGAACTTTTCAGGCGATAACAACCACGCATCTGCCTTTGGCAAGGTCCACGCAACAACCATTGTAATGATCCGCAAAGATGGCAAAGTGGTTATTGCAGGTGATGGTCAGGCCTCTATGGGGCAAACCGTTGTAAAATCAAACTCCAGAAAAGTGCGCCGCATCGGCAATGGCGATGTGATTGCAGGCTTTGCCGGATCAACGGCAGATGCCTTCACGCTATTGGAGCGATTGGAAACCAAGCTTGAGCAATATCCAGACAATCTCATGCGGGCGGCCGTGGAGCTGGCAAAAGATTGGCGCACGGACAAATATTTGCGCAATCTTGAAGCGCTCCTTCTGGTTGCGAACAAAGAAGTCAGCCTGATGATTTCCGGTGCTGGTGATGTGTTTGAACCGGAAGGCGGGATTGCAGCCATCGGTTCTGGCGGCAACTATGCGCTCGCCGCAGCCCGTGCACTCAGTGATATGGATTTAAGCGCCGAAGACATTGCACGAAAATCCATGAAGATTGCTGCCGACATTTGCGTCTATACCAATGACAATCTTGTCGTGGAGACAATGGATGCTGAATAAAACCGACCTTGCTAATGCGGTGAGCGAAGGCATCATTACGGGTGAGCAGGCTGAACAACTCAACGCCTTTTCGAAGCGAATTCATGCCAATGATGACAGCCCTCGTTTCCAAGAACTTGAAACACGCGATGAACCGTTCCGGCTGCTTCGCGGCTTTCGCGATATTTTCATCGCGCTGGGGATTTTATTTTTAAGCATTGGTGCGACTGTTTTGAATTTCGCAATTACAGGGAACGCGCTGAAAGAGACTGTTGAGCGCAGCTTAGTTGAATTTATGACAGGTGCTGTGGGCGCTGCCATTCTTTTGATTATAGGTATTATCATCGCCGAAATTGTAACGCGCAAACTTCGGCTTCCCTTATCAAGTCTAATTCTCAGCCTAGCGATTGCTTTATGGGCGGGTTTGTTTGGCATGCAAATTTCAGCACCTGCTGCAAGCCTCCTTACACAATCAGCGGTTCAATTAAAGTCGATAAGCCTTGTTTTGTTTTTCTTAAGCGCCTTTATTGGCATTTCTCTTTTTTATGTCAGATATCGCCTGCCATTTGTCATGCTTGTGGTTGCGGCCACATTGGTCGGGCTTGGTCTTTCAATTATCAAAAGCATCTTTTTGGACCTTGAAACCTATGACCTGCGTTTTGTTATTGGTGGGCTTGGCTTCATCGTCTTCCTCTTCGCCATGAATTTTGATCTCAAAGATCGGTTGCGCTTAACTCGTCTTTCAGAAAATGCATTCTGGCTGCATCTTCTGGCCGCGCCCTTGATGATCCATTCCATTTTAGCGACCAGCTCATGGGATCAAATTAGCATCCCACTGATTCTGGCAGTGTTTACAATTCTTACCTTGATCGCTCTCATTATCGACCGACGCGCCTTTCTTGTCTCCAGCCTGCTTTATATGGCCGGGGCTTTCACTCAAATTGTCAAAGCACTTGGTTTAGATAGCTCCTTACAATTTGCTGTACCCATCTTATTTATAGGCCTATTGGTTGTCGTCCTCGGCATTGGCTGGTCTCCGCTTCGACGCCTCATTATGACCATTGTCCCAAGTGCAATTGCCAACCGCGTACCACCGATTGCTTCAGCGCAACTTTTTGAACTCAAAGAAGAACAATCCGCATGACAAATTTTTCTCCCCGCGAAATCGTATCCGAACTTGATCGTTACATTATTGGCCAAAAAGACGCCAAACGTGCTGTAGCCATCGCGCTGCGCAATCGTTGGCGGCGACAGCAGCTGGAAGGGTCCATGCGTGAAGAGGTCATGCCTAAAAACATCCTCATGATCGGCCCAACCGGTGTGGGTAAAACAGAAATTTCACGACGGCTTGCAAAACTGGCAGGTGCCCCGTTTTTAAAAGTCGAAGCGACTAAATTTACAGAAGTTGGTTATGTTGGCCGCGACGTGGAACAAATGATCCGCGATCTGGTGGAAGTGGGCATCGGTCTCATCCGCGAGAAAAAGCGTAAAGATGTGGAAGCCAAAGCGCATCAAATGGCGGAAGACCGCGTGCTTGATGCGCTGGTTGGCGATACAGCAAGCCCCGCAACCCGCGATAGCTTCCGTAAGAAATTACGCGAAGGTCAGCTCGATGAAAAAGAAATTGAGATCGAAGTCGCAGACAATGGCGGCGGTATGCCCAATATGGATATTCCGGGCATGCCTGGCGGATCTATTGGTGTGATGAACCTCAATGATATGTTCGGCAAAGCGTTCGGCGGTCGTACGAAAACTCGCAAACTGATGGTGCGCGATTCATACGACGTTCTTTTAGCCGAAGAATCCGACAAGCTTTTAGATGACGATCAAGTTGTCACCGAGGCGATGGAATCGGTTGAGAATAATGGCATCGTCTTCTTAGACGAGATTGATAAAATTGCTGTGCGTGATGGTGCTCGTGGCGGCGATGTTTCGCGCGAAGGGGTGCAGCGCGATCTCTTACCACTGGTTGAGGGAACAACCGTTTCCACAAAATATGGTCCGGTTAAAACCGATCATATTCTTTTCATTGCATCCGGTGCTTTCCACGTCTCAAAACCATCCGACCTCCTGCCAGAGCTTCAAGGCCGTTTGCCAATTCGCGTGGAACTGCAAGCGCTCACCAAAGATGATTTTGTCAGCATTTTAAGTGACACAGAAGCAAGTTTGATCAAACAATCTGTGGCCCTTTTGGGAACAGAAGACGTGACACTTTCATTCACAGAAGATGCCATTGATACGATTGCAGATTTATCGGTTTCGATTAACGCCAGCGTTGAAAATATCGGCGCACGTCGATTGCAAACTGTGATCGAGCGCATTCTGGATGATATTAGCTTCACTGCAACAGATCGCGCTGGTGATACTGTTGAAATAGACGCTGAATTCGTCAATCGGGAAATTGGTGATCTTGCCAAAAATGCAGATTTAAGCCGTTACATTTTATAGCGGCTTAAACCGGATCTTATTTGTCATTTTTTACAACGCCCTTCGCGAGCATCAAGATCATATCTTCCAACACAGTCACGTTAACCCGACCAATATCCGTCGATAGGCGATTTGCAAGTTCTGTCGCTTTAGGGTCAAGGCCCGCTGTATCCACAACAACACGAGGATTGGAAATTTCAGCCAGCCGCTGAAGCTCCTCTGCCTCATCCCAGATGATGTTGAAATAGGCAATAATCCGCTGCACCATCGCCCATGTCGGCGTGCCGCGTTTGCCATGCTCCAAAGCCGATAAATAGGCGCTGGACACACCCACTCCCTCAGCCATTTCTTTTAAACTGACATTTTTTGCCCGGCGTATCTGCCGAATTTTTTGTCCAAATGGGGTCATCGTCTAATCCGCATCTCTTTAACAAATGATCATAGGCTCTTTGAAAGACACTCATTTTAATCGTCACCAAAAAAGCTTGTCATTTTCTTCTAAGTCTCACGAATAACGCACCAGTCCCACCGTGTGATGAACTAGCAGTTTCATATCCAAGAACCATATTTCTTACCGAAGGTTCACTTAACCACTGAGGTACTTTTCGCCGAAGAACTCCCGGTGATTCTTGCCCCCATTCCCCATGTGATTTTAAACCAGGGTTAAAATGTGTTTTTCCTTTACCTGTAATAACAAGCACATTTTTCCACCCGCTGGCAACAGCTCTGCCAATGAATATGTGCAAAGCTCGGTGAGCTTGGTCCTGCGTTAAACCATGCAAATCAATCTTTCCATCTAAAGTAGTATGCCCTCGTGCGAGCCGAGACTTCTCGCGTTTATTGTAACCGAGCAAAGGTGGAACGGTTGTGGAAAATGATTTTTGAGAATCTCTTGGCGGCGAATAGGACGGCATTGCAACTTTTGAAAGCGCGGATTTTTTTATTTTTTGAACATCTTGCATGGCCGCTGCAAAAGCCTCATCACCTTCAATCAAGTTAACTTGTCGAGGTGTCACTGTATCGGTGACTTGCTTCCACAATCGCCGGTCTTCAGCGCTAAGATTTTTATTTGATCGTTTTGCCATAACTCAAACCTAAATCAAAAAGGTTGGTTTTTTGGCCAAAGCAAATAGAAGTCCGCTGCATGCTGAACCGCGCCCGCGATTTTTTCTGCTTCAAGACCACTCCCAAAATAAATGTCACCTCGCGCGGGACCAACTATTGCAGAGCCAGTATCTTGGCCAATCATCAAGTGCTGAAATCCGCCCTCCAAATTGGCGTTGAGAAAGATTGGAGAACCAAATGTGTGAAGCAAACGATCAACTGCCATAGAGCGCATTGATGACAAGGGGACACTGGCTGCACCAATGGGGCCATCTTTAGGATCGAGGTTCTCAATTTCATCAAAGAAAATATAAGACTGATTTTGCCACATTATTTCATTTTGTTGGTCTCGATGATCACCCAACCAAGAGCGAATTGCCTCCATCGACATTTCTTCACGCGCAATTTCACCGCGCTTAATTAACTCGCGCCCAATTGCCGTATAAGCATGGCCAGATTTAGCGGCATAGCTCACCCGCATCACGCCGCCTTCATGCAGCCGAATACGGGCCGATCCTTGAATATGAATGAAAAAAGCATCAACCGGATCTTCTAGATAAACAATCTCAAGCTCTTGATCATCAATCGCCCCTGTCGAAATGGCTTCGCGGTCATGATAAGGCGCAATGCCGTCTGCCAACTGACGGGCAAAACGGACTTCATGATCCCAATTTTCAGGAACATCTTCCTCGGCCAAATCAACAACACGAACCAGATCATAGGGCCGACGCAAAAGGGGCGCACTAAACCGATCTGATTTTATGCGTGACCCCAAAACCTCTGGCTCATAATACCCGGTTACAAATCCACGATCGCCGCTTTTGGCGTTAGCGGAAGGATGTATCAAGCGTGGGACAAAATAGTCTTCGAAAAATAAACGGGCTTCACTCCCTAAAACGCCCTCATCAAGGGACATCAACCAACTGCCAATTTCTGACAAAGCTTCCCCATCTAAACCAAGCGACCGCGTTTTGGGCGGCTTTTCCTGCATTTTTCGGGCGCTCTTTAAGAACGCATCAAGGGCAGCGGCGTGATCATCCTCTGCCCAACCGGGCAGATCATTAAATGTCAGTGCGTCACTTAAAAGCGAAGACATCGCCATCTCCAGCCTCAGTCTGGTGTTTCAGTCGCAACCAACTTCCAGTTTGGATCACCCGATGTGGTATCACGCTCGAAGGTCCAAAGATCTTTCACTTCATCCACGGCATTTGGGTCACCGTCAACAATGCGACCTTCTTCGTCCATTGTTGCTTGAATGATCTCACTTTTGAAATCAACCTCGATACGCGCCATGCCTTTAATAAGATCAGCTGACACAATTTTCGCTTTGTTTATACCAACAAATGAGAAGTCGATTGTTTCATCACGTTGTTCGCGATCTTTGATCGCCTCACTAAACCCATCGAAGACATCAGCTGAAAGAAGATTTTTGAGTGTTTTACGATCGCCGGCCGCAAAAGCGGTAACAATGTACTCATAGGCTGACTTCGCGCCACCAAGAAACTCTTCGGGATCAAACGTATAATCAGCGTCGACAATTTTCTTAAGGCCTTCATTCAAAGCAGTTCCTGTTTCTGCAAGACGGTCGATCACAGCAGTAACGCTATGGTCTTCCTGCAATTGCGGGTTCAAAACAGGTTCAGGCGCTCCTTTGCGTCGTGGCAGCTCAACCACATTGTCATTGCCGTTTTTATCGGCCTTGCTTTCAGACTTTGAAGAATAGGGATCAAAGGGCGGACGCTCATTGCCGTTGCGCTTTCCCAGCACATTGCGAATTTGGAAAATAACAACAACCGTAATGGCGATAGCGAGAATAGTGTAAAAATCGAGCTGCATTGGCCTGTACTCTTGTTTGCGTTCATAAAAATCATGAAAACAGCGTCTCGACGCAATCGCCAAGCATCCAATTTCATAACTTACCGGCATTTCTATCACTTATTGGGCAATAGATGAGATAATGTGGTTTACATTATATGTGCTGGTATTTTTTTCATTCAACGCTTACATCGCATATAACTACCGTTCTCGCCAACTAATGAAGCCCTTATTTGCCGTAAAATTGTTCTAGAAAGTATCATGCGCCTTAGTTTTTTGCCCTTTTTGCTCCTTGCTATCCCAATTTTGGAGATTTCTGTCTTTATTATGGTTGGCGATATCATTGGCCTTTGGCCAACATTGGGCATGATTCTTGTCACCGCCTTTTTAGGAACGCTTCTGCTTCGCCACCAAGGTTTTCAGCTTCTGCGGGAAGCACAAGAAAAGACACAGGCAAATCAGATGCCTGGACGCGCGCTGGTTCATGGTGTGATGCTAGTTGTGGCTGGCATTTTTCTCCTCACGCCTGGTTTTGTCACTGATACTTGCGGGTTTTTATTATTTATCCCGCCAGTTCGCGATGGAATTTGGGCTTTTTTAAAATCACGGATGTCTTTTCAAATGATCACACCAAATGGACAATCTCAACAAAACGGCGATCCATTTGGTCAAAATCCTGATACCCACGCACACGATGCCTCCAAACAAGGGCCGGTGATTGATTTGGATGAAACAGAATTTGGCCCCACTGATCCAAAATCCCCGTGGAATAAGTAATTATTGCCAATTTACTCGAATAGCTTGTTTCATTGTCCCGTGCGTGTTAGCACCTCGGCGAACATTTTATGAGGACGATAATGGCTAAGAAACCTGCTAAAAAGACCGAAGCTGATAAAAATGGTGCTGGTGCACCGGATCCAAACGCTCAGGTTCAACTCAATACTCTTGCACAATATGTGAAAGATTATTCCTTCGAAAACCCACGGGCGCCAATGTCTTTGCAGGGTCAACAGGAACAACCAGAAATCAGCATTGCCGTCAATGTAAACGCTCAAGCTTTGGGTGAGACAGAATACGAAGTCTCAATCAAGCTCGAAGCAGAAGCGAAAACAAAAGACGATGTGCTTTTCAATGTTGAATTGCTTTATGCAGGTGTCTTCAGAATTACAGGCGTCCCAGCTGAGCATGTACACCCTGTTGTTTTGATCGAATGCCCAAGATTGCTTTTCCCGTTTGCACGTCAAATCGTTGCAGAGGGTACACGCGATGGTGGCTTCCCGCCGTTGATGATCGACCCCGTCGATTTCGCAGCGCTTTATCGCCAGCGTGTTGAGCAAGAAGGTGAAGGTGCAAAAACGAATTAAATCGTTTGCCTCCTTTTGTAATTTAACGGAATAGGCGGCTTTGGCTGCCTATTTTTCATTCCAGACCTTGTGCCACAGCGTATCTGGACCAAGATCATCAACAAAAGCTCGATGGGCGGCACTTGCTTCTTCGGTCAAACGGGATGGCAGAGGGTTTGGTCGCTGGATTGCTTCACGCTTGTTGGATGTTTGGGTGGTGGTTGCAACCTTTTCATCTGTTGCAAAATCAAGCCCACGCTGTTTACCACCCATAAGCTCAATATAAACATCGGCCAATAACTCAGCATCCAACAGCGCCCCGTGTTTTTCACGCTTGGAATTATCAATATTATAGCGTGAACAAAGCGCATCTAGACTATTCGGTCCCATGGGATGTTTGCGTCTTGCAATTTCAAGCGTGTCGATAACACGGTCATTGCTATAAGCGGGGTGCGATAATTTTTTCAGCTCAAAATTGATGAACTTCATATCAAAAGTGGCATTGTGCGCAATTAAAATGCCGTCATCACCAACAAACTCAATGAATCCATCAGCAATTTCGGCAAATTTTGGTTTGTCTGAGAGAAATTCTTCAGAAAGCCCGTGAACCTTAAACGCGCCCTCCGGCATATCGCGTTCAGGGTTTATATAAACATGATAGGTGTTGCCAGTTGGTACCTGATTAATCAGTTCCACACAGCCGATCTCGACAACACGGTCACCCGATGCTGGATCAAAGCCTGTGGTTTCCGTATCAAAGACAATTTCACGCATACCTCACCTCGCTCTCATCAGTATAGTCTGCTTCATGCAATGATTGGCTGAAATATGTAGGTGAATAAGGCTTATTCAGAGGATAATTGCTTGATGATTTTTGAAACAGCCTCTTTTGCCGCTTCTAGTCCGAGGGATGTATCTAGAATAAAATCGCTGCGGCGCCGTTTTTCGCTGTCTGCCGTTTGTCTGGCCAATATATGTTCAAATTTTTCTACCGTCATTTCAGGGCGAGCCAAGACCCGTTCACGCTGCACACTTTCTGGCGCTGTGACGACCAGTATTTTATCAACACGCTCACTTCTACCCATTTCAAAAAGCAACGGATTGTCTAACACAACAAGGGGAACGCCGTCATTTTCTGCTTGAGATAGAAAGGCTTTTTCTCGTTGCTGAACAGCGGGGTGAACCAGGGCTTCGAGTTTTTTCATCGCTGCTTCATTACCAACCACATATTTTGACAAGGCCGCACGATCAATCGTGCCATTTTGTGTAATGCCTGGAAATTCAGCTTCTAAAGGGGCGACAAGTTCACTTTCATAGAGATCATGCACGGTTGCGTCAGCATCATGAACAGGAACGCCCATCTCGCGAAACATATTTGCCGTGGTGGATTTTCCCATTCCGATTGATCCTGTGAGACCGAGGATGATCATATCAAAGCCCCATATCTTTCATCACAATGGCGCGTAATTCATCGGTTACAATTGGATCGCCACCAAACCAAAGCTTTGATCCCATTTTTGCCTGATGAAGCAACATGCCAAGACCGTCGACGGTTTGGTTACCTTTCGATTTAGCCAGTTTGATCAAAGGGGTTTCAAGTGGCGTATAAACGATATCGGTTACGAGACAATTGGGTTTTATTCCCTCCAAAGTGAGGGGCAAGGGCGGATTTTTATCCATACCAAGGCTGGTTGTATTGATAATGAGAGTGGAACTTTCAATGAGTTGATCTGCTTTTTGAAGCTCGATCGCCTTTACAGTTGATCCAAAATGTTGGGCCAGCTCTTCCGCGCGACTTAACGTTCGATTCGCAACCGTTATATTTTTAAATCCGCGTTTTATAAGGGCATAGATAACCCCACGCGCCGCACCCCCGGCGCCTAAGATCAATGCGTGTTCGTTTTGCTGATCCCAACCTGCGGCCAAATGATCGAGATTGTCGGAAAACCCGATCCAATCTGAATTGCTGCCGCACATTTTACCATCTTCAAGCCACACCGTGTTAACAGCACCAATCGCCGTTGCCGCTTCATCAACATAATCAAGATGAGGAATAACCGCCTCTTTGTGCGGAAGCGTAATATTAAAGCCGGCAAGGCCAGATGTTTTAAAGCCTTTGAAAAAGCTATCTGCCTCTTCAGGAGAAACAGCGATCGTTTCATATTGTCCGTTGATTGATTGCGCTTTTAGCCAATAATTATGGATGATAGGTGAGCGCGAATGGTGGATTGGCCAACCAATCACGCCCGCTTTAATCGGTTCACTTGTCATTATTCAACCTCCCCGACAGTTCTTAGAAAATCAAGCAGAGGTAAAAGCGGAAGCCCGAGAATTGTAAAATAGCTGCCTTCGATTTTTTCAAACAATTGAATGCCCGGCCCTTCCAGCTGATAACAGCCGACACTTTGCAGCGCACTATCGCCGACCAGTGAGAGATATCGACCAACAAATTCCGGTGTCAAATCACGCATGGTCATATGAGCATCATCACTATAGCGAAAAACAGTCGTCCCATCTTTGACAACGCAAATAGAGGCATGAAGATTATGGGTGCGGCCACGAAGGGCTAAAAGCTGTTGGCGGGCAGCCTTCATATCAACCGGCTTATTATAACGATGAAGCTCACCTTGATCTTTAAAGCTCATGGTTTGATCCGCGCCGATAACATAAGCACCGGGATTACGGTTGCTAACGTCAAGCGCCTTTGCTTCTGCCAGCACTTCCGCGATGTCAGCTGGTCCGAAATCTGAGTTTAAAAGAGGCAATTCAATTGCACGTTCATCAATATCGGCGGCTTGCGTTTCAAATTGAAGGCCAGCGTTTTTTAACAATGCGCCGCGGGCAGATGATTTCGAGGCTAAAATCAGGGACATAAGATACAGCTTTCTGCAAAATTCTTATGCAGACATATCGGTGAAAGCGTTCAATTTCAACGTGCAAGGAAAACTGATTTTTGTACACGGCTTTTGATGGAGCCTGTGTAGGAGTTGTGAAAAAACATAATCGGTAAAACGGGGCTGATTATTCATCCAAGATTATTCGAAAAATTGCCCCCAGTGAAAATACTCTTTCAAGAAAACTTCACAGACTGTGAAAACCGTGAGAATTTCAAACTTGCCAATTCATTCTTGAGTTATCAATGTCTTATTGTTATCTATTAATATCTGTAACCTATTGATAATAAATAGTTATTGAGATTGTTCTTAGTTTTAAAAACATCATATCTTGGAGTTTCCACATTTGTGCATTTCTGTGGATTAAAAACGAAGATGTAAACAGAATCTAATTCCCGAAATTCCCCTATCTAATAATAGTAGTCATAAAAAATAAGATTCTATTTTTGTTGCTTGAAGGTTAAAAATCATGAGAGAACAGCCACCTTCGATGTGTTCGGAGAATCAACAATTGTATGGAAATGAAGATGAAGCTTCTTGATAGCCTTGATGGAAAAACTTTTAAGACCCCACCTGTTTGGATGATGCGTCAAGCTGGTCGTTATCTTCCTGAGTATCGAGAACTGAGAAAACAAGCAGGAAGTTTTTTAAATCTTTGCTACACACCAGAACACGCTATCGAAGTAACGATGCAGCCAATTCGCCGATTTGGTTTTGACGCTGCGATATTGTTTTCTGATATTTTGGTCATTCCAGATGCCCTTGGACAAGATGTTCGTTTTGAAGAAGGACGTGGTCCTGTCTTGGAACCAATTTCTAAGGAAGATATTGATCAGTTGAGCGTAGAACGCATTTTAGAACACCTTCAACCTGTTTTTCAGACAGTTTCGGGTTTGCGCTCCGAGCTTCCGACTGAGACGGCTCTTATTGGGTTTTGCGGCGCGCCTTGGACAGTTGCGACCTATATGATTGCCGGACATGGAACACCTGATCAGGGGCCTGCGCGGATTTTTGCTATGAAGGAACCTGAAGCTTTTCAAAAACTGATAGATATCCTCATAGAGGCTTCTAGCCGGTATTTAATTGAGCAGGTGAATGCTGGTGCTAATTGTCTTCAAGTTTTTGATACGTGGGCGGGCGTATTGGGTGAAAGAGATTTTGAGCAATTTAGTATTCGACCGCTGCAAAAGATTATCGAAAAAGTAAGAGCAGAAAAACCAGGGACAAGATTTATCGGCTTTCCTAAAGGGGCAGGCGTTAAGCTACCTAAGTTTATTGATGAGACAGATATCAATGGGGTTGGTGTCGATTGGACGGTGCCGTTATCTTATGTGCGAGAAGAAATTCAAACGAGGACGTGTGTCCAGGGAAATCTCGATCCCTTGCTTCTCATTGGTGGCGGTTCAAAGTTAAAAGATCAAACCCAGCGGATTTGTGAGGAACTAAAATCTGGCCCTCATATTTTTAATTTAGGTCACGGTATTACCCCGCCAACACCAATTGAGAATGTTGAACTGATGATTGAAACAGTTCGTTCGTTTAAAGGCTAAGGAAGTTCACCGATGTATCAATGGGTTCTTGTAGGGCATATTATCTCTGTAATTTGTTGGATGGCAGCGATTTTTTATCTGCCGCGTTTGTTTGTCTATCATGTGGATGCTGAAGTTGGTTCCGTGCAGTCAGAGACCTTTAAGCTGATGGAACGCCGGCTTTTAAAAGCGATTATGACGCCCGCGATGATAGCGACTTGGGGTTTTGGGATCGCCTTAATGATTTTAGGCAGTCATCATGAACAAGGATGGATCCATGCGAAGATCTTTCTGGTTATTTTAATGTCTGCTTTTCATATGTTTTGCGTTAGATGGGTGAAGGATTTTGCTACAGATCAGAACAATCGCCCTGCGAAATTTTTCAGATTTGCAAACGAGATGCCGACCCTTTTGATGGTTTTGATTGTCATTTTGGTGGTTGTGAAACCGTTTTAATCATCACTATTGAAACTCAAGGTATTAGTTTTTCCTTGAAATTCTCACAATCATGATGTAGCCGATAGACCTCTCCTTTTTAAGATAGGTGTTTATTCCCTGTCTTTCTCGCTCGTTTTGAGCAATCTCAATTTGAAATATAGGTGTCCGCCATGCGCGAGATGAAGCTTCAAGAGCTTAAAGAAAAGTCGCCAACAGAACTTTTATCATTTGCTGAAGAGCATGATGTTGAAGGTGCAAGCACAATGCGCAAACAAGAATTAATGTTTGCGATACTAAAACAGCTTGCTGAAGAAGAAATCGATATTATTGGTCAAGGGGTTGTTGAGGTTCTTCAAGATGGGTTTGCTTTTCTAAGATCGCCGGACGCAAACTATTTGCCAGGTCCTGATGATATCTATGTTTCACCGACGCAGATCCGTAAGTTCTCTTTGAGAACTGGAGATACGGTAGAAGGCCAAATTAGAAGCCCAAAAGAGGGTGAGCGGTATTTTGCTTTGTTGAAGGTGAATACGCTAAATTTCGAAGACCCTGAAAAGACGCGCCACAAAGTTCATTTTGATAATTTGACGCCGCTTTATCCGGAAGAGCGTTTGAAGATGGAAGTGCTTGACCCGACCGGAAAAGACCTTTCTGCGCGAGTGATCGATATAGCGGCACCCCTTGGTAAAGGCCAACGTGGTTTGATTACGGCGCCGCCGAGAACTGGTAAGACGGTTTTCTTGCAGAATGTCGCAAAATCGATCACGGCTAACCATCCAGAGTGTTATTTGATTGTTTTGTTAATTGATGAACGTCCTGAAGAAGTAACCGATATGCAGCGTACGGTGAACGGTGAGGTGGTTTCCTCAACCTTCGATGAACCAGCGCAGCGACACGTTCAGGTGGCGGAGATGGTGATTGAGAAAGCCAAGCGTTTGGTTGAGCATGGCCGCGACGTGGTGATCTTACTCGATTCAATTACCCGTCTTGGTCGTGCCTATAACACGGTTGTCCCATCTTCTGGTAAAGTTCTAACTGGCGGTGTTGACGCGAATGCGCTGCAACGTCCTAAACGTTTCTTTGGTGCAGCGCGTAATATTGAAGAAGGTGGATCGCTTACGATCATCGCGACTGCTCTTATTGAGACTGGTAGTCGGATGGATGAAGTGATCTTTGAGGAATTCAAAGGCACGGGTAACTCTGAGATTATTCTTGATCGTAAGGCATCTGATAAACGGATCTTCCCAGCCATTGACATTCAGCGTTCTGGTACGCGGAAAGAAGAGCTTTTGGTTGATAAGGATCAGTTGAAGAAGATGTATGTGCTGCGGCGTATTTTGAATCCGATGGGTTCTGTTGATGCGATTGAATTCTTGATTGATAAGCTACGTCAGACAAAAGATAATGACGAGTTCTTTGAATCAATGAATACGTAGTCGCATTTGCTTTAGACTCGATTCGTATCCGGAATATTTAAAACCGACAGGGATTGCATATTATGTATGACCTTGGTTCATCAGATACTATATATGCTTTATCCAGTGGGCACCCGCCTGCGGGTGTGGCTGTCATTCGGCTTTCTGGCCCTCATTGTCGATTCGCCCTCGAAACATTACATGTATCAATTCCGGAACCGCGCAAAGCAGTTGTGCGTAAGCTCTTTAGTGCAAACAGTGGCTCGCTTCTTGATGAAGCACTGGTTTTGTATTTCAAAGCCCCAGCCAGCTTTACCGGTGAAGATGTGATCGAGCTACATTGCCATGGTGGTCGTGCGGTTGTTGAAGCCGTGCTTTGTGAACTATCTCTTATTGATGGCCTGCGGTTAGCTGAGCCTGGAGAGTTTACGAAGCGGGCGTTCTATGAAGACAGGATCAATCTGGTTGCTGTTGAAGGCCTGGCTGATCTTATCCAAGCCGAAACGGAGAGCCAAAGGCAGCTGGCGTTATATCAAACGGCCGGTGGGCTGGTTGAAACTTACGATAACTGGCGTTTGGAATTGATTCGCCTGCGTTCCTATTTAGAAGCAGAATTTGATTTTCCAGATGAGGACGATGTCCCAGGCTCTGTTTCTGATCAAGTTTGGGCGCGGGTTCAAGCCTTGGTTCTGGAGTTGGAGCAGGCGATTGTTGGCTCTGGGTTTGCAGAGCGGATAAGAGACGGCGTGAATATCGTGTTGGCTGGTAAACCTAACGCTGGAAAGTCGAGCTTATTGAATGTTTTGGCAAAGCGGGATGTCGCTATTGTTAGCGCTCAATCTGGAACAACCCGCGATATTTTAGATGTGAATCTCGATCTTGCCGGTGTGGCTGTGAGGTTATCTGATACGGCAGGATTAAGAGAAACCGATGATGAAGTTGAAAAGATTGGTGTAGAGCGGGCACGAAACCGTCTGAGTGAAGCTGATTTGATTTTATATCTGGTCGATTGTCAGGATACAGATGATCTTGAAAGTCATGAGTTGGATGATTTGAAGCGCTTAGATACCGATGTTCTGGTGATAGGGACAAAGATTGACAGCTTATCAGCAGACGAACTTCAATCGATTCGCAACCGATTTAATTATTTGATCTCGAATGTTTCGGTTGATGGTGTTGATGAGTTGCTTTCGGGATTACAGGAAAAAGCGAAAACTCTAACTGGAAACGGTGAATCGCTGATTGCTGTTCGTGAGCGCCACCGCAACGCTCTACAAGGATGCGTTATCTGTTTGAGGAGCGCCTTGATAGATAGGCCAGAGATTGAATTGCGTGCGGAAGAATTACGCAAGGCGGCGGATTTGTTGGCCAAAGTGACCGGTCGGGTGGATGTTGATGATCTGCTTGACGTGATCTTCAGAGAATTTTGTATTGGCAAGTAACCATATTGTTTCACGTGAAACATATGGCGCAAAGAATCATTGATGCTATTACCAATATGAACTAAACCAACGCAATCAGATTAATGGATGTGTTATGGCGCAAAAAAATTATGATGTGATTGTCATTGGTGGGGGGCATGCTGGTTGTGAGGCCGCAGCCAGCGCTGCGCGTTTTGGCGCGCATACTGCTTTGGTCTCTCATAAATTATCCCAGATTGGCGTTATGTCGTGTAATCCGGCAATTGGTGGCTTGGGTAAAGGCCACCTTGTCCGTGAGATCGATGCACTAGACGGTCTAATGGGTCGGGTGATTGATAAATCGGGCATCCAATTTCGTATGTTAAACCGCCGCAAAGGCCCGGCTGTTCGCGGCCCGCGTTCGCAAGCAGACCGAAAGCTCTATCGTGAGGCGATGCAGGCAGCCCTTAAAGAAGTTGATAATCTTGAATTGGTTGAAGGTGGTGTGGAAGACCTCGTTATCGAAGAAGGTCAAGTAAATGGTGTTGTTCTTGCTGATGGTAGCATTCTAACCGCTGGTGCAGTTGTTTTAACAACGGGCACTTTTTTGAACGGATTGATTCATATCGGCGATAAGAAAATTGCTGCAGGTCGTATGGGAGAGAAACCGAGTATTGGCTTGGCCCAAACCCTGTATAATAAAGGTTTTGCCGTTGGACGCCTGAAAACGGGGACACCTGCGCGACTTGATAGTCGGACGATCAATTATACAAATCTAGAAGCGCAACAAGCTGATGATCCAGCAACACCGTTTTCTTTTTTGAATAAGCAGATTGATGTGCCGCAGATTGAGTGTCATATCACGTATACAAATGAGAAAACCCATCAAATCATCGCTGATAATATTGGCAAGTCTGCCATGTACTCTGGTCAGATAGATGGAGTTGGGCCGCGTTATTGTCCGTCGGTTGAAGACAAGATCGTGCGTTTTAAAGACCGTGATCGTCACCAAATCTTTCTAGAGCCGGAAGGGTTGGATGATCCGACAGTTTATCCGAATGGAATCTCCACATCGCTTCCTGAGGATGTTCAGGTTGAATTTATCAAGACGATACCAGGGTTAGAGAATGTTACTATTTTGCAACCTGGTTATGCGATTGAGTATGATTATATTGATCCGCGGGAATTGAAGTCGTCGTTAGAAACCAAACGGGTGTCTAATCTCTATTTTGCGGGGCAGATTAACGGGACGACAGGATATGAAGAGGCGGGCGCCCAAGGGCTTATGGCAGGGTTAAACGCCGCTCGCAAATGTAGCGGGCTTGAGGCTTTGGTTCTTGATCGATCAGATGCTTATATAGGTGTGTTGATTGATGATTTGATAACGAAAGGTGTGAGTGAACCCTATCGTATGTTTACCTCGCGGGCTGAGTATCGGTTATCCATTCGCGCTGATAATGCGGATCAAAGATTGACCGAGATAGGAAGTCGATTCGGATGCGTATCAACTGAGCGAGAAGAGACTTACATACGAAAGAAAGCTGCATTGGTATCGATCATAGATCGAGCAAAGAAAATAATTTTGACGCCCAATGAAGCTCAAGCCAAAGGA
Source organism: uncultured Hyphomicrobiales bacterium (assembly GCA_964553335.1). Taxonomy (GTDB): domain Bacteria; phylum Pseudomonadota; class Alphaproteobacteria; order Rhizobiales; family JACESI01; genus JACESI01. Next base: position 24,433 of record CAZKKW010000005.1, on the reverse strand, counting down.
TTTAAGATCAATCAGGATGGCGTGCGACGGCGTTTGTTTGATATTCTCTCATTTCCAGACGTTACGATAGAAACCATTAAAGAGCATTGGCCTGAATTCAACGATTATGATGTTGAGCTTCAGGAGCAATTGGAAATTGATGCGAAATATGCGGTTTATATTGAAAGACAGAAGGCTGATGTGGTTGCTTTGAAGCGTGACGAGGCGATGAAATTACCTGATGGCTTGGCGTTTGATGAAATTGCAGGTCTTTCTAATGAGGTTGTTCAGAAATTAAAAGCGGTGCAACCAGAGACCATAGCGCAGGCGGCTAGAATTGATGGCGTTACGCCAGCGGCTTTGTCATTATTGCTGGCCTTTATCAAGAGGCGCGCGGCAGCCTAGCTATGAATGATGATGCAAATATTGGCCGCCAATTTCTGATTGATGAATTTGGAGTCGGAAACGAAACGATTGAACGGTTTGATCACTACTATTCTTTGATCTTAAAATGGCAACCAGCACAGAATCTTGTTTCACGTGAAACACTCGCGCATTTTTGGGTTCGACATATCTGCGACAGTTCCGCGCTCATTAAGATCAATGGACCAAAGGGTGTCTGGCTTGATTTTGGCAGCGGGGCAGGATTTCCGGGCCTTGTTACCGCTATTTTGCAAAAACAATTGAATGCAGATGATCCATCCTCAGTTGTCCATTTGGTTGAAAGCAATAAGCGGAAAGTGGCGTTTTTGCGAACCGTCATTCGAGAAACAGGCATCAATGCTGTTGTGCACTCTTCGCGGATTGAAGAATTTGTTGAGAAATCAGATCTCAAACCTGATTTCATATCGGCCAGAGCGGTTACAGCGCTTAAAAACCTCCTAGCCTTTAGTGAAAATTATGTGTCAAAGGGTTCGGTGTGTTTTTTTCACAAAGGTCGGGATATCAATGGGGAGATCGCAGAAGCTGCTAACATATTTGATTTTGATTTGGTAAAACATAGTCAGGCTCTTCCAGGTAAAGACCAAACTGACGGTGTCATTGCGGAAATTGGGGCCATAAGGCGCAAGACCTCTTGAGTATGTAGTTGTAAAGGATCGATGCATGTCTTCCACTCAAATTAAAAAGCCGCGGGTTATTACCGTTGCCAATCAAAAGGGCGGTGTTGGTAAGACGACAACGGCGATAAATTTGGGCACTGCCCTTGCCGCTATTGGCGAGCGCGTCCTTATTGTGGATATGGATCCGCAAGGCAACGCCAGCACTGGTGTGGGTTTGGATCGCTCAAAGCGAGAGCGCTCAACCTATGATGTGTTGGTTGGCAACAATAGCCTGTCGGAAGTTGTTGTTGAAACTGACGTCCCTCGCCTCTCTGTCGCGCCGTCAACTCTCGATCTCTTGGGTGTTGAGATGGAAATTGCCAGCGCTGAAGATCGCGCGTTTCGTATTCGAAAAAGTGTTGAGAGTGGTGTTATTGATGCCGAAGGCGTGCCTTTCGACTATCTCCTTATCGATTGTCCGCCTTCTTTGAATTTGCTTACGATCAACGCTTTGGCAGCATCACAGTCCATTTTGGTGCCATTGCAGTGTGAGTTCTTTGCGCTAGAGGGTTTGAGTCAATTGCTCAAAACCGTTGAGCAGGTAAAACAGACCGTTAATTCAGATCTCACTATTCATGGTATCGTTCTTACAATGTATGACGCTCGTAATAATCTTTCAGGCCAAGTTGTGGCTGATGTCCGTGATTATATGGGCGATAAAGTTTATAAAACTGTGATCCCACGCAATGTTCGTGTTTCTGAAGCCCCGTCCTATGGTAAGCCGGCCTTGTTGTATGATTTCAAGTGCTCAGGAAGTCAGGCTTATTTGAAACTTGCGTCCGAAGTTATCCAGCGTGAGAGAAAATTATGTGCGGCATAGCCGTATACACTCTCTAACTATTTGATTTATAAGAAAGAAATAAGATGTCAGATTCAGCGCAGAAAAAAGATTCGGGTCAGAAACGATTAGGCCGAGGGCTTGCGGCTCTTATTGGTGAAATGGGTGGTGATGAAGATGCAACGATAGAGGCGGCCCGCAATCAACGTCGGGTGCCGATAGAGTTTCTTGCGCCTAGCAAAAACAATCCGCGTAAAGTGTTTGCGCCGGAAGAGTTGGGGGATCTTGCCTCTTCTATTAAAGAACGCGGTATTTTTCAGCCTGTTATCGTCCGTCCTGATCCTGTTGGTGATGAGAACCATTTTGAAATTATCGCTGGTGAACGGAGGTGGCGTGCTGCACAAATGGCGGGTCTCCATGAAATCCCCGTACTTATCCACAAAGTCTCCGACAAGGAAGCGCTTGAGATTGCGATTATTGAAAATGTTCAGCGAGCTGACCTTAATGCAATCGAAGAAGCGTTGGGTTATGACCAGTTGGCAAAAGACTATGATTATAGTCAGGCGGAGCTTGCCGATGTGATCGGCAAAAGTCGGTCCCATGTGGCGAATATGACCCGTTTGTTGAAGCTTCCTGAAAGTGTGAAGACTTATATTGCTGAAGGTAAGCTTACGGCTGGTCATGCACGCACTTTGATTACAGCTGACAACCCTGAGCTGCTGGCAAAACAGATCGTTGAAGATGGTTTGACAGTTCGAAATGCGGAAGCTTTGACGGCGAAATCGTCAGGTCGAACACCTTCTAGCAGTGCAAAGCCAAAAAAAGACGCTGATACTTTGGCGTTAGAAAAAAGTTTAACCGATCATCTAGGGCTTGTTGTCTCTGTTGATATGAAGGGCGATGGCGAAAAGGGCGATATGCGTATTCGTTTTAAGTCTCTTGAGCAGCTTGATGGTTTGATTGCGCTACTGAAGAACTAGTCGATAAAAATGAGAGGTGGCGGGTTAGCGATTAGCGCGCCGTTTCGCCGCATTACCAAGCTTCAAAAGCAAGGCGCGGAAGACAGTATCTGATAGTGACGACTTCTCGCGGCTTTCAGCAATGGCGTCTTGAACATAACCAAGCGCCTTTTTCACCATTTCCCCACGCCAAATTGTCACCTGTTTCGAGACTGCTTGCTTGCGTTTGAAATGAATGGGTGGACGTGCGCGGTCTATAACATCACGGACAGACGCGCCCTTTGCCACGTCATCGCTTAAGAGCTGCAATCTGGTGAGATGGCGTTGGAGTGCGATGATTGTTTGAAATGAATTATGCCCCATAACCAGGCTGTTTTCGAAATTGTTTAACCCAAGTTGAAGTTGGCCTGATAAAATCCAGTCGATTGTATCATCAACCAAAGAGGCAGATGCGTCTCCCACTAACAGGTTGACGTCATCAACCGTAATCTCGCCTTTGTCATGGGCATAAAGGCAGAGTTTTTGAATTTCATTGCGGCTGGTTTGTCGGTTTTGGCCAATCAGGGACAGCAGGAGTGATTGAGCATCTTGAGAAATGCGCATGTTATTTGTCTGCAGCTCTTCTTGCAGCAACATATTGAGGCTGCGATTGTCATCTGCATAACAGGGGATGGTGATTGCGGTTTTTGATTTTTCGATCAATGAACGCACAGGGTTTGATTTTTTAAGATCACCACCTTCAATTAGAACAATTGATTGCCCACTTCCTTCGTCCAATACGGCAGAAATAGATTTGGTGATTTGCCTCGTTCCGTTTAATCGCACGCGAATGACTTTATCGCCCCCAAAGAGCGCAACAGCATTTGCTTCATCAATTAACCGACCAGGGTCGTTGGCAATGTCGTCTGATTCTAATGTTAGCTTTGAAAGAGGGTCGTCGTTTCCCTCTAGTGCCAGATGACTGATTACATCGGCTCGCTCGGAGACTAAGCCTTGGTCTGGGCCATATATTAAAATGACTGGGTGAAAACCCGCTTTGTTTTTGATGTATCGTTCAACTTCGTTTGCTTTAAGCTGCACGGGTCACGACCATTTTTAGCGGGCTTTTTTGAGCGCGATTGCAATCGCTTGACGTAGTCTCAATGCGGTCGCTTTTGCCGCGCGGATTTCAGCATCGCGCTCAGATCTCACATTGGTGAACTCTTGGTCGACACGATCATAAGAGGCTGTTGCTTTTTCGGTTCCTTGCGCGATTGGCGCTGCTTTGCGTCGATCTGTCAAAACATAATCGGATGAAATATCGACAAAGAATGCTCTCGGTCCAAAATCAACATCACTAATGCCAACTGAGCGAACTTGCTTTCTTGTTATGAACCTAAGTTCGTAGGGGGAGTTTCCTGTAGGTTGGGTTCCACCGCTTAATGAAAATTGCAATTCATTCCGGACGAGTTGATCTAACCGCGAATTGGGTTCTGCAATTTCAACCGATGCCAAAGTTGAGCCTAATGCGGAGCCGTCGGATAGGGCAGCCGTTGAGTGCAACGGTTGGACTTGGCAACCAGCTAACCATAAAGCGGTTAGAGCAAAGCCCGATATTTTTAAAATCTTCTTACTACTCAAAGACTTAACCTTTAATTCCTTAGCTATACAACAACATTGATAATGCGTTTTGGCACAATAATCAATTTCTTAGGTGCTCCACCATTCAAAGCATTTTGTACGGCTTCAAGTTTCATCAAAGCATCTTCGATGGTTTTTTGATCTGCGTCAGCGGCAATTGTCAATTCTGCTCTCTTTTTGCCGTTAATTTGTACCGGCATAAGAATTTCATTCTCAACCAAAAGTGCCGGATCGAAAACAGGCCAATCGGTGTTTGATAGGCTTGTCTCATTGCCAAGTATAATCCAACATTCTTCGGCCAAATGGGGAATCATCGGATTGATCAAAATGGCAAGGTAAGTCAAAGCCTCACCATAAACCGCCTTTATTGTATCATCGCTCTGATCGTTTAGTTTGATCTTAGCCATGAAATTGACAAGCTCGTAAACCCGAGCAACTGCTCGGTTAAACCCAAGTTTTTCGATATCTTGTTCAATCAAAGAAATGGTTTTATGGGCGAGTTTACGCAATTCCAATGCTTGCCCATCGATTGCATCTGGTATCTCAGCCTTGGCGTCTAAGCCTAGCGATTTGAACTCTGCAAATAGGCGATAAATCCGCTGAACAAATCGGAAGGCTCCATCGGCCCCTGCAGCGGTCCATTCGAGGTCACGCTCAGGCGGTGTGTCAGATAACATGAACCAGCGGGCTGTATCGGCACCGTATGTTTCAAGAATATCGGTGGGATCAACGGTGTTGCGTTTGGATTTCGACATTTTCTCAATGCCACCAATTTTAACTTCACTACCACCGTCTAAAAGATAGGCTTTGCGCGACCCGCCCTCTTCTTCAAATCGAAGTTCGGCAGGGCTTATCCATTTGCCGTCGTCTGATTTATAAGTCTCATGGGTCACCATACCTTGCGTAAACAATCCTTTGAAAGGTTCGTCAGCATTCAAGTGACCTGCAACGCCCATGGCGCGGGCAAAAAATCTTGAATAAAGCAGATGTAAAATCGCGTGCTCAATGCCGCCGATATATTGATCAACAGGAAGCCAATCACTTGCGACTTTCGGCGTGGTTGGTGTGTCTGCTTTTGGATCTGTAAAGCGGGCGAAATACCATGACGAATCGACAAATGTATCCATTGTGTCAGTTTCACGTTTTGCCGGCTTGCCGCACGAAGGGCAAGCAACATCGCGCCATGTTGGGTGGCGATCGAGCGGATTTCCTGGTTTGTCAAAGTTGATGTCTTCTGGCAGTTCGATTGGAAGGTCTGTCGCTTTAACGGGAACAACGCCACAATGATCACAGTGAACCACCGGAATTGGGCAACCCCAGTAGCGCTGGCGGGAAATACCCCAGTCACGCAAACGGAAATTAACCTGCCGCATTCCCTGCTCAATATCGCCGACCTTGATGTTTTCAAGCTTGTTGGCAACGGCATCCTTTGCTTCATCAATGCTGAGGCCATCTAAAAATTCAGAATTAAACAAAACACCATCGTCGGTATTGGCGACATTGCCGATTTCGAACGAAGCCGCTTCTTCACCTTTCGGCAAAACAACAGGTTTTACCGGCAACCCGTATGCCCGGGCGAAATCTAAATCTCGTTGGTCGTGGGCCGGACAACCGAAAATGGCGCCGGTGCCGTAATCCATCAAAATGAAGTTTGCGACATAAATCGGGAGTTCCTGGCCTTCAACCAAGGGGTGCTTGACCTTGAAGCCTGTGGCAATACCCTTTTTCTCAGCGGTCTCAAGGGCTGCAACACTTGTTCCCAATTTCCGACATTCATCAATGAAGGCCGTTAGTTCTGGATTGGTTTCAGCAGCTTTAAGCGCCAGCGGATGTTCGGCAGCGACAGCCATGAAGCTTGCGCCATACAAAGTATCGGGGCGTGTTGTGAAAACTTCAAGGGTTTTGTCTTCACTCGGGGCTGCTCCTGCAAATTCAAAATGAATGCGCAACCCTTCCGAGCGGCCAATCCAATTTCGCTGCATCAGGCGCACTTTTTCTGGCCATCCGTCCAAATTGTCGAGTTCGTCAAGCAAATCTTGGCTGAAGTCGGTAATCTTGAAAAACCATTGGGTAAGATTGCGTTGTTCCACTGGTGCGCCAGAACGCCAGCCACATCCGTCAATCACTTGTTCATTTGCAAGAACAGTTTGATCCACTGGATCCCAATTGACTTTGCTTTCTTTGCGATAAACGAGATCTTTATCGAGGAAATCGAGGAACAGCATTTGCTGGCGGTGATAGTAATCTACATCGCATGTGGCAAATTCACGGGACCAATCAAGCGATAGCCCCATGCTTTTGAGCTGGTCGCGCATGGTTGCGATGTTTTCATAGGTCCATGCTTTTGGGTGGGTGTTGTTTTGCATCGCCGCGTTTTCGGCGGGCATCCCAAAGGCATCCCAACCCATAGGGTGCAAAACATTAAATCCTTTGGCGCGTTTAAATCGTGCAACCACATCACCCATCGTATAATTTCGAACATGGCCCATATGGATGCGGCCAGATGGGTAGGGAAACATTTCCAGCACATAATATTTTTCGCGCGGATCTTCGTTGTCGGTCTCGAAAATTTTGTTCTCAGACCAGTATGATTGCCAACGTGGTTCAGTTTCGCGGGGATTGTAGCGTTCAGTTGCCATTTTGAATACGACGTGCTCTTGAAAAAGGTGATTTGTTAGTTGATGTGACAAACACCAGAATTAACAGCTTTGGTCAACCTTCAAGGGCTTGATGCGCCTTGGTTTGGCTGGTTTATGATGTTGAAATTGAAGGCTAAAGGAAAAGGTGAGATGGAAAGCATCGAGACAAGGCTGAAAACGATTAAAGATGCTGTCGAAAATTCACCGTCGGGTTCGGATGATGCCGTGTTAATTGCGGTTTCAAAAACCTTCGATGCGGAGCACATTCTTCCAGCGCTTGAAGCAGGCCATCGTGTATTTGGTGAAAACCGCGTTCAGGAAAGTCAGGGTAAGTGGCCGGGTTTGAAGAAAACTTATCCTGATACAAAATTGCATCTTATCGGCCCCTTACAATCGAATAAGGCGGCTGATGCTGTGGCGTTGTTTGATGTTATTCACACGGTTGATCGTGAAAAAATCGCAAAGGCACTGGCGTCTGAAATGAAAAAGCAAGAGCGCAACTTGCCCGTTTTCATTCAGCTCAATACTGGATCTGAGCCACAAAAAGCAGGTGTTTTACCTGCAGAGGCAGACAGTTTCATTATAACCTGCGTGCAGGAAATAGGGCTTAATGTGATCGGCCTCATGTGCATCCCGCCTTTTGATGAAGATCCGGCGCCTCATTTCACGCAGTTGCGCGAACTTGCAAAAAAACATTCGCTCCCGCATCTTTCTATGGGCATGTCTTCTGATTTTGAAGTGGCTTTAACGCAGGGTGCGACCCATATTCGGGTAGGAAGTGCGATATTTGGTGGGCGTGGATAGACGAATTTCATCACATTTTACTGCTGGATGACGAATTTCGTTTCTGAATTTGCTCTTTCTAAAAACTGCTCCATCACAGATTTTTCAACAGCAACACATCCCTCAGTTGGTCTGAAATCGGGATGGGCCAAATGAAAAAAGATGGCACTTCCGCCTCCCCGTTTGCGTGTGGAAATATTGTAATCCAATACCACCATATAATCGTAGAGATGATCATCTCGGGTTAGAGTTTCGTGTGATGTTGGGTAAGGTAATTTGACCAATTTGTTATAGTTTCTGTCGGTTTTAGCGTCACTCCAGCCCATATCAGGTGAAATTTCATAGACGGGAAGTGCCGTATTTGGTCGAGCAACGCGGTCTGGACGAAAATAGACATTGAGTACGCCGAAACATCCGATTGGTGTGCCGCCATCACCTTCCTTTTTGCGACTTGTCATGCCAGATCGACCAAGGGCACAAGGCGCAATGATTTGACTATTTCCCTGCCCCATCACGAAATTGCCACGGGAAAGTGATTTCCAGTTTCTTCTAACAAACACAATGTTCATGCCAGAACCTCATATATCTGTGATGGACCTAGTTTACTGGATGCTCAAAATAGCCATACTAGAGCTATCTTGCTGGATTCGAAATTGAAAATGAAGACCGAAATATTTGGCAAACAAAGGGTACTAATATGACTGCGCGGAAAATTGTAATAGTTGATGATGACGCTGATCTTTGTGAAGCGTTGGTTGAACAACTCAGTCTCTACGAAGAATTTGACATTGAGCATCAAGAAAATGCCACGAAAGGTATTAAAGCGGCGCGTGATGGGCATTGTGATTTGCTCATTATGGATGTTGGTTTGCCAGACATGGATGGTCGTGAAGCTGTTAAGATTCTCCGTAAAGGTGGATTTAAAGCGCCGATTATTATGCTGACTGGTCACGACACAGATTCGGACACTATTTTGGGTCTTGAAGCGGGCGCGAATGATTATGTAACAAAACCATTCCGTTTTGCTGTTTTGCTCGCTCGTATTCGCGCGCAACTGCGACAGCACGAACAAAGTGAAGATGCGACCTTCACAATTGGGCCTTATGTTTTCCGTCCAAGCGCGAAAGTGCTTTCTGATGAAACAGGCGCAAAAGTTCGCTTAACGGAAAAAGAAACTTCGATTTTGAAATATCTCTATCGTGTCGGTGATAAGCCGGTTACGCGTGATATCTTGCTGGAAGAAGTTTGGGGTTACAATTCTGGGGTTACAACGCACACCTTAGAGACGCATATTTATCGTTTGCGTCAGAAAATCGAGCGCGATCCGTCTAATGCGGAATTGCTTGTGACTGAAAGTGGTGGTTATAAATTAAATCCATAGAATCAGTTTATGATGGCCGACCGGCTTTTAGTCGGCCATCGTAAGTTTTGGGGCGGGGCAATGTTGGACCAAAAAATCGACCGATTAAAATCTGTGCCGCTTTTTGCGATATTGGATGATATTGCGCTTCACCACATTGTTTTTAATAGCCGTAGTTTGACAGCGTCAGATGGGACGAGCCTTTTTATGGAAGGTGATGCTTCCAGTGGCGCTATTTTTTTGGAAAGCGGTGAATTGAGCCTTTTGATCCATTCAAAAGGGGAAATGGTTGAGCGAACACGATTGCAGGCAGGTGCTGTTGTGGACCCTTATGCTTTGATTACCAGTGGCAAGCGTCCCGTTACGGCAAAAGCTGTGGGGGATGTTAAATATCAATTATTTGAACGTTCGGTTTTTCGAAAAATACTGGAAAACTACCCAGGTCATGCTGAGCGTTTGCAGGACTATCTGCGTGAAGAAATCAACCACACCGTAGGTACATTCAATGGTGTCGCCGCACGGTTGGATTTCATCCAGTAAAATTGACTAAAATCAACTCGTTTAGAATTTAAATTCTGTCACAATAGGCGCATGGTCAGAGGGACGCTCCCAACCGCGGGCATGTTTTATCACTTTGGTTGAAGCGATTGTTCCATCAAGAGCCTCGGTCGCCCAGATGTGGTCAAGCCTACGGCCTTTGTTGGCACCTTCCCAGTCTTTCGAACGGTAACTCCACCAAGTGAATAACTGTTCCGGCTCCGGAATTAATAACCGTTGCGTATCAATCCAATTACCTTTTTGTCGAACTGCTTCAAGGGCTTCCGTTTCAACCGGTGTGTGGCTTACAACCTTCAAAAGCTTCTTGTGATCCCAAACATCACTTTCATAAGGTGCAATGTTGAGGTCGCCAACCAAAATGGCAGGGCGCTTAGATTCGTCGCCACCAATCCATTGGTTCATTTCCGAAACGAATTTCATTTTGTGGTCAAATTTTGGGTTTTTCTCAATGTCTGCTTCATCGCCACCGGCAGGAACATAGAAGTTATGAACCCGAATGCCTGGACCAATTTTATAATCGGTTGCTATATGGCGGGCATCCCCCATTTCGCAAAAATCACGGGAAAAGCTGTCTGTAAAGGGAATGCGCGAGACTGTAGCGACACCGTGATAGCCTTTTTGGCCATGCTTGGCGATATAGGGATAACCCATCTTCTTGAATGCAGTCTCTGGAAATTGGTTGTTGTGGCATTTGGTTTCTTGCAAGCACAACACGTCAGGATTTTCAGCTTCCAATAATTTTTCTACGAGGTTGATGCGAAGGCGGACAGAATTGATATTCCAACTGATAATTTTAAAGACTGACATTGAAGTTCGGTTCCGATCAAAATTTGATCGAGCATAGCGCAATGATTGGTTAAAGACGATGTGTTGTGTCGTGCTATCCCAAACAAAAAGCCGATGCAAAGGCACCGGCTTCTACATGGTCAGTTGACCATCTGTTAGTAAAGGCTTTATTCGCCAGGATATTTGATTTTAAAGAGGCTCGATTTCAACTTCGGCCCTTTTTTGGTGTCGTAAATTTGGACCGAGGTATCGAGGCCTTGGGCGTCTGTTACAATCCACTGTTCCAGCTCATAAGTGTCTTTTGTGAAGAAGAGGCGCAATTGGCTTTCATTAAACGCTTCTGGGTCTTCGATAATCACGACAATTGAATTTCCAAGCAGGCCAACATTCTTGATGCCTTTGACCTTATTAAGGTTCAATTTGCGGCGCAGGAGATAGCGAAGCGGCGTCTTTTTCAGTGGTAGCAAGTCTTGGGTTTCAAGCTTGGTGTTGATGACAGCAACACTGCGTCCATCCGCAATAATGTCAATTGTGGCAGGCTTATTATATTTGAAACGCATTAAGCCTGGGCGATGCATAAAGAATTTACCCTCAACAGCATTACCGTTCGGTCCGGTTTGAACGAATTTACCGGCCATTGTCTTATAACCGTTCATTTGTTTGCTAATGCTTTTTAGGACATTTTTTTGATCCCTAGTCAGTGCTGCATGGGCGGTTGTTGCAAAGATGAATGAAAAGATGAGCACCGAGAGGAACAGAACGACGCCAACAACAAAGGCAGTGTTGCGGGTTTCAGCTTTCGCGATTGCGCGTGCGTTGTGCTGATTTTTATGGTGATTATGGTTGTGTATCATTGATAGAATTTCCCACATTCGTAGATGCTGCAAATAAAGTGGTCAAAAGAGGCGAAAGTTCGTTGAACTACCGCTTTTTTCTAACTCACTCAGTCTGACTGCAGCATGAATGACAGATTCGCGCCATTACTACAGCAGTAACTCATATACTAAAGAGCAAATTCTTTGCTTATTCCTTGAAAGCGAAGTCTTCATCGGGATTACTACCGACTAAAATTTCGCGTTTACCGGCGTGATTGGCTGGACCGACCACACCTTCTTCTTCCATGCGCTCAATAATTGAGGCGGCGCGATTATACCCAATACCAAGGCGGCGTTGGATGTAACTGGTTGATGCTTTCTTGTCTCGAAGGACAACGGCAACCGCTTTATCGTAAGGGTCATCGCTTTCGACATTGCCACCCGTTTCACCACTGGCACTTGCATCGCCTTCTTCATCAACCTCTTCGGTCACAGCGCCCACATATTGTGGAATGCCTTGGTCTTTGAGGTGCATAACAATGTCTTCAACTTCAGAATCATCCACAAACGGACCGTGCACACGTTGGGTGCGTCCACCGGCGGCCATATAAAGCATGTCACCCATGCCAAGCAATTGTTCCGCACCTTGTTCGCCAAGAATGGTGCGGCTGTCGATTTTAGATGTTACTTGGAATGAAATCCGTGTCGGGAAGTTAGCTTTAATCGTACCCGTGATCACATCAACGGATGGACGCTGCGTTGCCATGATGACGTGAATGCCCGCTGCACGCGCCATTTGTGCCAAGCGCTGGATTGCGCCTTCAATATCTTTACCAGCAACCATCATAAGGTCGGCCATCTCATCGATGATCACCACGATGAATGGCAATGGCGCAAGATCGAGTTCTTCGCGCTCATAAATTGCTTCACCTGTTTCTTGATCATAACCGGTTTGTATGGTGCGAACGATCGGCTCGTTTTTCTCAGCGGCTTGTTTTACGCGGGTGTTGAAACCATCAATGTTTCGAACGCCAACTTTGGACATTTTACGATAACGATCTTCCATTTCGCGCACAGTCCATTTCAACGCAACGACGGCTTTTTTCGGATCTGTCACCACGGGGGTTAGAAGATGCGGAATGCCATCATAGACAGATAGTTCCAGCATCTTAGGATCGATCATGATCATTTTACATTGTTCAGGTGTCATGCGGAACAAGAGGGAGAGGATCATGGTGTTGATCGCAACGGACTTACCAGAACCGGTGGTACCTGCCACAAGCAAGTGAGGCATTTTGGCAAGGTCTGCGATAACGCCTTCGCCGCCAATGGTTTTGCCAAGGCAGATTGGCAATTTGCCTTTGTTTGCTTCAAAGGTTTTAGATGCAATGCTTTCCCGTAGATAAATGGTTTCGCGTGAGGCATTTGGTAGTTCGATGCCAATTGCGTTTTTACCGGGGATTACAGCAACACGGGCGGCAATTGCGCTCATTGAACGAGCAATATCATCGGCAAGGCCGATCACGCGGGAAGATTTAATGCCCGGTGCTGGTTCTAGTTCGTAAAGGGTTACAACAGGGCCCGGTCTAACGTGGACAATTTCGCCTTTAACACCGAAGTCTTCCAATACACCTTCAAGCAATTGAGCGTTGGCTGCTAATTCATCGTTTGAAAGCTGGTGTTCACCACGGTTAGCAGGTGCTTCTGATAAGAGGTGAAGCGGTGGCAATTCAAATTCTGATGGATCTTTGAATGTTGGCAATGGTGGCTGGGCTTCAGTCATTGCGCGGCGGCTTGGTTTTGCCGGAGGTTTTGGTTGGGCAACACGCAGACTGGTTGGAGCCGGCGCTGGTGCTGG
>CAZKKW010000005.1:0-11098 GCA_964553335.1 uncultured Hyphomicrobiales bacterium | reverse complement strand
GTTGGTGCCGGTGTAAGTTCAGGTCCAGGCTCAACGGTTGCGCGTGGCGCTGTGATATTTGTTGGATATTGTTCTGCTTCAACAACCTCTGGCACTGGTTGTTGAGGTACAGGTTGTGGTGCAAGTTGCGGGACGGGAGCAGGTTGCATTGATACAGCAGGTTCTAATTGTTGTTCTGCCACGGCATGATCAGGCGCTGCTGGTGCTGGTTGTAGATATTCGCCTAAACCGTCATTTTCTGCCGGTTCATCAATCAATTTCTTTTTAAAGTTTATCAGTGTTTGAACGGCACTGGCAAAACCAGTTTTGCGGCCAGTAGGACCTGCCATTGTCAAATCATGCTGTGGTACTGGTTCGCGCAAAATGCGGGCACGCTTTGATGAAGTGATATTTTTGAGTTTTGCTTTGGTTGAATAACCCATATGAGCGGCGGCACCCAGCGCAGCTGGAAGCAACCAACCATCCCGGGCTTCCTCTTCCAATTCAAGATCGCTCTCTCGATTGATCACTGGCTGGCGACCAGCGGGTTGTGAAACCTCATCTTCTATATCTGGGGAATTGTTTGCAAAAACGAATTTTACCAAAAATGGCAACGGTACCGCTAGGACGAGTGCGACCAAGAAAGCAAAAAAGCCGTTGAAGCTGTCTCCCAATAGGAATGCAGGAAAGGTGATAATGCCATTTCCGACAAGGCCGCCAAGGCCTGTTGGAAGGGGCCAGCTTGATGGGACAGGCATGCAAGCGGCGATGGCACATGATAAAACGACAATGCCGAGAAAGCCTAAGATTTGCGCTGCACTTACATAGTCGATTTTAAAACGGAAAAGCTTCCATCCCCAAATAGCGGGTAAAAGCGCAAGAATGGACGCGGTGAAGCCGAAGAACTGCACCAAGAGATCTGAAACCGCGGCGCCTGGAAAACCAAGCCAATTTGAAACAGAGCGGTCTGTGGCATTGGTAAGGCTTGGATCTTCTACATTCCATGTGGCCAGCGCCAAGCAGGCAGCGAGGCTTGCCGCGATAATGCCAAGACCAACCAACCGATTTTTTGTCCGGTTTAAGAAAGGGCCATCACTACGATCTTCGTCATCAATACCGTGAAAATCTGCCGTGTCTGTCATGTTTGTTTCTCTATTAAACGCATCTCATAGAGAATCAATGTATCGCGAGCAGGTTAAGCCTGCATTAACCAGAACGGGCTTGGAGATAAAAAAACCCGGCTCGTAAGCCGGGTTAAGTTTGGGGAATTTATAGTATATTCGGTCAGATGACCTAACGCGCTATATCGCGAGGATTATGTTGCTGAGTTGAACTCTGGATAAGCTTCAACACCAACTTCCGCCTTATCAAGACCCATCATTTGATCTTCGTCAGAAGCGCGAACGCCCATAACAACTTTCAAGATCGTCCAGATAATATAAGAAGCAATAAAGGTGAACACGCCGTAAGCAAGGATACCGATGATTTGTGTACCAAAGCTTGCGTCCGTATTTGATAGAGGAACAATCAATGTGCCCCAGATACCAGCAATTAGGTGAACCGGGATCGCACCAACCACATCATCGATTTTGAATTTATCAAGAAGCGGAACAGTGAACACAACCAGCGCGCCACCAACAGCACCAATGATGATTGAAAGGATCGGTGATGGTGCAAGTGGTTCAGCTGTGATTGAAACGAGACCAGCAAGCGCACCGTTAAGTGCCATGGTCACATCCATTTTGCCAAACATAACTTGTGTAAGGATCATTGCAGCAACCACACCACCAGCAGCAGCAAGGTTTGTGTTGACGAAGATGCGTGACACATCAGAAACATCGCCAAGTGAACCCATTGCAAGTTGTGAACCGCCGTTAAAGCCGAACCAACCAAGCCACAGAATGAATGTGCCCAATGTTGCAAGCGGGATGTTTGAACCTGGCATCACACCAACAGAACCATCTTTGCCGTATTTGCCAAGACGCGGACCGATAACGAGTACGCCAGCTAACGCTGCCCAGCCACCGACTGAGTGGACGATTGTTGAACCAGCGAAATCTGAGAAACCCATCTCGCTCAACCAGCCGCCGCCCCATTGCCATGAGCCAGTGATCGGGTAAAGGATACCTGTGAGAATTGCTGTGAAAATCAGGAATGGCCAAATTTTCACCCGTTCTGCAACCGCACCAGAAACGATAGAGGCTGTGGCTGCAACAAACACCATTTGGAAGAACCAATCAGATGCTTTTGAGTAGCCGGTTCCAAGATCGTTGCCGCCGACAGCGTCAATGCTGTAACCGGTGAAGGATGGAATGCCGAGGAAGCCACCTGTTTTGGCAACATCAGTGTAGAGGAGCTCATAACCGATCAGCCAGAACATGATGCCAGCGATGGAATAAAGGCCGATGTTTTTAAGACACTGCATTGAAACGTTCTTTGAACGAACGAGACCCGCTTCAAGCATGGCAAAGCCTGCTGCCATGAACATGACGAGGAAGCCGCCAATGAGAAACAGAAGCGTGTTAAAGATGTAAGCAACTTCCGGTGTTACTGCGGGTGCTGCATCTTGAGCGAATGCCGGCATTGTGACCGCCGACAAGACAAGCGCGATCGGGAGAGACTTAGCGCTGAGAGATTTAAATGTCATTGTAATTACCTTGGTATTTAACCGTTATTTACGAGATACTTGTTTGGATTAAAGAGCGTCGCCACCAGTTTCGCCGGTACGAATGCGAACTGCTGATTCAAGGTCGTAGACGAAGATTTTTCCGTCGCCGATTTGACCTGTTTGGGCCGCGCCAGAAATTGTTTCTACAACTTGATCTGCAAGATCGTCGTTGACGGCAACTTCTACTTTGATTTTTGGAAGAAAGCTGACTGCGTATTCTGTGCCGCGATAGATTTCCGTGTGCCCTTTTTGGCGCCCATACCCTTTGACTTCACTAACTGTCAAACCCTGAACACCGATGTTGGTAAGCGCTTCGCGTACATCATCGAGCTTGAATGGTTTGACAATGGCCATGATAATTTTCATTTGCCTATCCTGCTTTAGCCGCAAACGCGGAAGATCAGACTTCCTTTGCGACCCCCTTGCTTGAGAGTAGATACATACTCGGGTTCATCCCGAGCGATAGGCATGCATTACAAGGATTGTGCCAGTTTTTATAAAATATTTAAATCATTGATAAAATTAGATAAATTTTAAGGCTTTTGCATTTCGGAGAAATTTGAAGCAGTTTTCGCATAAAAATTAGGCAAAGAAAAATATTATGATTAAAAAAAAGGCAAATGAATTAAAAGGAGGCGTTACATTATAAGCAATTAGAATTCTATCGCTGACGAATAAGGCCTTCTTGAGCGACAGATGCAATTAAAGTTCCATTACGAGTATAGAGCGACCCGCGGGTGAAACCTCTCGCACCTGTGGCGCTGGGGCTGTCTTGCGTGTATAAAATCCAATCAGAAAAATCGGCTTTGCGATGGAACCACATGGCGTGATCTAGGCTTGCTACTTGGAGATTTCGGTTGAAGATGCTGGTGCCGTGCGCAAACAAAGATGTATCAAGCAGCGTCATGTCTGAAAGATAAGCCAAGACGGATGAGGAGCGCAGGTGATCTTCGGGAACGGGCGCGGTCGCTTTAATCCAAACGTGCTGTTTCGGTTCTAGTTTCTCTTTCGAAATGTAATGTTTCAACGATGTGAAGCGTACTTCAATTGGTCGCGGTCTGCTCCAGTAGTCTTTTACATTTTGCGGGGCAAGATCCATATAGGTTTCGATCAGCTCTTTCTCGCTTAAAAGCTCTTCAGGCTGGGGTACATCTGGCATGTCGATTTGATGGTCAAAGCCCTCTTCTTCAACCTGAAAAGAGGCCGAGAGCGAAAAGATTGGTTTGCCATGTTGAATAGCGACGACGCGGCGGGTTGTGAAACTCTTGCCATCGCGAATTTTATCAACGTCATAGATGATTGGGATATTGGGATCGCCCGGTCGCATGAAATAGCAATGGAGAGAATGGGCGTTTCGATCTTCCACGGTGCGAGAGGCTGCAACCAAAGCTTGTCCGATGACTTGCCCGCCAAACACGCGCTGCCAACCCACCTTCGGGCTTTTGCCGCGAAACAGATTGTGCTCAAGTTGCTCTAAATTCAAAATTTCAAGAAGATCATCAACGCCGTATGACATGCACCCGCTCCTGCTTCTTATGGCTTAAGCTTTGAACTTACTTAGCCAAACCGCATTCTTCCGTTTGCGTCAAGTCAGGTGGCGACTAAATTCAAAACGACGCAAGGGTAAAATGTGATGATTGGCAGGAGAACAACAGACCTATATAAAGAGCAAAGAAAACATCCAATTTGGAATGAGCGCGATGGAAAAATTCGATATCGTTATTGCAGGCGGCGGATATGTTGGCATGTCGACGGCGCTGTCGATTAAACTCGCAGCTCCTCACCTTTCCATCTTGCTTGTTGATCCAGCACCCCCTTTGAGTAAGCGCAAAATGCTGGATTTACGCGCGTCAGCGATCGCCCTTGCCGCCCAAAAAATGCTGGACCAACTCGGTGTATGGGACACGCTGAAAGAACAGGCGCAACCGATCAATGATATGATTGTCACTGATTCAAAAACGGGGGATGCGGTTCGTCCTGTCTATTTGACCTTCGATCAGAAAGTTGAAGATGATCAGCCGTTTGCTCATATGGTGCCCAATGGCGCAATGGTCGCAGCCCTTGAAGAACGGGCGCAGGTATTGGGTGTTGATATTCGTTATCATGAAAGTGTCGTGGATTTTGAGGAGCGCCCAGCTTCAATGCAGATGACTTTAAAGTCGGGCAATGACGTTGAGGCTAACCTGCTTATTGCAGCTGATGGAGTGAAATCCGGCTTGCGCTCGATTGCGGGCATAAAAACCATTCACTGGGATTATGGTCAGTCTGGCATTGTAACGACTGTTGCCCATGAAAAACCACATGAAGGGCGCGCGGTTGAGCATTTCTTGCCGTCGGGCCCTTTTGCAATTTTGCCCCTGACAGAAAACCGCTCGTCACTGGTTTGGACTGAAAAGACCCGCGATGCTGAGAAGCTGGTTGACGGCGATGATTTTGTCTTTGAACTAGAGCTAGAGCGCCGATTTGGGCATCAGTTGGGGGAACTTGAAGTTGTTGGTTCAAAGCGGGCTTATCCAATCAGTCTCACTCTTGCAAAAGAGTTTGTCTCAAACCGTTTCGCTTTGGTAGGAGATGCCGCCCACGGCATTCATCCTATTGCCGGCCAAGGGCTCAATCTTGGATTTCGCGATGTTGCCGCTTTAAGCGAGGTTATCGTGGAGGCTGATCGTTTGGGCCAAGATTTCGGGACGCTGGATGTATTGGAGCGCTACCAGCAGTGGCGGCGCTTTGATACCTGGTTGATGGGCTTTACCACGGATGTTTTAAACCGGCTCTTTTCAAACCGAAGTGACGCCTTGAGATTGGTGCGTAGTGTTGGATTGGGTGTGGTAGACCGTATGCCGCGTTTGAAACAATTCTTCACC
This sequence comes from uncultured Hyphomicrobiales bacterium, assembly GCA_964553335.1. Classification (GTDB taxonomy): domain Bacteria; phylum Pseudomonadota; class Alphaproteobacteria; order Rhizobiales; family JACESI01; genus JACESI01. Next base: position 5,587 of record CAZKKW010000005.1, on the reverse strand, counting down.
GCGCAGGCAGCCGGAACAGTTGCAAGTAATCAACCGCGTTTATTGGTGGGCGAACCGTTATAGCAGGACAGCGAACGGGTGCTTAAGCAGGGACGGGTTGTTTTGTCCAAGCGATGATGTCTTGTTCTAAATCATCAAGTGCTTCCATCAAAAACTGCCGACTGCCTGATCCATGGGATAAAACAATTGACCCCTGCCAACGGGTGATAATGATGCGGGCGTGGCGCTTGGCATCTTTATCTTGCGCATCTTTCAGCACTTGGCTCAGCCATGTGACCAGTGTATCGAAAACCTCATTGGTTTTCGTAAGGGCTGTTGGTACACAATCAGAAAAATCTCGAATTCCGCTGGCGAGGGGACATCCAAGTTTAGCCCGGCTTTCAGCACTTTCTCGTAAAAGGTTGATAAAAGCGATCAGTCGATTGATTGGGTCTTTATGCTTTTGATTGATTTCTTCTAGTGATTGCCGAGTTTCAGCAATGAAGATTTCACTCACACCTTCAGCGATGGCGGCTTTGGTTTTGAAGTAGTAATAGATATTGCCCAAAGGCACATTTGAGCTTGTCGCAATATCCGCAAGGCTCGTCGATCCATACCCATTAATCCAAAAGGCTTCTGCCGCAGCATCCAGTAGTTTTTCACGCTTATTTGACTGTTTAGGCAAGGCTGCAATCCAAAAAGTAATTAATAACTAACTTACTGGTTTATTTCCTGTTGCGGCAAACCGCCATAAACATTTCTGTGAAGCCTAAGGTAAAAAACAAGTTTTGTTGGAATATTGAACGCTAAAAATCTAATTCTCGCGCTTCCTCAGGCAACATTATTGGTATTCCGCCGCGAATGGGATAAGCAAGTTTTGCTGTTTTACTGATTAACTCTTGCGCATCACTATCGTATGAAAGATGGCCTTTTGTTAAAGGACAAACAAGGACTTCCAAAAGTTTGCGGTCTAAACTTGCTGCCGCATTTTGTGGTGTTTTTTCTGGGTTATCGTCCGACATGTTGACCTTTATTGAGCGTGAACCACTATTGAAGCGTCACGCCGCTCTCTGTGTCTTGTTTTGCAAGAGATATTTCGGTCACTGCAACCAAAGTATCGGCACGTTGTTTTAAATTTTTAGCTTCGAGAAAGGCTTGTTTCTCCGCAGCACCATAGGGGCTCATCATCGATAAGGCGTTGACGAGCATGCCGGTATCAGCTTCCTCGATACCCTCCCAGTCGACTTCTAACTCATTTTGATCCAGATAAGCGCGGAATGTTTTAAGCAATAATTCGCGATCAATCTGACTGTTGCTGAGATCAGGTTTCAAATCATTCTCATACGCAGACCAATCAACCACAGCTTGTCTAAAGGGTGTCGTTGTCTCAAGCTCGGATTGAATGGAGAACCTGCAAATACCAACAAGACCAATGATATATCGACCGTCGGATGTTTCGCTAAAAGAGACAAGCCGCCCTGCACAACCAATTTGGCAAAGGCCCATTTCAGTTGATGGCTTTCCAGATATGGCTGGTTGAATCATACCAATCATCCGATCGCCAGCCAGTGCCGCGTCAATCATTGCGAGATAGCGCGGTTCAAAAATATTGAGAGGAAGATTGCCATTGGGCAGCAAAAGAGCAGCTGTCAGCGGGAAAATCGGCAGTGATTTTGGAAGATCCTCAATCGTTTCATATTTGGTGTTTTTAGATTCCAATATTCAATCCTCAAAAATCGATTTTAAAACCTAAAAATATGTCCAACTTAAGAAAACAGGATAGACGATAATTTCCGACGTGCAAACTTGGTGGCATCATCAGTCGGTCCCCAAGCTTCGAAAAAAGTCAAAAGCTCTTTGCGGGCGCCATCATCATTCCATTCACGATCACGCGCAATTATTTCCAATAATGACGTGGCAGCATCTTGTCTGTTTCCTGCCGCGTTAAGGGCAATTGCAAGGTCAAAGCGTGCTTGATGGTCGTTTTCGTCGGCTTCGACTTTTGCAATCAGTGGTTCCAAGTCACCCATTTCGGCGGCTTTTTCCAACAGTTCAAGTTGGGCAGATACGCCTTTGATGATCGGGTCTTCTAATTTATCTTCTGGCGCCATTTTTAAGATGTCGGCTGCTTGCGCCGCATCGCCAAGGCCGATGGCGCATTTGGCCAGACCAGCAATGGCGGTTAAATTCGTTTGGTCCGCTTGAAGAGCGGCGCTGAAATATCCAGCAGCGCCTTGGAAATCTTCCGCTTCCAATAACTTTTGTGCTTCTTCAACGAGCAATTCTTCATTGTTAGGGGCAACGGGTCCGGCGATCCGTTCAATAAATTCTTTTATTTCTTTCTCACCCTGCGCACCCATAAACCCATCAACAGGTCTGCCATTGCTGAAAGCCACAACGGCGGGAATGGATTTAACCCCCATTTGGCCTGAAATTTCTGGGTGCTCGTCGATGTTCATTTTTACAAGTTTTACCGCGCCGCCCGCATCATTGACGGCTTTTTCGATGACAGGGGTCAACTGTTTGCAGGGCCCGCACCAAGGCGCCCAAAAATCGATGAGCACAGGTTGTTTGTTTGATTCCTCAATCACGTCGACTGCAAAATCTTGCGTTGTTGTGTCCTTGATCAGTTCACCTTGGCCACTTGCGCCGCCAGTAGAATAACTCATACCTGTTGACATCATATCGCTCATCTTATTCTCCAGCCGGTTCTGCAAGTGCCATGATGGTCACTTCGTGATTGGTTGATTTTACAAATTTTTCTAAATCATCCCGTGCAATAACTGTTGTGGCTGTGTTTGTCATAGGATGGCAAGCGATTTGATCGTGGCTCATCAATGTTTCATCAAAAAGTATCGAAACCTCATCGCTCTCATCATTGATAATGCAAAAGGCATTGACGGATCCTGGCGTAATGCCGAGCTTTTCTTGCAAGAGATCTGGTTTTCCAAAGCTCAAGCGCGCGCATCCCAATTTTTTATGAAGCGTCTTCATGTTGATGGTTGCATGGGCTCCAACAACAAGCAGGAACATTTTGCCCTTTTTATCTTTTACAAAGAGGTTTTTGGTGTGCCCGCCTGGAATTTGATCATGGAGCCTTTCGCTCTCTTCCACAGTGAAGACAGCTTCGTGATCATGAGTTGTCGTCACGATTTCAAGGTCATCCAACTTGGCCATCAATGCGTCGCGCTTGGTTATCACTGGCTATGCTCTTTTCTGATCTACATTCATCATATCTCCAGCGCTTTTTAGGACGAAAAAATTTCAGGAGCAAGATTTTCAAAAAACCTGTTGCAATTACAAACTTCTTTCGTCATATAAGCGTTTCAGAAGTCGCGTTATACCCAGCCGGCTTCCACATGGACGCGGGCGTAGCTCAGGGGTAGAGCGAAACCTTGCCAAGGTTTAGGTCGTGAGTTCGAATCTCATCGCCCGCTCCATACTAATCATCTGACCTAATTTAGTTCTTTCAGATGTCTGTCTTTCTAAAACAACTTGAATAATTCGCTCTGTCACACCACGGTCACAGCGAGGGTAATTTCATGCGCCTGCCATGTTGGGCTCTGCCGTCATCGCTGGGATTTTCGATCTAGATTGGAGATGGCTGTTATCGAGCAATAATAGGCCAAAACAATGAACTATATAATGGTTCATTTAATAGGCTGATTTACCTGTATTTTTAATAGGTCGATATACCTTTTAATAGGTTGATATACCTGTATTTTATAGGTTTATTTACCTGTATTTCATGGCCAATAATTTTATCATTATTTTTTGGGTTAAATATTTGCGAATTTACCTTTCATTAACCATGTTGATGCTAATTTTCCGTGGTTGCATGTGGTTGTTAGAGCAATTAGGAGCTGCATCCTATCTATCGAACCACCTAAAACAACAAGTGTATTTGTTGCGTAGAGCGTTTCTTAAAAATTAACTCGAGTAGGTGGCAAAATCTTGGGATTTTAGCGTTCGCGTGTTCATGTCGTCATGAGCTGAATGGCGAAGCTATGTCTAATTCAAGATTGACCAACCACCTATGCGGATAAGCTTTGGTGGCGAGGGTCTCTTGGATAACACGGCTGATACTTCTTTTAACGAAGAAATTAAAACCGAACAGCAAATCGACAACGGGTTGGATCATTGTCCACCTGGTGGGGCTTCAAGTGACACTCTTGATAGTGCAAATGACCGCCGCCTGTTCAAAAACCTAACGGTTGCTCCTCACCGCGCATTCGTCACTGCATTATTGACAATGACGATCATCAGCAACGCTGGTTTGGGAATAGAAGCGCACGCGCAGCAGCGTTCATTCATCAATCCTAGTTTCGAACTTGGACCGGTCCTTCCAAATAACTTTGTGATCACCAATGAAAGTAACGTATTAGGCTGGAGATCAACCAACGGAGACATTGAACTTTGGGAACAGGGTTTTCAAGACCGAGATGCCTTTGATGGCTTGTATCTTGCTGAGCTTAACCCCTCCGCACCGGTTGGCTTGTTTCAAGAGGTCTGTTTGATCCAGGGTGAGCTTCTTGATTTTACTTTCCGTCACTCAGCGAGAAATAGCAATACTAATCCTCAAACAGCCGTTTTAGCGGTGGTCAGCCAAGACGGGCTAACAACCCATCAACAACTTGCGACCAATTCGGTTGTTCCGGTTTCAACCCAACCCAATAACCAAGATGACAACCCTTGGATATTGGTCAATGGGACGGGCACTTATACTGGTCCAACTGGTATTCAACGGATTGAATTCAGTTCAACGAATCCCGGATCAACCGGTAACTTTCTTGATGATATCCAAGTTAACCTCCAAGCGCTTGCGCAATTTGACACCAGCTCAACGTCTGCCCCTGAAGACACCACTGTACAATTGCCTCAAATTGTTGTCTCAGGATTGTTAACGTCTCCTACTCAGATCGCAGTGAGTGTTGATCAAAGCAGTACTGCAACGGGTGGAGGTGTTGATTACACACAAACCGCCCCATTCGTTACTATTCCAGCAGGCAACTATGACCCAGCTCTTGCGTCATCACGCTTCGATGTGCCCTTCACAATCACAACGGATGCAGTCATTGAACCTGACGAGACTTTGGTCATTAATTTCGGTGCTATAACCGATTCAGCGGGCAATCCTGTTACGAGCTTAAACCTTGGCGATCTTACTTGTACCGGTGCGCCGGTCCTTGGCCAAGCAACTCACACCATCGTAAATGATGACGATGCAAGTCTCGCCATTTTAAAGACTGCTACTCCACAAACAAATGTACCTGTTGGTACAACGGTTACATACACATACACAGTTGCAAACAACGGCAACAGCGATATCAATGATGTATCTGTCACTGACAATCAGCTTGGCGCTGGTACACTGAGTGCAATAACCCTTGATTCTTTCACCAATCAATCTGGTAATTCAACTGATGATGGCGCCGATAACGCTGTCGATGTTTTAGGCGTTGGTGATGCCGCAACCTTTACTGCTGAATATATCGTGGCAGCCGGTGATAGCGGTACAAGTGTTTCCAATACAGCAACGGCAAATGGTTCGGTACCCTCAGGTCCGGTTGTTTCCCCTGATGTAACAGAAACTATCACGGCAATTGCC
>CAZKKW010000004.1:14841-56385 GCA_964553335.1 uncultured Hyphomicrobiales bacterium | reverse complement strand
CCCTTTCAGGTGCAAAAGCAAATGATGCAAATAGCCTCATCAACGTTCAATCAGAGGCGCCAGTTCCCCTACCAAATCCCGAATCAGAAACGGAAGCAGACCGCAACGCGCAAAAAGATCGCAACGAAGCAGATGCCCGCGCACTGGAAGAAGCACAGAGAAACATTTCCGGCACCGAACTCCCGCTTCTCAGCGAAGAGCGGGAAGAACGTCTCGATCAGCTGTTTGCGATTTTAAAAGACGCCAAAAATAAGCAACTATCACAAAAGGCCGTTCAAGAAATTGAATCCATCTGGTCAAAATCGGGCAGTGATACGATTGACCTTCTGGTCGAATGGGCAGGTGAAGCTGCTAACAACAAAGAATATGGCAAAGCGCTCGATTTTCTTGATAACGTGGTCCGACTGAAACCAGACTATGCAGAAGGCTGGAACAAGCGCGCGACAGTGCATTTTCTCAACGAGAATTTTGGTCTTTCTATTGCTGATGTTGAACGGACCTTAGAACTTGAACCACGCCATTTTGGAGCCTTAGCAGGTCTTGGCATTATGCTTTTGGATTATAATGAAGAGGCTCGCGCGCTGGAATTCATGCAACGCGCTCTTGAAATCAACCCGTCACTTGAGCATCTAAAGAAACGGGTAGAGATCTTACGCAAGAAGATTGAAGGTCGGGGCGTTTAACGCTCGCTTGGCTCTTTTTAAAATGGTGACGGGATGCAAATCGCTTTCATATTGGTTTTAGCCCTTATCTGCGCGATCGCCGCTTGGCTGTTGTGGCTCGCCAAAATCACACGCCGCGAAACGGAGAAAATTCTCGACGCGTTTCCACCTATTGGTGAGATGACCACAATCAACGGACAAGATGTCCATTATATCGACACAAAGGGGGACGCTAGAGACCAAGAAACAGGTTTTGCTGTGGTCTTCCTGCATGGCGCTAGCGGCAACCTGCGCGACCCTTTGCACGTTTTCAAAGACCGCCTCATTGATGATGCCCGCCTGATCTTCATCGACCGCCCCGGCCACGGCTGGAGCACCCGTGATGAAACAATGAACATGCCCGATCAACAGGCAAAGCAAGTGATGGGTCTGTTGGATGAGATTGGTGTTAAGACTGCCATTTTCATCGGGCATTCTTATAGCGGCACATTAATCGCGAATATCGCTCTTGATTATCCCAAGCGCGTTGCAGGTCTGTTGTTTAACTCACCTGTCAGCCACCCGTGGCCCGGCGGTGTGAGTTGGTACTACCATCTAGCCTCCCATCCCATAATCGGCCCCCTGTTTTGCAATACGCTCACATTACCGATCGGCCTGCGCCAATTAGACTGTGCGACCCAAAAAGTATTTTGGCCAAGCACAGTTCCCAACATGTATCATCATGATATTGGGAACAATATGGTGCTGACGCCCAAACGTTTTCGCGCCAACGCAAATGATATTGCTGTGCTGCGAGACTTTGTGGTCGAACAATCAAAGCGCTATGGTGAAATTACCGTGCCGACCACGATTATCACGGGAGACAAAGATCAAGTTGTTCTGCCGTGGGTCCATTCAGAAGGCTTGGCGCGGGACATTAAAGATCCACGCACCCGTTTTATACGCCTCAAAGACGCAGGCCATATGCCGCACCATGATGCGGTTGACCTTTTTGTAGAAGAAATTCAGTTATTGATCGAAGAGGTTAGGCCAGCACATCAATCAGCTGCTGAGTAAGCGTTAGATGCCACCAGTACCTTGTGCTCCAACGAAGGCAACACGTAGCATGTTGGTCGCACCCGGCGTTCCAAGTGGCACACCTGCAGAAATGATCACACGCTCACCAGAACGAGCAAACCCTTCAGAAAGCGAAATGTTACACGCTGTATCCACCATATCATCCAAATCCTTTGCATCCTCACCAACGACACAGTGTAGACCCCATACAAGCGCCAAACGGCGTGCCGTACTAGGGATCGGCGACAAAGCAATGATTGGTGTCGTCGGACGTTCACGCGATGCTCTAATTCCTGTTGAACCAGAAGACGTGAAACAACAAATGGCAGCTAAGCCCAGTGTTTCTGCAATCTGGTGGGCTGCGGCAGAAATCGCATCAGCCCCCGTTGATTCAGGCTCTGTGCGTTGCGCGCGCATAATGTTTTCGTAATTTTGGTCACTCTCAACTTCAATGGCGACGCGGTTCATGGTTGCAACCGCTTCAGTCGGGAAGTCGCCAACAGCTGATTCGGCGGAAAGCATAATAGCATCAGCACCTTCAAACACTGCCGTTGCAACATCGGAGACTTCAGCCCGTGTTGGTGCTGGCGCCGTAATCATGGATTCCAGCATTTGTGTCGCAACAACCACCGGCTTACCTGCCCGACGGGCCGCCCGTGTTAAGCGTTTTTGAATACCGGGCACTGCCTCCAAAGGCATTTCAACACCAAGGTCGCCACGCGCAACCATAATGGCATCAGACAATTCAATAATTTCGTTCAAACACTGCAGCGCTTGAGGTTTCTCAACCTTGGTCATGATACCGACACGACCACGGGCGATTTTGCGCGCTTCCGCAATATCATCAGGGCGTTGAACAAATGACAGGGCAATCCAGTCCACTTTCGCAGCCAAAGCGGCGTTAAGGTCCGACAAATCTTTCTCAGTCAAGGCACCAACAGACAAGCTGCTATCAGGCATCGAAACACCTTTGCGGCTTGCAAGGCTAACGCCTACTTCCACTGTTGTGACAATCCGCTTGCCGTCATTGCTGACACAACGAAGACGAACTTTACCATCATCCAAAAGCAACCGATGACCCGCTTCTACAGATTCAAAAATTTCTGGATGCGGCAAATAAACCCGTGACTGATCACCTGGAATATCATTTGAATCCAAAACAAATTCATCGCCCACAGTAAGCTTGATTTTATCATCGGCAAATGCCGAAAGACGGTGCTTTGGCCCCTGTAAATCAGCCAAAATACCAATAGGACGCTTCACATCGGCTTCAACTTGCCGAATGTCATCAACAAGGGAATTGAGCAATTCATGGCTTGAGTGGCTCATGTTGATACGAAAGGTATCCACGCCAGCCTCAAATAGTTTTCGAAGCATTTCCGGGGAAGATGATGCAGGCCCAAGTGTAGCTAAAATCTTGACCTTGCGTTCTCTTCTCATAATCATGTTCCGTCTTGTTCTGGATCGGTCAGTTGGATTGTCCAACTTTCCTGTTTGCTGGTATCGACTTCAAAAAAGCCGGTCTGTTCATAACCACGCGGGATGCAATTTTCGATCCCCTCAATGGTGAATTCTTTTTGTTGGGTGCAAAGCAAAGCCGTTCCACCCCACTCACCGCCCTTTGTTATGTCCATTGCGTAGACATAATAAAAGCGAGACGTCAGTGGCCCTGGCAATAAAACTTTGCAAGCATTGTCGTCATCGGTTGGGCTAAAATTCCACCAACCCTCAGTCTTCCAAGAACCATCATTCTTGTGACCTATGGCAACACTGATTTTGCTCGACGTTTTATTGCACAATCTCAAGTCTGCATGAGCGACTGACGCCGCGCCAATAGTGAGAGAACCACCAAAAAATGCCGTTATGGTGGTGTAATGGCATAGTGACAAAAAAGTGCAAGCTATTTTTTTCATGTGTCGAATAAAATCGATTCGTTTATCGTTAAACCTATGTATTGCTGCGAGGCTCAGCCTTGTCAACGCTCACACAATAGCTGTCAAAGTTGTTCAACCATCTAGTTGAATGCTAATGCAGCAAAACAAAGAAGCTGATAAGGAAATATAACAGCAATTATTCAACTTTTCGACTTTCAATGACCTCAGCGACGACAAAAAATTATTCTCCCTTCACTCACGTTCGCGGTGATCGCAAAAAAGGCCTTTTGCTCATTTGCGATCATGCCACAGCAACCATACCGCCTGCTTATAACAAGCTGGGGTTGGGTGAAGATCAATTATCACGTCACATCGCTTACGATATTGGCGCTCAAGACGTCACGCTGGCCCTTGCAAAAGCCCTTGATGTGCCTGCGGTTTTATCAAATTTCTCACGGTTGCTGATTGATCCCAACCGTGGCCATGATGATCCAACTTTGATGATGCGCATTTCTGATGGGGCATTGATCCCAGAAAATGCAAAAGCTGACAGTGCAGAGGTTGAAAAACGCCGGCGGCTTTATCACGCGCCCTATCATCAACAAATAGACGATGAACTACTCGCCATTGAAACGGCAAGGGATGGGCAAGCAGCCTTCATTTTTTCCGTTCACTCCTTCACCCCCAATTGGCGCGGCACGCCTCGCCCTTGGGAGATCACAATTTTGTGGGATAGCGATCCAAGGTTGCCAAAACCACTGCTTGAAGGATTAAGAGCAGACCCCGCGCTTACAGTTGGCGATAATGTTCCTTATGACGGCGCCTTGAAAAATGATTGTATGTTCCAACACGGTACAAAGAGGGGCCGCGCCCATGCTTTGGTTGAGTTACGGCAAGATTTGATTGCAGACCGTAAAGGGGCAGAGGAATGGGCAGAACGACTAGCTCCACTCTTAAAAGAGCAATTCAACAACCCAATTTTAGGTGAACACACTTTCTACCCATCCAGAACAGAACGGTAAGTCAATCACGCAAAGTATCGTTGCATGGCGCTTTACCATTTCCTAAACTGGCGCAAACAAACGCAGGAACACACGATGTCAAAAATTGATGAAAAAACACAAACGGAACTGGAAGCTGCAGCCTTTCGCAGGCTTGTCGCCCATTTTCGCGAACGCACCGATGTTCAAAACATTGATTTGATGAACCTCTCCGGCTTTTGTCGCAACTGCTTGTCGCGCTGGTACGGTGAAGCCGCCGCTGAACAAGGCATTGAGATGGACAAAGAAGCATCGCGCGAGGTTGTCTACGGCATGCCCTATTCAGAATGGCGCGATAAATATCAAACGGAGGCAACAGCAGAGCAAAAGGCCACTTTTAAAGCCAATCCTCCACAGCATTGACGCACTCAGCGGTAACAACCGCAACAATCTATTGACCAAGCCAGCCTGTTCTGGCACCCCAAGGTCTCACAATTTATACAAAGTCAAAAGGTAACAGTATGTCAGATATTGGCGGCGTCGCAGCAGATCAACTTCGCACCATCGTAGAGCGCATTGAACGGCTTGAAGAAGAAAAAAAAGCCATCGCTGACGACGTAAAAGAAGTTTATGCAGAAGCTAAAGCAAACGGTTATGACACCAAAACACTTCGCAAAATCGTCACGCTTCGCAAAGTAGAAACGGCTGAACGCCAAGAGCAAGAAGCAATGCTTGATCTTTATATGCACGCCCTTGGCATGGTTGCCCCGTCATCAAGTGACGACGAATAGCGACCCCGAAAACAAACCCATAAAAACGCATAAAAAAACCGACGGTTCACCGTCGGTTTTTTCGTCTCAAAATATAAAAAGCATTCGGCTTAGTTTTGTAACCAAGTAACTTTTAGGCCCGTGCCCGCACTGAAATCAACCGTTGGTGTGATCGCGATTGCATCACCCTCAAACTTCGTCTCAAAGCCTTTGCTAGATGCAACCGTGAATGCACCTTTGAAGGTACGGCTTGGACTAACAAACAAGCTTGGCATCTTGTTCGGCTTTGGTAATGCCAACTTGCTGTGCGTTTCGTCAAGCAATGAGGCTTTTGCAAGAAGCGCCGTTACGATCTGCTTGTGCTCACCAGAAAAATCCAATTTTGCCGCTGTGTCTGTCAACGATTCAGCTAATTTAACAGGGTTCGTAGGAGCGGGGTTTGTTCGACGAGGAGTCGGAATTGGCGCTGGCGGTGTAAGGTTCGCATGCTGCGTCTTAAGCAGTTTTTTGCGAAGCTCCACCGTATCAGGCACACCCAGTGATTTGCGAAGAGCTAAACTACGGCTCGATTCACCAAGGTCCAAACCTTTCAATGTCACAGTTGCCGCTGGCGTCACTTCATCAAATGCTGCAAAGCGATTAAACTCTTCCTTAGGCGCTTCTTTGGCTTTCGGCGCGGCTTTAACTTTCGCAATCTTCTTTGTCTCAGCGGCAGGTTTTACAGGTGGTAAATTGCCGGAACGAATGTCAGCATTAAAGCTTCCAAAGCGATCATTAAACGAATCTGCGCTTATGCGAGCTGCAGGTGGATTTGCAACAGCATAGGCAAGCGTCGGCGTTGCCGGTTGAGCAAGCTCAGGCTTCTTTCTAGGTGTTTCATTCAAAACCAATTGGGTCGGGTCACTCGCACTGCCTAGACGATTTCTAACAACTTCCGGCGTCGGCACTTTAAAGCTTTCGCGCGTAAGAGCTGCCGTTTTCGTCGGATCAATCGCAACTGAGCTTTCATTTGCACTAGGTGCGATATTAGCTGCGATCACTTGAGGTTGACCAACTTCTAAGTTTGTTGGCGCATAATCAGGACGCAGTTGCGGTGTTGGTGCTTTGGCAATCACAATGGCAGAAGGCGGTGCAAATTGTTCACGCAGTCCGCTTGGCAAAGCACGCGGTGCAGGCACATTGGCAGCAGCAAGCGCTAACGGCGCACCAACTGGTTTTGAAGTTGCTTGTTGCGTTGCTTTTGGTGGTTCATCAACACGACCAACACGGGATGGGATCGGCGTTGTATCATTTGGATCAAGCCTATTTGCAATAACGGCTGGCGTTGTCGCTGGAACTTTTTGCTCAGGCGTTGGTGCCCTTTTCACAGGAACCGGCACCTTTTTCGCTGGCGCAGGTTTCTTACGCACCTTCGCAGCTACAACAATTGGTTTTTCCGCCGTGGCTGTCACTGCAGTGTTTTTCTTCTTGCCAAACAGACCAGCAAGGACGCCACCATTTTTCTTCTTTTTCTTAGAAGCAGAGGCGATGACTGTGCGTTTCGATTTGCTCAACGGCTGAATGACGCGCTTCTTATTCGCATTATATTCAGCAAGCGCTTGTGAATAACGAGCAAGCTTGCGGCCATTTGTTGACACGTGCAGCGTTTTGCCTTTCGGGAAAACACGCGCAAGCTGTTTGGGTGTCATGCGCGGCCAATGGCGCACACGTCCCGTATCCATATGCACGAAAGGTGTTCTTGAACCAGGATAATAGCCAACACCTCCGGCCTGGAGACGCAGACCAATTTCACGCAATCGGCGAACAGGCACGCCTGGGATGAAGAAATCCATCGCTTTACCAGCTGTATGTTGGCTGGTTCTTGCAACACCGCGTGAGCGACGACGAAGTTGATTGTTTGTTTTCAAAGAACGATAACCAGAAACAACACGGATCGCTTTTGTGGCGCCTGACTCTTGATAGACAGACCAGATCAGGTCAAACAAGCGTGGGTCCATCTTCGTCGATTGCTTACGGCGGAAATCTCTCACAATCCACTCAAGCTCTCTAAGGCCTTTTTGGACATAACGGCCATTGCGACGGAAGGTGATCTTTTTCTCTTCACCCGTATGGGTAAAATGAACCCAAAGGGTACGCGTGCCGCCAGCGGCATTCGCTTCACTAACACCTTGATACGGAATTGGAGCAACCAATACGCCAATGCTAAGCGCTGCGGAAAGCGTGGCGTTCGCCAATCTTTTCACCGCTTTTGATTTACCAAGAGCCCGCGCAAATGCGCGCTGCGCAAAATTCATTACAATGTTGTTTCTCAAAAGCGTTGTTCCTACACCGATACTTAGCACAACTTCAGCTTCCCCAGTTTCTATTATCGGTGTTTAGCGTTAACAGACATTTACCAAGAAATGCCTCATTGTTCCACCTTCTTTTGATCTTTGACTATGACAAGATTGGGGCAGCACATCACAATTGATCAAATCTCATCAATCATGGCTAATCAAAGATTAACAATGAAACCGGATTCAACCAGTAAAAACGGGTCTTAAAATAAAGTTTTACAGAAGCCCAAGCGCACGTTTTACACGCTTATGGTGTCCATAAAGATCTGATTTATATGAGATTTTTCCATCTTCATCAGCAACAGCCGTGAAGTAGGTTAAGTGCACTTGAATGCGCTCATCACCTTTGAGCTTAATGTACTTTTCTCTACCACCAACCATTGAGCGCAAACGGCCGTTATCCCAACCTTTTGCATGTTTCATCAACACATCGCCAAATTTAAATGGGTTATGAATGCGCACACACCCGTGGCTGTAGGCCCGTGAGACACGTTGGAAAAGGCTTTTTGACGGCGTATCGTGGAAATAAATCGCATGTTCATTCGGGAACAAGAACTTCACAAGACCAAGCGCATTACGGCCACCCGGTTTCTGGCGAATACGCACTTTCCTGAAACTGTTTTCATCCCAATTGACCGATGTTGGATCAACCACACGTCCACCACGAAGAATTTCGTAATTGCGGCTACTCACATAGGATGGGTTGGATCTAATCTTCGGCAACAGCTCTTTAGAAGCGATTGAATACGGCACATTCCAATGTGGATTCACGACCACAAATTCCATGTGGTCTGAAAAGATTGGTGTGGCGTGTTTGGTTTTACCAACCACCACGCGGGTGCGGTGAATATTCTCGCCATTCTTATAAACGGTCGCATTATAAGAAGGAATATTCGACACAACATGCAAATTGCCCATGTCACGCGGCAACCAACGCCAGCGTTCCATATTTGCGACAATGTCATGGACCCGATTGCTCGTTTTGCCGTTCAAAAACCTCAACGTCTTTGCGCCGACAACAGCGTCAGCAACAAGATGATGTTCTTTTTGGAAAGCACGAACTGCCGCTTGAAGCGGCTTGTCGAATTTTCTCGGATCTTCGTTGTTAATCACCGGCACATTCAATCGCTCGCGCAATATAGCAACGCGGTCACTGCGCACACCTTTATAAAGGGTGTCCCCAGCGGGAATGATGACATTAGGCTCAACGGCAGTTGCCGCTTGCAACCGTGCAAGTTCTGCTTTTAGTGCCTTAAAACCCTTATGCGGAGGATTGTAGCTAGACAGGGCCGCGACTTTGTCGACACTGTTTGCAATCTTCACCAATACTTCCGCAGGCTCTGGGTAAACGGGCTTATTTTTAAAACCGTTGCTTACTTTGCTTGGGATCAATCGGCCACCTTGTGCGTGGCGAGCATATTTAAGAAGCGTCTCCGTCAATTGCATTTCCGCGCCTGCAACTGAATCAGCATCTTCAAAGCCATCAAGCTCATAAACGGGATAGTCAGATGGATCCAAACCATCGATGGCAGCATCATTAAGCCGCTCAATCAAAAGATTGGCTTCTTGCGTTAAAACACCGTCTTTAACCCAAACAGGTTGGTAACCGCGCTCACCATAAAAATCGGCAATTGCTTCGCGATTTTTGCGATCAACAGCATCACCTGTATTGTAGAGTTCGCCGACAATGCTCTCAATCGCCACAGCGACAGCATCATTAGCAGCCGTCTCAGGTATGAAAGCATCCACATCACCAGTTTCAGGCGCATTATCAGCTTCAGGCGCATTATTGAGCAGTTTATCGGTATCAGAAAGTGGTGTCGAAAGGGTTGCGTGTTTTTGTACCTTCAACAGCTCTGGTTGAGCAAGCGTACTTTCAGCCCCTGTCAAAGCTGCGAGCTTTGTTTCCTCTAAGGTCTCGGAAGACTGCGCGTCCACGTCATTTGTCAAAACCACTGTAGCGGTCATGGCAAGTGCGGTGCTAACAAGCAAAAAACGTTTTAGAATCATCCAATTTAGACCTTGTTTCGATTTCACAGCTTAGAAACAAAAATTCCACACTTTAGACAACACAAAAACACGTGATTCGTTCTAGTTATAACCCAATGTGGTTTTTATGTTTCAGTTTTTACACTGAATTCCCTAAAAAACAGCAAATTTAGGTAAAATTGCATGAAGATGAAGCATTCAGGCCGCATTCACATCGACATCAATGTCGTATTCCTTGATTTTTCGATAGAGTGTTGAACGTCCAATTCCTAGGCGACGGGCAACTTCCGACATTTGTCCGCCATAATGACGCACCGCGGTCTCGATAATTTCCGCTTCCAGCTCATCCAATGGACGCACATTATCGGTCACATCCATCAAATGCATTGCGGCATCTTGCTCATCTTCAACACTGCTTGAAAAACCTTCATGAGCGCCGATCATGTTCGGATCATCAAAACGATGGAGATCCGACATCGACAAGGTTTGTGGCATTGTCGGCAGTGGATCTGGCATGGCTCGATCTGCATTGCCATCAACAACGGTGGCAATTTGTGGAAATTCGGCAGGCGTTAGTTCCGCCTCATCGCAAAGCACCACTGCACGAAAAACAGCATTTTCCAACTGCCGAATATTGCCAGGCCATGGATATGCCATCAACATTTCAATCGCATGTTTGGTTAAACCGCGAATATGGCGCCGCCCTTCTTCCACGGCAAATCGCGTTGTAAAATGGCGGGCAAGTTCTGGAATGTCTTCGACATGATCACGCAAAGGCGGGATAGTGATTGGAAACACATTCAATCGATAATAAAGGTCTTCACGAAAAGCGCCTTCTTTCACCATATCAAGCAAGCTGCGATTGGTGGCGGAAATAATGCGAATATCAACCTTCACTGGCGCCCTTGCACCAACAGGGTCAACTTCACCTTCTTGGATCGCGCGCAGCAACTTCACCTGAACATCAAGCGGCAACTCACCAACTTCATCCAGAAATAGCGTGCCGCCATTGGCTTCTTGAAACTTACCAATCTGTTTCTCAACAGCACCTGTAAATGCGCCTTTTTCATGCCCAAACAGAATGGACTCGACTAAGTTTTCAGGAATGGCACCACAGTTAACCGTGACAAATGGTTTCGATTGACGATTGGAAGAGCCTTGAATGGCCCGCGCCATCATCTCTTTACCAACACCCGATTCACCTTCCAGTAAAATCGGAATATTGGACGAAGCTGCCCGCTCACCCAAATCAATCACCCGATGCATACGCGGGCTAGATGTGATCATATCCTTAAAGGTTAGCTTACCGGAAATGGTTCGCTTAGCACGCTGCAACTCAGTTTCTAGCGCGTTGATTTTTAATGCATTTTGAATGGAAACATTAAGGCGTTCTGGTGAAAACGGTTTAACCACAAAATCATGGGCACCCGCACGCATGGCACTCACAACTGTATCAATACCACCTTGTGATGTCTGCACGATAACAGGGACATGATTGCCAGCTTTTCGTTTGCGTTCTAAAACGGTCATGCCATCAACGTCAGGCATAACAAGATCAAGCACCACCACATCCACATCATGTTCTTCAAGCATAGACAGCGCTTCTTCCCCACCACTTGCGGAGATTACGTCACATCCAAATTTTGTTAAAACACCATCGAGCAAACGCAATTGTACCGGATCATCATCAACGATCAGAATTTTCGTTTTCATAAAACGCTAAACCTTAGTCCAAATTCCAAAAAAGAGGCATCGCAGCCTTCGAAGCCCCCCTCTAAAATGCGGGTGAATCGGTTAATGCGCTCTTAATGTTTGCGCTTCATTTCGGCACAAGCGGATTTTTTTCACATCCAAGCCGCGACAATCTCGAAACATGACCAAAAACAATTGTTATTTTGTCACTTGTGTTTCTAGGCAAGCGCCTTATTGATTCAACTATTAATATTTTGGAGACATTAAAGTGCCTTTTTCCCTGCCTCACCCCGCTCACTCTCAAAACACCGCCACCGCACAAGAGATCGACTTAGGTAATTTGCCAGAATGGGACTTGAGCGACCTTTATCCGGCGATTGGCAGCGCTGAGTTAGAAAAGGACTTAGAATTATCAACCAAAGAGGCCGAAGAATTCGCGGCCACCTATCGCGGAAAACTCGAAGAGTTTGCGAAAAACTCTCCTGATGACCTTTTTACCGCGATCAAACAATTCGAAGCTTTACAAGACCGTCTTGGCCGTATCGGTTCATTTGCAGGCCTGTCTTATGCAAGCAACACATCAGACCCAGTGCGCGCCAAATTTTATGGCGATATGAATGAGCAAATCACAACGATTAGCTCGAACCTTTTGTTTTTTGGCCTCGAACTCAACACCATTGACGATGACATCATTGAATCAGCGCTGACCCATGAGGGCCTTGCCTATTATCGCCCATGGTTTGAAGATTTGCGCCTTGATAAACCTTACCAACTGGATGAAAAAACCGAGGAATTATTCCTCGAAAAATCTGTCACAGGTCGTGGTGCTTTTAATCGACTGTTTGACGAGACAATGGCTGCTCTGCGCTTTGACGTTGACGGCACGAGCCTTGCTCTTGAACAAACGCTCAATCTTTTGGTCAATGATGATGGGGCGAAGCGCAAGCAAGCATCTGATGCACTTGCCAAAGTGTTTGGCGAAAATCTGCGCCTTTTCACACTCATCACCAACACACTTGCAAAAGACAATGAAATTTCTGACCGCTGGCGTGGTTTTGAAGATGTGGCAGATAGCCGCCACCTTGCAAACCGCGTTGAACGCGAGGTCGTTGACGCGCTGGAAAAAGCCGTGAGCGACGCCTACCCGCGCCTTTCTCATCGCTACTATAAACTCAAAGCAAAGTGGCTCGGTCAAGAAACCTTGAACCATTGGGACCGCAACGCACCACTCCCGCGCAAAGAAACAAAACCAATTACATGGGAAAGCGCCCAAGAAACGATCCTATCAGCCTATGGCGCCTTCTCCCCTGAAATGCGCGACATTGCAGCAGACTTCTTCAACAAGGGTTGGATTGATGCACCTGTGCGTGAAGGCAAAGCGCCCGGCGCTTTCTCCCACCCAACCGTGCCAAGCGCCCACCCTTATGTTTTGATGAATTATCAAGGCAAAATTCGTGATGTGATGACACTTGCCCATGAGCTCGGCCACGGCGTGCACCAAGTGCTAGCAAGCCCACAAGGGGCTTTAATGGCCCCCACACCGCTAACGCTTGCAGAAACGGCCAGCGTGTTTGGTGAGATGCTCACTTTCCGCTCTATCTTGGATGGTATTGAAGACAAGCAAGAGCGCAAAATCATGCTCGCCTCCAAGGTTGAGGACATGCTCAACACGGTGGTGCGCCAAATCGCATTTTACACCTTTGAACGACGTGTCCACACAGCACGGCGCGAAGGCGAGCTGACGTCAGAGCAAATTGGTGACATCTGGATGGGTGTTCAAAAAGAAAGCTTAGGCCCAGCAATCGTCTGCGGTGAAGGCTATGAGACATTCTGGACTTATATTCCGCACTTCATCCATTCACCATTTTACGTCTATGCCTATGCATTCGGTGACTGCCTCGTAAACTCGCTTTATGCCGTTTACGAAGGCGCTGAAGATGGTTTTCAGGAAAAATATTTCGACCTTCTAAAAGCCGGCGGTACAAAACACCATTCCGAGTTACTTGCACCATTCGGACTTGATGCAGCTGACCCAGCTTTTTGGCAAAAAGGTCTGTCGTTAATCGAAGGCTTTATCGATCAATTGGAAGCAATGGACGCTTAAGTCAGCAATAAATCGGCAATTTACTGTCAAAAATTAGAAGATACTGGTTGAAGGCGGGGCATTGAGGCGTTTATTTGGACGTACTCCTTCCAACTTAGAAACCCATTTATGAATAAGTCAAAAAACCGTCACAGCAGAGAGCAACTAAAAGTTGAAGTAAAAACAATATCAACCTTAAATTGATATAAATATAACCGAAAAAAATTTATCGTATAAATGTGGACTAACTGTGCATAATATTATTTTGAAAAATAAGCTTAAATAATTCAATGGCATACAAATTCAATTAACTTCATTTCACGATCAAATACACGTAAATCATCCACCTCATTTGAGATTATAGGTTTACATTCATAATTTAATTCAATAAAAACTCGCCTCATAAATTAATTGTATTTTTATAGGCGTATAATGTTTAGTATTTTTTCGAGTGCAAATGAACCTAAAAATTTCCCCCTAAATCAAACAAAACCAGATCTTTCATTGTCGAATGAACCATCGGAAGAAACCACCGATTTTATCGAGGATTTCTCTCGAAACGACGAAATGATGAAATTAGAAAAAGATATATACCGGGCGCGCAAGGTTGGTGACGTAGTCAACCACATTTCCGAACAAACTGCAGAAATTTCCAAAAACCATTCTGCTATTGAGCACCTAAGTGCGCTAGCAAAAACGACACTTCTGTCCAAGTTGAGGTTGGAAAAGGAAATGCAAGTTGCGGCCATTGAAATGCGGCAGATTGAAGATGAAAAACGCCGTGCAACAAGTGAATTAGAAGAACTTTCAATTGAACTTGCCACTGTTACAAATTCGGAGCAAGCGAACAAAGAAGCGCTTACTGAAGCACGTGAAATCATTTTCAACATTAAAACAAGCAGTAAAAGAGCTGCAGATCTCTTCAAAGACACTCTTGCTGAAAATGAAAACCAAAAAAATAAGCTTTTTCAAAAAGAAAATGAGTGTGCCGATTTAGAAACCAAACTAGAGGTGGCCATCAATCAAAAGAATGGCTACAGTTTTGAACTGGATGGATTATCCAAACGAATGATCCAACTAGATGCGGAAATCAGCGAAAAAGACAAGACCATTGAAACTCTTAATGAGCACAACAATGCCTTGACGCAAGAGGTATCTGCCGTCAATACCAAGTATATTGCCTTGAAGGAAGATTTCGCAAAATTAGAAGCATTCATTGGCACATCGACAGATGAGATTGACAACTTAAAGCGGCAAGCCGAACTTACAAAACGCAAACACCACAACATGACGTTTTCCTTGAAAACAGAAATTGAGAATATCAGATCACAACTGAGACTTTCCCAAACTTCTCACAAGGAACAGATCAAAGAGGTAAAAGCGTTGAAAGAAAAGGAAATCAGAAGCTTTCGCCACATTGAAACAACCGAAAATGATCTGGAAAAGATGCGTATACAAAAGGATCGTTACAGTGAAGAAATTGAGGAAATCAATACAAAGCTTCAGGAATTAAATCTGAAATATGATGCTAACATTTTCGAATTACAGCAAGAGCAAGATAAAAATCACGATCTCACTTCGCGCATCGAGAAATTAAACGAAGAATCGAAAAAAGCAGAAGGCACCAAAATAAGATACGAACAGGCGATCGAGCAGAATGAGCAGCTGAAAAAATTGATCAATGAGTATCGTGTTTCCATGCCCGATGTTAATAGTAACCAGGTAAATATCGACCTGTTAACGGTTCCGAATAAAATTTCAAATGATGAAGAAGCCATTGCTGCACGTCATTAAATAAAAATAATAGCTCTGTAATATTATCTATTCAAAAACAAACACTGAGTTGCCTGATAAAAACAATATTTTATTAGGCAACATCAGCCAAATAACTTCCTGTTTTCATCCGTACCTGCTTGCGGTCTAACGCTTCGCCATAGCCGCTGTTTGCCGCAAGTGTTTGTGCAGCATTAAACCCATTGATCACAGTCTCATCTTCGCGAGAGACGATGATTTGCGCCAAAATTGCACTTTGACCTGCAAAATGATTTATCGGTTTGTGGAGGCGGGTCGATTGCGGGGGCTTTTCAAAAGAACGCTCATCATTCGCCGCTTTTTTAGTGAACTCAACAGGCAGAACCCGTTTCGTTTCATATTGGTTGTGCCGTTTTGATACAATTTTCATCGTTCAAAGCTACCTTTGCGTCAAAGCGAAACAAAAATCCCCAGTTTCGCAGCGTCCCACTTAGGTAGGAGCAAAGGGTGGGCCAATTAAGGGCGGCCCGATCAATTACTTGTCAGTTTCTCGTAAATTACTTCTCAGACATCGACTTAATTGTCGCCTGCATTTCAGCAAGTTGTGCCTTCATCGCTTCCAGTTCATCAGAATCTTTTGATTTTTCTGGATCAATTGGCGGTGTAGGTTCGCCCGCCTCGCCTGAAGCAAACGGCATAAACATGCGCATTGCGTTTTGGAAAATCTCTGTGTTCTTGCGGGTTTGCTCTGCCATCATGTCCATAGCATTTGATGGATCAAAGCCTGCCCCCATTTGCTCTTGGAAGGATTCCCGCTGTTCACGAAAGGAATCCATTGAATGTTCAAGATAACTTGGAACGATCGATTGGACGCTGTCTCCGTAAAATTGAATAAGATTGCGAAGAAAAGTCACAGGCAGTAGGTTTTGACCTTTTGCTTCCTGCTCAAAGATAATTTGAGTGAGCACAGAGCGTGTAATATCTTCGCCGCTTTTTGCATCAACCACGATAAAATCTTCCTCGGATTTCACCATGACGGCGAGGTCTTCGAGGGTCACATAAGTGCTTGTGCCAGTGTTATATAATCGCCGGTTCGCATATTTCTTGATAACGATACTATCTTCTGATTTGGCCACTTTGCCCTCCAAGCACGACTGTTCCTGTCTCTACCATAACTGTGTTGTCGCAGAGCACAATGAGATAAGCTCAAAACTTGATGAAATTACCTTGATCACAAATGTTTTTTGCAAATATGGCCAATAAGCCGTTTCCAACGTTTACTTTTTAACGTTAACTATAGTATGACCCTAAAAATGCTGCATTGCAGCAATTTGGTTTTAGTCAATTAAATTTACATCCTGAGAGAGGTCTCCCATGAGTTCAGACGATATAGTTATTGTTAGCGCAGGCCGTACGGCCGTTGGTTCATTCAGTGGTTCGTTTGCAACGACCCCTGCTCACGATCTGGGGGCAGCTGTCATCAAAGGCGTTCTAGAGCAAGCCAAAGTGGCAGCCACTGATGTTGATGAAGTAATCTTGGGACAAGTCCTAACAGCAGGCCAAGGCCAGAACCCTGCCCGTCAAGCATCCATCAATGCAGGTGTTCCTATTGAAGCAAGCGCATGGAGCCTCAACCAAGTGTGTGGGTCAGGCCTTCGCGCGGTAGCCCTTGGTATGCAGCAAATTGCAAACGGTGACGCCAATGTAGTGATTGCTGGCGGTCAAGAAAACATGTCGCTCTCCCCACACGTTCAACACCTACGGGCTGGTGTTAAAATGGGCGACTACAAAATGGTCGACAGCATGATCAAAGATGGTCTTTGGGATGCCTTCAACGGCTACCACATGGGCACAACAGCCGAGAATGTTGCCAAAGAATTCCAAATCACACGCGACCAACAAGATGAATTTGCGCTTGCTTCACAAAACAAAGCAGAAACAGCGCAAGCAGCTGGCCGTTTCAAAGATGAGATCATTCCTTTCACGGTCAAAACGCGCAAAGGTGAGACCGTTGTTGATGCTGACGAATATATCCGTCTTGGCGCGACAATCGAAAATATGCAAAAGCTTCGCCCAGCCTTTGATAAAGAAGGCACGGTCACGGCCGGCAACGCATCCGGCATTAATGATGGCGCAGCCGCTGTCGTTTTGATGACAGCAGCTGAGGCTGAAAAGCGCGGCCTTACTCCATTAGCCCGCATTGCCTCATGGTCAACGGCTGGTGTCGATCCAAGCATCATGGGTACAGGCCCAATTCCTGCTTCTAAGAAAGCTCTTGATAAAGCAGGATGGTCTGTCGATGATCTTGATCTTGTTGAGGCCAACGAAGCCTTTGCCGCGCAAGCATGTGCCGTCAATAAAGGCCTTGGTTGGGACACAGATAAAGTCAATGTAAATGGCGGCGCCATTGCAATTGGCCACCCAATTGGAGCCTCCGGCTGTCGTGTCCTTGTTACCCTCCTCCACGAAATGCAACGTCGTGACGCCAAAAAAGGTCTTGCAACCTTGTGTATTGGCGGCGGTATGGGCGTTGCGCTGACGGTAGAAAGATAAATTGAAATTAAACCTCCCAATATTTTAAGGACTTAACATGACAAAAGTAGCGTTAGTAACAGGCGGTTCTCGCGGAATAGGTGCAGCCATTGCGATTGCTTTGAAAGAAGCAGGCTATGCAGTTGCGGCCAGTTATGCGGGCAACGAGGAAAAGGCGGCAGCCTTTACCGCTGAAACCGGCATCAAAACATATAAATGGGATGTGGGATCCTACGATGCCTGCAAAGAAGGCATTGCCAGCGTAGAAGCAGACCTTGGTCCAATTGATGTGCTCGTCAACAACGCTGGCATTACGCGGGACTCCATGTTTCACCGGATGACACCAGAACAGTGGCAAGAGGTTTTATCAACAAACCTCAACGGCGTGTTCAACATGACCCACCCAATTTGGCCCGGCATGCGAGAACGCGGTTTTGGCCGTGTGATCACCATTTCATCAATCAATGGACAAAAAGGACAAGCAGGTCAGGCAAATTATGCAGCGTCTAAAGCGGGTGACATCGGCCTGATGAAATCACTCGCCCAAGAAGGTGCTTCAAAAGGCATCACCGCAAATGTTATCTGTCCCGGTTACATCGGCACTGAGATGGTGAAGGCTATTCCTGAGAAAGTGTTGAATGAGAAAATTCTGCCGCACATTCCAGTTGGCCGTTTGGGTGAACCTGAAGAAATTGCCCGCTGCGTCGTTTTTCTAGCGTCGGATGATTCTGGCTTTATTACTGGCTCTGTCCTAACAGCAAATGGCGGCCAATATTTCGCTAATGGCTAGAGGCCAAAGATCAAATTGTTGAATAGTACCGGCTTAAAACCAGCTTACTCAGCGTTTTGAGCCGGTAATTCAATCGTAAAGATCGTTCCAGACAGGTCTTTGTTTATTTCCAGACGTCCACCCAATTTTTGAGCCGTATCAGCAAGTGTATTCACCCCTTCACTATGGGATGAGGCGGTTATATTATCTGGCAAGACAACGTCAATAATGAGCAAATTTTCATCATGTCGCGTCGAGATTGAAGGCTCACCGTCCTCCTCATCGACGAAAAAATAATGGCTCATAGTTTTGAACACGCCAACCAATGCCTGTTCTTCCATCTGAGACCCTTGAAAGGATGAAGAGGCAATGCTTGGTGTGGTATCGCGGGTTGGTCGCGTATACTCACCCACCAACTCTTTCAAGTCATTCATGTCTTGACGCAATGAAGCTGGCACAGCGTTCACGTCACTATCGAGTGTATTCACAAATTCATTCACGACCGAACACAGATCAAAAAGTCGATCTTCACGAACAACCGAAGCTGTTTGCACACTGTGCACAAGTTGACTGAGCTGTTGTTCGATCATCAATGCATGTTCAGCTGTATCTATCGCAGCTTCAATCAAGGTTGGTGAAAGATCATCCTTTGATACAAAAGCTTTGGCACCAGCAGGAAATCCTAGACTGCGAACAAATCGACCAGGCATGCCTGATACCAGAACGATCGGCACGGACGCTTTAAGGTGACGCAGGTCTCTCAAGAAATCCACACAACTGCCTTCGGCCAATGCAAAATCTGAAAACACCATATCGACGTCTTCATAACCACAAATCGCAATAGCTTCATTGCCATTTTTGGCAGAAAAAGTGTTGAAGTCGTAATCTTCAACTTTTGCAAGTTGACGCTCTAACAAAAGCACGTCAGCCTCATCATCATCCAATATGAGGACATTGAGTTCGCGCGGATCTTTATTTTGCAACATATAGTGCTCCCCTATACTACTCATATAATTAGTATTACTAATGTCAATTGCAATATAACGTGTAGCCGACATAAACTGCGGATGATGAAAGTATAAATTCCACATACAGTGAAGTTTTAACTAAAATCGAGTCCATCTTGAGACAGAGGCTAAATCTTATGAACGTAAACGTCAAAAATGAGCCTGACAAAACCGAACAGCAAAATCTAGAATGGCCGACGACGGAAAAAGATCCAACTCTGAATCATATTACCACGCTTGCTCGTTCAATTTTCAACGTGCCTGAATCCGTCGTAACCATAGTTGGCAAACATCAGCCGATATTTACATCGCTTAAAGACACAAACTTCGTCCACATACCAGCAGAAGATTCGTTTTGTGGCGTAGCCCTTAAAAATAAAGAAATTCTTGTTGTAGAAGACGCAACGAAAGACACATTTTTTAAAACGCGTCCAACCATGGTTGGGGAAACGAACATCGTATTCTACGCAGGTTTCCCACTGATCTTGCAAAATGGTCTCGAGCTCGGCGCCTTGTGTATCATTGATTCCAAACCTAGAGAGTTTTCAGACAGCGATCGAGAAAACCTTGCTAATCTTGGCCGAGTTTGTCTTGCAACGCTTGAAAATTACAGCTTACGCGCTCAAACAATGGAATATACGAAGACGTCGAAAAGGCTGCATGACGCAGAAGACCAAACAGCTCATTTGGGCAGTATGATTGAACGGTCAGGCAACGAGTTTTATGTGCTAGACGGCGCAACAATGAAATACCGGTATGTCAACAAACGAACTTGCGATAATTTAGGATATACCAAAGAAGAAATGCTGCAAATGTGCCCTCTCGACGTTAAGGTGGATATGGGTAAGAACGAATTAGAAAAGCTCTTAATCCCCCTGCGTTCAAATGAGATAGCCCAACAACATTTTAGCTCACTTCACAAACGAAAGAATGGTGAAATATATCCAGTCGATGTTCGCTTAGAGAGAGATCATGTGGGTGATGATGAAATATTCATAGCAATTTGCATGGACATCACGGAAAAGCGACATAACGAGGAACACCTCAAGAAACTGGCCGACTTGAACCAAGCTATTTTCGATTCTTCTGAAGCGGGCATTTTAAGTATGCAGGCAATTTATGACGCCATGGGAGAAATCTTTGATTTTCGATTTGTTGCGGCCAATCCAACTGTTGGAAAAATACTAAACCGCACACCAGAAGCACTAATTGGCAAAACAATCCGTGGCGATTTCCCACAACGAATAGAGCAAGGAATTTTCGACAAATATAAGCGGGTAGCAGAAACTGGTGAACCGATTATTTTTGAAACTTATTTGCAAGAAACTCATCTTAATGGATGGCATCGTGTCTCCGCTGTACCAACGGGCAAAGATGGCGTCACCATCTCTTTCATCTCAATCCATCAAATTAAATCCACCGAAATCCAACTTCAAGAAACCAATGCTGAATTGCGACAAACAAACGATATTCTAAATCAGTTTAACTCAATCGTCGCTCATGACCTCAAACGCCCAATACGGCATATGAATTTGTTTGCTGAATTGCTCTTGGAAGATATTGATGACCCCAACCAAACAACACAAACCGCACTTAAAATTATAGAATCAGCCCAACAAGCACAAAACATGGTGCGGACCCTGACCGAGTTTGCAAGTGTTGGGCGCCATAGCCTTATTTTTAAAACTGTCTCGATTAACAAGGTGCTTCATACAGTAAAAGCGGAGCTCAAAGATAAATTCGATATCTCAAACGCCTTCTTCCCCGTCGGCGGCTTACCGTCGGTAAAGGGGGATGAGAGTTTGATCATTCAGCTTTTCACCAATCTCATTGAAAATTCAATCAAATATAGATCGGATAAAACACCCATGTTTGATCTGAAGTATCAAGAAGGAGAAATGATGATTAGTTTTCAATTCAATGACAACGGTATAGGTATTCCGAAAGACCAAGCAACAAATGTTTTTCGCATGTTTCAACGGCTACCTGATGGCCTACATCAACAAGGAGAGGGTGTCGGGCTCGCAATTTGCCAACGCATTATTCAGTCTCACGGTGGTAGAATTTGGGTTGATACGGATTATTCAGAAGGAACCAGCATCCATTTCAATTTGCCAAAAGTAATGCCAAATGATGAAGTTCCAGAAGCATGAGTATTGGTATTTTACTTGTAGAAGATGATGATACAGATGCTGACTTTCTACAAAAGGCACTTACGAAATGCCATCCAGAAATAGAGGTCATTCGAGCGTCCGACGGGACTAAAGCGCTCCAAATATTGAACGAATGGTCACCAAATTTAATCATACTTGATCTGGTTATGCCAGGTATCAGTGGGTATGATGTTCTGCGCGAAATACGCGGTAATTCGACTTATGCCACCATACCCGTTTTGGTTTGTTCAGGGTCGGACGCCAGAAAAGACGTCATAAACAGTCAAAAGCTAGGCGCAAATGCCTATATCGTTAAGCCGCAATCGCCCGCTGAATATAGGTCACTAGCAGAAAGTTTGAACAACTTTTGGTTTACGTGGGCGCAAAGTACACAAACAGATCGGCAACGCTAGACTAGCGTTGAAGTTGAGGTCGCCAATCTTTTGGCGCCATTTCAAAACTTGAAAACTCAAATCCGGGCGCGACAGTGCAGCCAACCAATGTCCACTCGCCCAAGCTTTCAGCTGTTTGCCACCAATTGGCAGGAACAACCACTTGCGGGCGCTCACCAAAATCAATGTTCGGACCCAAGCGATGTGCTTCAGCACTCTTACCATCCCTCGACAACGTGAGAGCAAGCGGCGCACCCGCATAATAATGCCAAACCTCAACAGCATCCGTCACACGGTGCCACTGTGAACAATCATCCACTTCTAAAAGGTAATAAATAGCCGTCGAGTGTCCGCGTTCACCGCCCGCTTCATCGCGGTAAGTCTCGGTGTAATAGCCACCTTCAGGGTGAGGCTTTAGCCCTAATGTTTGAATGATGTCTTTTGCAGATTGAGTTTCTGTTGAAACACCCAGCATCAAGACACATCCTTGCGGTGGCGAATTTCAGTGAACACTGCTTCGTCACTGGCGTCTTCCATATCAAGATGCGCTCTAATCGCCGCATCGTCAGGGCGCAAAAATGGGTTTGTTGCAAGTTCAAGTGCCATGGTTGTTGGCAAAGTTGGCTTGTCTTGTGCTCGCAAAGCCTCAATCTCAGCCACACGTTCAACAAGCGCTGGATTATTAGGGTCCACAGTCAAAGCAAATTTCGCATTGGCCAACGTATATTCATGGCCACAGTAAACCGTGGTGTCCTCCGGCAATTTCTTTAGCTTCACCATCGAGCCCCACATTTGGGCCGGTGTGCCTTCAAAAAGACGGCCGCATCCAAGCGCAAACAACGTGTCACCTGTAAAAGCCACCTTCGCTTCTGGCAAAAAGTAATTGACCTGACCGAGCGTGTGCCCTGGTGTTTCAATCACCTCAACATTGAAGGACCCAAATTTGAAGCTATCCCCCTCGCGCACTGTTACATCAATGCCCGGAATTTTTGACGCTTCAGCCTCTGGACCAATAATTTGGACGTTATATTTTTCCTTCAACATCAAATTCCCTTCCACATGGTCGCCATGATGGTGGGTCGTGATGATATGTGTCAGCGTCCAACCTGTATCAGCAAGCGCGCGCTCAACAGCTGCCCCTTCAGGTGCGTCAATTGAGGCCGTAACACCCGCCTCTGCGTCATGGATAAGCACGCCAAAATTATCTGATCGGCAAGGGAATTGATGAATTTCAAGAGAAGCCATAATACGTTTCACTTTGGTTGGATGATCTTTGATGACAAGTATGGGACTTTACGCATTAAGGTCAACTCTTACATCCCCCTTGCAAAAGGCTTCATAAACAACAAATATTGAACCAAGCGTTTCAACCCGCCAAAGCCTGTCAAAACCCAGTTTGGAACCCTCTGCTCAATGTATCTTGACGCAATTGATCTTCGAAATTTTTATAGTTCGCAGCTTGGGCGTCAAACGCGCACAAAATTGCGGGAACAAATTAGTCACGTCTGGCCAACAGTAAAAGGTGAGCGCGTTTTGGGCTTGGGGTATCCAACACCGTTTTTACGCCCCTTCATGCAAGAGGCAGAACGTGTCATTGCCTTCATGCCCGCACAACAAGGCGTATTCCGCTGGCCGGCAGATGGACCATCGATCACCAGTCTTGTAACCGATGATATGCTACCTCTTGCAGATGCAGCCGTTGATCGCGTTCTGCTCACTCATTCTCTTGAAATGACCGACAATCCGCGCGAGCTTTTATCTGAAGTTTGGCGCATTTTATCACCGGGTGGACGCCTCCTCATTATCGTGCCGAACCGAACGGGGTTATGGGCGAGAATGGAAAACACACCCTTTGGCTATGGCCGTCCTTTCAGTCGCGGACAACTAACCCACCTTTTGCGTGACGCGATGTTCTCACCTGTCGGCTGGGTCAGCGCCCTTCACACACCACCGATTGAACGGCGATCATTTTTAACCAGAAAATGGATGGAAAATGGTGGTGCGCGGTTTTGGACGCGGCTTTCGGGCGCGTTTTTGATGGAAGCCACGAAAGAAATGTATCAAGGCATCCCCGCAAAAAAGCAAAGAGCCTTTAAACCCGCGTTCAAGCCTGTGCTCATTCCGTCCCCACAACCAAGCCCCTCCCCATCCCAAAGAAAAAGCAACCCATGTCCATAGTAAAAGACCTCGGCAACTTATCAGGCCCTCTGTTTGTTTTCGGCGGTCCCTATAGCAATTTTGAGGCAACCCGTACCGCGTTGGATGAGGCGCAAAAACTTGGCATTCCAGCCGAGAGGATTATTTGCACCGGTGATGTAACCGCTTATTGCGGCAACCCAGAAGAAACCAGCACGCTGATTAGGCAATCTGGCATTCATGTCGTGCAAGGAAATTGCGAAGAAAGCCTCGCAGCAGACCGTGAAGACTGCGGCTGCGGATTTGATGGTGAAAATGAATGCTCCAAACTTTCAGTAAGCTGGTACGCGCATTCAAAAATTGCAACAAGCAACGAGAACAAAGACTGGATGGGTAACCTGCCCCATCGCCTGACATTTAATTTCGCCGGCAAAAAAGTGCATGTCCTGCATGGATCGGACAAGCAAATCAACGAGTTCATTTTCCCATCCACAGACCCCGCGATAAAGCGTCGTGATCTTTTAAACACAGAGGCAGACATCATCATTTCAGGACACAGCGGCTTACCATTCACTGAACAGGTTGATGACTGTATTTGGCACAATGCGGGGGTGGTCGGCATGCCCGCCAATGATGGCACACCGCGGGTTTGGCACTCACTGATTGAGGCAACGGATCAGGGAATTAGCTTCTCTCATAAGAGTTTTACCTATGATCACATGAGCGCCATTAAGACCATGTTGAAATACGGCTTGGATGACTATGCTGCCTCAATAGAAAGCGGCATTTATCCATCACAACAGACCTTTGCAATACCCGAACAAAAAGCAAAAGGCGTGGCCTTAAAAGAGCACACCGTCCTCTACAACCATCACGCCTAGCGAGCGCTTGAATTCAACTTATTCAGAGATCACGAAAATCGCTTCGCGCGCAAACATATTCCAAAGCCAAGGATGACGGAAGGCAATCGGCTTTCCATCAGAGCGAAGGGCGTGATGGCTCTCGGTTTTAAGGTCCAGTTCTTCCAGCAAATCACGAAAATCTCTGATCGTGCAAAAATGGATATTCTGCGTCTCGTACCATTTTTCCGGCAAGTGCTCGCTCATGGGCATACGACCCTCAACGCCGACCTGCCAACGAATATGCCAATGGCCAAAATTGGGAAACGAGACCACAGCCTTTTTGCCGATACGCACCAATTGTTGCAGCACAGCCTTGGGGTTTTCAACCGCTTGTATGGTCTGGCTCAAAATCGCAAAGTCAAAAGACTTATCAGGATAGGGATCAAGATCAGAATCCGCATTGCCTTGAATAACAGACAAACCTTTTTCAAGACACTGGGTCACACCCGCATGGCTAATCTCAATGCCGCGTGCATCGACATTTTTTTGCGCCACTAACATGCGAAGAAGCGTGCCATCGCCGCAGCCGATATCCAGCACGCGTGAGCCTGGGTCAATTAGATCAACAATGACATCAAAATCAGAGCGACGCACATGGGTGATAGGTTGTGTTACTTGATCCATCATTTCGGCCTCTAAATTCCACGCGCACGAGCAGCAGACTGCAAAAAGCCATCAACGGTTTCAAACATTTCAGGCATATCAAGCAAGAAACTATCGTGGCCTTTGTCGGTTTGAATTTCCACAAAGGAAACGCCTGCTCCCGCCGCATTCAAAGCGTGAACCACAGAACGGCTTTCTTCTGTTGGAAACAGCCAGTCTGATGAGAAGGACACCAAACAAAACCGCGTTTTCGTGCCCATAAATGCCTTGCCAAGCACACCGTCATAATCTGACGCTAGGTCGAAATAATCCATTGCGCGGGTGACATAAAGATAAGAGTTTGCATCAAAGCGATCAACAAATGTCAGACCTTGGTGCTGGAGGTAGCTCTCAATCTGGAAATCTGTCCCGAAGGTAAAACCAACCTCTTCCTTATCTTGAAGATTACGCCCAAACTTTCGTTGCAAGCCTTCTTCAGACAAATAAGTAATGTGCGCTGCCATTCGGGCAACGCCAAGCCCTTTTGAAGGAACAAGCCCATGATCAGTATAATTACCGCCTGACCAATTAGGGTCTGCCATAATCGCTTGTCGCCCTACTTCATGAAACGCGATATTTTGCGGGCTATGACGGGCACCCGTTGCAATAGGCACTGCCGCGAAAACTTGATCAGGATAACTCGCCGCCCATTGCAGCACTTGCATGCCACCCATTGAACCACCGACGACAGCAAATAGCGTATCAATGCCAAGTTCTTCAACCAGAAGCTTTTGCGCATTGACCATATCGCGAATGGTAATCACGGGTAAGTCCAGCCCATAAGCGCGGCCCGTGTCAGGATTAATCGACAACGGTCCTGTCGAACCAAGACATGACCCCAAAACATTCGGACAAATCACGCAGTAGCGGTCTGTATCAAGCGCTTTGCCCGGGCCAATCATCGTGAGCCACCAACCCGGCTTGCCGGTCACTGGGTGTTGTGACGCCGCATATTGATCACCTGTCAGTGCCTGACACACTAAGATTGCATTTGTGCGCTCTTCATTCAGTTCACCATATTGCTCATAGGCCACCACCACTTCGGGCAGCATCGCCCCGCAATCAAGCCGCAACCCCTTTTTAATATGGACAGATTGACTGGAAGGCGTGCGCGCTTCACGAAGCGCAAGTTCACGCACCGTCTCGGCATTGTCATTGGTAAGTGGCAGCTTTTCGCGTCCCATTTATAGTTCCGTTTGCAAATGCAGGCTGTTAGAAGAGCCCTTATGTCAACATTTGCGTCTAGTTTCAACGTTGAAACGACGCACTTTTCTTTTGCGCTTATTCAAGTCCTTGATTATGAATAGCGGCCTGAACCTCTATTTCAGCGTTTTGACATGGTTTTTTCATGGCAAAATCGCCCAAACAACAAATTGTGCAGCAACCCGTTATGACGACACAAGCCAATAATTCAACATCAACCAAAGCCACCCGCCCTCAACCAAGAGCGGGAGTGATGGATATTGCACCTTATATACCGGGTAAAACGAAAGCATCCGGCGATGTTGCGACCTTGCACAAGCTCTCATCCAATGAAACGCCGCTTGGTCCAAGCCCGAAGGCGATAGAAGCTTATAAACAATCGGGCGCAGCGCTTGAGCTTTACCCAGACGGTGCATCAACCGCGCTGCGTGAAGCCATTGCCTCAACTTATGGCCTTCACGGCGACCAAATTATTTGCGGCACAGGGTCTGACGAGATTTTAAGCCTCATTTCATACGCCTATTTGTCTGATGGTGATGAGGCAATCCATACAGAACATGGCTTCTTGGTTTATGATATTGCCATTCGTGCGGCTGGCGCATTGCCTGTTGTGGCAAAAGAAACCGATGCCTGTGCCAATGTCGACGCAATCCTTGCCTGTTTGAGCGAGAAGACCAAAATCGTCTTTTTGGCCAATCCGAACAATCCAACAGGCACCTATTTGCCATTTGATGAAGTAAGACGCCTGCACGCAGGACTACCGCCGCATGTTATTTTGGTGCTGGATGCAGCTTACGCTGAATATGTGCGTCGCAATGATTATGAAGCAGGCATTGAACTTGTTTCAAACAGCGAGAATGTCATCATGACCCGCACGTTTTCCAAAGTGCACGGCCTCGCCTTCTTGCGCCTTGGTTGGGCTTATGGACCAGACCATATGCTGGATGCGCTCAACCGTATTCGCGGGCCGTTTAATGTGAATGGTGCAGCGATCAGTGCTGGCATTGCCGCAATCAAAGACCGCGATTTTGTGGCCTCTGCCGTAATCCACAACGAAGAATGGCTGCCTCGGCTAACTGATGGCTTAGAAAAAATCGGCCTTAAAGTAACGCCGAGTGTTGGCAATTTCATCTTGATGCATTTCCCTGACGGTGAAAAATCAGCGGAGGCAGCCGATGCCTATTTGCTTGATCGCGGGTGTATCTTGCGCCGTGTTACAGGCTATGGTTTTCCCAATGGCCTACGCATGACCGTTGGAACAGAACAAGCAAACCGCGATGTGGTTTCCCATCTTGCAGACTTTATGGGTGTTGAAGCACCAGTTTTATAATGCCGAAAATCACCCCACGCTCAAAACCACTTTTCAAAAAACTCACCCTGATTGGTATCGGGTTGATTGGCTCCTCGATTGCCCATGCCGCAAAGCGTGCGAATTTAGTTGAAACAATCAGCATCACCACACGTCGCGAAGAAACATTGGCAGAGGCACAAAACCTCTCGCTCGGTGATCAATATACACTTGATGCGGCAGAAGCCGTAAAAGATGCTGACCTCGTGATTGTTTGCGTGCCTGTTGGCGCGTCTGAAGCTGTTGCAAAATCCATCGCCCTACACTTGAGCGACGGTGCAATTGTCAGTGATGTTGGTTCGGTCAAGCAATCGGTTGTCGATCAAATGGCGCCACACCTTCCAGACCATGTGCATTTCATTCCAGGTCATCCAATCGCGGGTACAGAATATTCTGGTCCGTCAGCAGGCTTTTCAAGTCTTTTTGAAGATCGCTGGTGCATCCTGACGCCACAAAACAATGATGATAAAGCCGCGACCGCAAAACTCACCGAGTTTTGGGAAGCGCTTGGCTCAAACGTTGAGTGTATGGATCCAACCCATCATGATTTGGTGCTCGCCACCACATCACACCTACCTCACCTTATTGCCTACAACATTGTTGGCACAGCAGACGATCTTGAGCAGGTGACGAAATCAGAAGTCATCAAATATTCAGCTGCAGGTTTTCGCGATTTCACCCGCATCGCCGCATCAGACCCCACCATGTGGCGTGATGTTTGTCTTCACAACAAAGAAGCATTGCTTGAAATGCTATCGCGGTTTTCTGAAGACTTATCATCCCTGCAACGCATGATCAGATATGGCGAGGGCGACAAGTTGTTTGATCTCTTCTCCCGCACCCGCGAAATCAGGCGGTCCATCATCGACGCGGGCCAAGATGTCGCAGAAGCAAACTTTGGCCGCAACGACGGTGAAGACGACTAGGGTCGAGGTTTACGCTTTATCTAAAACGCGACAGATCAAATTGGCGAATTGTTCCAAGTGGAATGAAGCCGATTTTGACAAAACCGCGTCTGATTTCAACACGCACCCGTTTTGCGGGCTTGCCGTTTAATGTTGAATCCGTACCAAACCCTTCCATTGCCCCAATCACAGCGCGCGCGACAGATTGAATTTGTACAAGCTCTGGCCCCATCGCATCGACGAAATCATTCAGGTTGGCGCTATCGACATCAAGATCAGCGTTCAAAAACCCATCCAAGTCCAGCTTCACCCAACCTTTAGCAAACAACTCAGCATTGCCTGACAACAGGCTAATGCCCTGAATATCTGCCTCGCCCCCTTTTTGTATCCACAAATGCAGCGGTTTACCTTTGCCACTAAAGGCGGGTGCAATATCATGGGCAACCACAGACCCTTCAATATCCACAGGCGGAAGCTTGTACTGCGAACCCAGCATTTCAACCGCTTGAGTGATGGTGCCAAGGACGATGGAATCGGGTTGTTCGTCCTGCGTGGTGCGCCTCGCGCTCAACAATACAGATTTTGCAAAAAGCGACGTCCCTGCAACCTCTGGCGGCGCATTAAGAAGCCGTGCTCTGGCATCTTCAACACGGGCCGTTGCAGCACTCACACCATTACCTTGAAGTTTGGAGCCAAGACGCGCCTTTTTCCACGTGATCTCAACAGTACCTAATTGCTTGGTTTTAATGCGTGCCGGTGATTTGAAATCCAAAACTTGGTGAAGCGGCCGATAAACAAATGCCTGTGCATCAAGCCCTGCAAAATTAACAGCAAGTTCCCCTCCACGTTCAAAAACGGTCTCATCACAGGAAACAACAAGACGAAAAGGAAATCCGCCAGACCGGCGATTCTCACAGCTAAGTTTCCGGTCGCCCGTATTCACCTGAGCCAATGCTTGATCAAGCTGTTCTTGCGCCTTTGCAGAAACGAAATTCCAACCAAAGCCCCAACCGATAGAAACGAGCAACACGACGGCAATAAGAAGTTTAAAGCGAGTTTTCATTGACAACTTTCAATCTTTATAAACAGCGTTCTTGTGCCCAAGATGGGCGCTTGCTAGGACATCATCATGACACTCTATACGACGACTTTGCCCGATGCGGAACTCTTCAATGATAATAGTGACGATTTTTGGGTCTTTGCTTACGGTTCTTTGATGTGGAAACCCGATTTCGAGTTCACAGATCGCCAACCTGCCGTCCTTTCAAACTATTGTCGCGCCCTTTGCATTTATTCATGGGTCCATCGTGGCACACAAGAAACCCCCGGCCTCGTGTTTGGCCTTCATCGCGGAGATGCCGTTGGCGACATTCATTGTCAGGGCGTTGCCTTCAAAATCCCCCCTCATGCACAAGCAGCAACCGTTGAAATGTTGCGCGCGCGTGAACTCGTCACCAATGTTTATCAAGAAGCGCAAGGGCCGATTACACTTAACGGTGCGTCCCCCCGTCAGGTAAACGCACTGTTTTACACAGCCGTTGAAGATCACAACCAATATGCTGGCACCCTTTCCCATGAGGCGCTTGTTCGTTACGTGCGCCAAGGTGTGGGTGGCTCCGGCAATAATATTGACTATGTGCTTTCCACCTTTGATCAATTGGAAGCTGAAGGAATTGAAGATCCAGTTCTTGCCAAACTCTGCGACGATTTACGCAGATAAGTTCCTGCATTTTATTGTGAACAAGCGTTGGTGTACGAACTGAGCAGACCTATATAAAAAGAAGTAAGACAAACGCTATTTCGAGTTTCCAAATGGCCACAGGCGATTATAAATCTGAAGACAACAGAATGTCAGGCCGCCTGTCACGCTATGCAAAAGTGGGTACGGGCGTAGGCGGGATTGCGGCAAAGATGGCAGGCAAACGCTTCTTTGGCCTCAATGTCGATGACGACAAAAACGCTGCAGCACTTGCGAGCGCCCTTGGCAATCTCAAAGGCCCAATTATGAAGGTTGCGCAATTAATTGCCACCATCCCTGAAGCCGTGCCAGCAGAATATGCCGCTGAACTAAGCCAGCTTCAATCTGACGCACCGCCAATGGGCTGGGTCTTTGTTAAACGCCGCATGCGCTCTGAACTTGGGGCGAGTTGGCAATCAAAGTTTGAACATTTTGACAAAGAACCGTCAGCCGCCGCCTCACTTGGCCAAGTCCATAAAGCAACAGCGCTTGATGGCAAAGCCCTTGCCTGCAAATTACAATATCCTGATATGGCGAGTGCTGTCGAAGCAGACCTTAATCAACTGCACTTGATATTCTCCCTCTTTAGCCGTGTTGAACGCGCCATTGATACCAGCGAGATTGCCAAAGAAATCGGCGCGCGGCTTCGAGAAGAATTACAATATCTGCGTGAAGGTAAACACATGCAGATGTATGCCAACATTCTCGCAGATGAAAAATTAGTCCGCGTCCCAACATATAATGCGGAACTTTCATCAGACCGCTTGCTAACGATGGAATGGCTTCAAGGCAACAAGATGCTCACTTACAAAGAGCATTCACAAGAAGATAGAAATCGCCTTTGTACCGCCATGTTCAAAGCGTGGTGGTATCCGCTTTATAATATCGGCGTCATCCATGGCGACCCGCATCTTGGCAACTACACCGTATTTGAAGAAGACGGACAACCTTCAGGCATCAACCTGCTTGATTTTGGATGTATCCGCATTTTCGAACCCCGCTTTGCCGCTGCTGTCCTAGATCTTTATCACGGCCTTAGAACCAGCGATGAAGCCCGCGTTGTTAATGCTTATGAAGAATGGGGCTTTAAGGGTTTAAGCAGACCATTAATCGATGCCATGACCATTTGGGCGAAGTTCATTTACGGGCCGCTACTTGATGACCGCGTACGCGAAATTGCAGACGGCATTAAACCAGGAGATTATGGCCGCAAAGAAGCGTTCAACGTTCACAAAGCCCTGCGCGAACATGGGCCAGTGACCATTCCGCAAGAGTTTGTATTCATGGATC
Source organism: uncultured Hyphomicrobiales bacterium (assembly GCA_964553335.1). GTDB lineage: Bacteria > Pseudomonadota > Alphaproteobacteria > Rhizobiales > JACESI01 > JACESI01. Next base: position 24,174 of record CAZKKW010000004.1, on the reverse strand, counting down.
GTGCGGCTATCGGGCTTGGCGGCGTTTTCTTGCATATGCGGGCAAAAATGAATTTTTATGAGTTGTTTAATGAGCAAATTGAAAACTTCGACATTGACGTTTTGAAGAAATCACAAGACGCAGCCCTAAGCCGTGTTTCTCTTCCAGCCCTAGAAGCTGCAGAATAACCACCAAACGTTGCCTCATAGCGCTTGCCTAATTTCAGCCTGTTCGCTATAGCGGTTAAAATTCAAGTTCGAGGGAAGCACAATGGCTGATAAAGAACCAGTGATGGATTATCCAGAGCACAACAAAACATACGCACTGTTTTTGGGCATGGCGAAATGGGGTACAATTGCTGTGATCCTGATTTTGGTTTTGATGGCAATTTTCCTGCTCTAATCGCAGGTCTCAAGAAAACAAAAAAAGGCGGTTCAAAACCCGCCTTTATTTTATTTAGCCCCGACTTTAGTTCATTGAGCATAGATCATTTAACGGCGCCGCATAGTGCCGTTTAAGCGTCTTTAGGCTTTCCGCCTACCCGCGCTAGTCCATCTAAAGCCGGTTTGTGTTTTGGTTTAATGAGCAAGGCCCGCTGAAAAGAAGATTTCGCAGCGCGTTTTTCACCAAGTTGCTCTTCTGCAAAACCTCTATTCGTCCAAGCCGTATGCGAGTTTCCATCTCGCTTCAGCGCTTCATTGAAATCAACAAGCGCACTTTTCACATTGCCAATTGCCAAATAACTCGCACCACGGCCATTCCAAGGAGCCGCAGCACGGGGCGCTAATGAAATTGAGGTTGTAAAATCATCAATGGCTTCATTGTTGCGATCATTAATCTGGAACAATAATCCGCGATTATGGAAAGCGCGCGGGTCAGTCGTACCCAAAGAAATCGCTTGATTGTAATCTCGAAGCGCATCATCCGCTCTTCCTTGCGAACGATACAAGTTACCACGCCCAATATAAGCCACATCATAAGAGCGGTTTATGCGCAATGCTTTGTTGTAGTCTTGAAGAGCGCCTTGCTGATCACCAGTTGCACGCCGAACAAGCGCGCGATTTGCGTAAGCTTGATAAAATTTATTATCAATGCGTAGCGCCTGATTGAAATCTGCCAATGCGTCTTTGAAACGCCCCGCTGAGCCATAAGCAGAACCACGCGTGTTAAACGCTGTGGCATTATTTGGGCTGTTACGAATGACTTCGGTTAATGACGCGATGTTGCCAGCTGAGGCGGTAGCTGGGTCAACTGCTTCAAGTTCAATAAATGAACTATTGGACTGACAACCTGCAAGCACAAGACCAAGCAAAAGCGGCCAAGCTGTTCTAAGTGGTTTCATCTGTAACGCCATCTCTTCTCGCCCAGTTAAGACACCACCTTATGACCACGAAGATGCTCACAGGTCAAATCATAAGTAGTGTTTAAACAACAATACACGTTATAGTTACAAATAAATAGAGCCGGGATACGTTTCAATCAACGTCCCAGCCCTGAATTTGAATTACTTCGCGAAAATACTAGCGGCGAGGCTTGCTTGGCAAGAGCCCTTCGCGCTGCATTTTTTTGCGCGCAAGTTTCCGCGTGCGACGGATGGCTTCAGCCTTTTCCCGCGCTCTTTTTTCAGACGGCTTCTCATAAAAGTTACGAAGCTTCATTTCACGGAAAATGCCTTCACGTTGCATTTTCTTTTTCAGCGCACGAAGCGCTTGGTCAACATTGTTGTCACGAACCAGTACTTGCACTCGTTCTTCCTATCTTTGTTAATTTTTGCGAAAAGCGCAATAAAAAGGGGGCTTCACAGCCCGATAGCGCCATCAAGTGGGCGGTTGATACCAGAAAGCAGGGTGTCTGTCTATGGCACAGGTGCGAAAAGTCGCGAAAAAATCAGGGCAATTTAACCTATTTGAATCCCTACCCAATAGGAGACAAACGGTTGATATGCCCCATTTTACGGCCAGCTTTAACCTGATGCTTGGCGTAGTCATGAAAATGAACGTTACGTTCAGCTGCATAATCAGCCCATTTGTGAATATCATCACCCAGCAAATTGGTCATCACCACATCTGCATGGCGCTCACAGGGCTGCAAAGGCCAACCCGCAACAGCGCGCATGTGTTGCTCAAACTGTGAATACGAGCAAGCATCCATCGTCCAGTGGCCAGAATTATGTACACGCGGCGCAATTTCATTGACCAACATTCGAGTCTCATCGCCATTACCAACAACGAAAAATTCAACGCCCATTGTGCCGACATATTCAAGCTCAGTCAGAATTTTTTCAGCAATAAGCCGCGCTTCTGTCTTTGCTTTTTCAGGAAGGTTGGCGGGCAGAGTGGATGTTTTCAAAATATGGTTTTCATGCACATTTTCAGCCACATCATAACTACAGGTTTCACCATTCAACCCACGAACAGCAATAACAGAAACTTCGCGGCTAAACGGGATCAATTCTTCTAAAATCAACGGCACGTTGCCTAGTTGATTGACGGCCTCAACAGCTAGCATTGGCTTTTCAGCCCGAAGCATCACCTGCCCCTTGCCGTCATAACCAAAACGACGCGTTTTCAAGACGCCATTGCCGCCAAACCCAGCAAGCGCTTCTTCAAGCTCTGCTCCCGTTTCAATGGCTGCAAACCCTGCAACGGTGGCACCACATTTTTGTAAGAATTGTTTTTCAACCAAACGGTCCTGCGAGACTTCCAGCGCACGCGGATTTGGCCTTACAGGGCAAAATTGCGATAAGAACTCAACAGTAGAAACCGGAATGTTTTCAAACTCATAGGTGACCACATCAACGCTTTTTGCAAATTCTGCCAAGGCGGCACGGTCTTCATATTTGGCCGTCATTCCTTCAACGCAAACATCAAAGGCTGGGCCTGTTGTCGCGCTATAGACATGGCAGCGAAATCCAAGCGGGCTTGCAGCCAAGGCGAGCATCCGACCCAGTTGCCCACCGCCCAAAATGCCGATGGTGCCGCCGAGCGGAAGCGCTTCATCATCACCAATGCGCGCCTTACTCATCTTGCGGTTCTTCCGCAATTTTCGCGGTTTGAGCCGCGCGCCATTGGTCAAGTTTATCTGCTAAATCACTATCTTGTAGCGCTAAGACAGCCGCTGAAAGCAAAGCCGCATTGGCAGCACCCGCTTTACCAATTGCAAGCGTTCCAACGGGGATGCCTGCGGGCATTTGAACGATGGATAAAAGACTGTCTTGGCCAGAAAGCGCTTTTGACTGAACGGGCACGCCGAAAACGGGCAAGGGTGTCATAGACGCACACATGCCCGGCAAATGAGCCGCACCACCGGCACCCGCAATAATTACTTGATAGCCCGCAGCCTTCGCCCCTTTGGAAAATTCCACAAGGCGATCTGGTGTGCGGTGGGCAGAAACGATCTTTGCATCGTAGCTCACACCCAGTTCATCAAGGATGTCCGCGCCATGTTTCATCGTCGGCCAGTCAGACTGGCTTCCCATAATAATTGCAACTCTTGGGGACCCATCACCCATATCATGTCTTTCATTCAACCGTATCAAGAGAAGGCGCGACTATACTCAGCATCGTTGCTGACGCAAGGAAAAGCGTAAAACTTTGCTATTAAACTTAAAGTTTATCCCTGCAATGAAAGCAAAACGGCTGAAACAGCCTTAAAATAAGTGCAAATCAGGCGATAATATCGGGAAAGAGACCATCTTCCAACGTTGTGATTTTATCACGCAATCGCAATTTTTGTTTCTTTAAACGCTGCACCCTAAGCGGATCAGATTTGCCTGACTCCATTAACGCATCAATCGCGACATCTAAATCACGGTGTTCTTGTCGCAATTTTCCAATTTCAATTCGGATTTCTTTTTCTTCATCGTCAGTCACGCAACAAGCTCGATTCGTTTTTTGTATTGGCATCTATTAAGGACCAAAGAAAATTGCCTCATTACCCTCTCACATTTTGCCATACTATGCCGCTTTTTCCACAAATTGACTGTGGAGAACGCCTAGAATTTTAAAAACGACAGACTTTTAAAAACTTACCGTTGCGCTTCAGACTTCATTTGCTACGCTGTCAAAATTGTCATTGTGTGTTGTAAAACTTGCTGTTGTTTCACTCTTTGTATGGCATCCTTTTAAATCACATAGTGACGAAAGTTAGTCAGTTACACTGAAGAACTTACATTGTTGCCAACTTGAAAGGGATACATGAATGTCGATGGAATCGCATCTTGAAGAACTAACCAAACGGCATAGCAACCTAGAACAGCAGATCAAAGATGCAGGCATGCATCCAAGTCAAAATCCGCTGGAAATTGCTGCACTCAAAAGAAAAAAGCTTTATTTGAAAGACCAAATTCACCGGCTTTCAGGCAATGAATTGCATCATTGACGACTGAAAACAGTTGGAATTTGATTGAGACATCCAAACATTGAAACCGCAGCGGCATGCGGTTTCACTTCAATCTTATTGCTTCCAAGCAAACATCACCTCTGGACCAAACACACCACCTCTCGGCTAAACAATGCAAAGCCACTTTGCAAACATCCGCAATTGGCGGGTTTTCGCCGTTTATTTCTGCAATTAATCCAACTTCATCCAATTTAATAATTTCTGTAAGCGGCTTTATTGGCTATAACCCGCTTGAAGTTATGACGTGAGCAACGTCTGGAGGAGAGTAAAATGGCAGGTACATATCAAGCAGTTTATGACCAGTGGAAGGCCGCACCAGAGAAATTTTGGGAAGAAGCCGCTCAAGCAATAGAATGGTCAAAACCCTTCGACAAAACTTTTGATCCAGATGCGGGCATTTATGGTCGCTGGTATGTTGGTGGTGAATGCAACACCTGCTTTAACGCAATCGACAAACAAATTGCTGACGGGCGCGGCGAACAAAACGCCATCATCTATGACAGCCCAATGACGGGCAGCCAAAGGAAATTCACCTATAATGATATGCTGAGCGAAGTCTCAGCAATGGCAGCCGTTTTACAAGACCAAGGCGTTGAAAAAGGTGACCGCGTCATCATCTATATGCCAATGGTGCCTGAGGCAGCTTTTGCCATGCTCGCCTGCGCCCGCATCGGGGCAGTACATTCGGTGGTCTTCGGTGGTTTTGCCGCTCGCGAACTCGCAATCCGCATTGATGATGCCAAACCCAAAGCAATCATATCCGCTTCATGCGGCTTAGAGCCAGGTCGGACCGTTGCCTATAAACCCCTGCTTGATGAAGCCATTGACCTTGCAACAAGCAAACCCGCCTATTGCCTTATCTTACAGCGCGAACAATTGATCTGCGATTTGGTTGAAGGCCGCGACGAAGACATGAAAAGCGCAACGGATGCAAGGCGTGGTCGCGAGGTACCCTGTGTTCCTGTTAAAGCAACAGACCCGCTTTATGTGCTTTACACCTCCGGCACAACAGGCGTTCCAAAGGGCGTTGTTCGCGATAACGGCGGCCATTTGGTCGCTGGTAAATGGACCATGGAATTCATTTACGACATTAAACCGGGTGAAGTGTTTTGGGCCGCTTCCGATGTGGGTTGGGTGGTTGGCCATTCCTATATCGTCTACGCTCCCTTAACCCATGGCTGCACAACTATCCTGTTTGAAGGAAAGCCCGTTGGAACACCAGACGCTGGCACCTTCTGGCGAGTGATTAGTGAGCACAAAGTCGTCTCAATGTTCACTGCACCAACTGCGTTTCGGGCCATCAAGAAAGAAGACCCGAACGGGGATCTGATCAATAATTATGACCTCAGCCATTTCAGAACGTTGTTCCTAGCTGGCGAACGCGCCGATCCAGATACCATCACATGGGCGCAAGATAAACTTGACGTGCCGGTGATTGATCATTGGTGGCAAACAGAAACAGGCTGGACAATTGCGGGCAACCCTATGGGCATTGAACCCCTGCCCGTCGTGCTTGGTTCACCAACCGTTGCGATGCCGGGATATGACCTTCAGGTTTTAGATGATGAGGGCAAAGAGGTTGAAGCAGGGCAACTCGGCAATATTGTCATCAAACTGCCTTTGCCACCCGGCGCCTTTCCAACCCTTTGGGAAAATGACGAGCGCTTTAAAGAAAGCTACCTCTCAGAATTCCCCGGCTACTACCAAACCTCTGATGCAGGCTATGTTGACGAAAATGGCTATATCTTCATCATGGCCCGCACCGACGACATCATCAATGTGGCAGGCCACCGCCTTTCAACGGGCGGCATGGAAGAAGTGGTTGCAGGCCATCCAGATGTGGCTGAATGTGCGGTCGTTGGCATTGCAGATAAACTGAAAGGTCAAATTCCAGCAGGCTTCCTCATCATCAATTCAGGCGTCAATCGTGACCCAGCAGAGATAGAAAAAGAAGTCGTTGCATTGGTGCGTCAAGAAATTGGGCCCGTTGCTGCTTTCAAGAAAGTAGTCTGCGTTGCTCGCCTTCCAAAAACCCGATCGGGTAAAATTTTGCGTGCCACCATGCGTGCAATTGCAGATGGCGAGGACGTTGCAGTGCCAGCCACTATTGACGATCCAGCCATTATTGATGAAATACGCGAAGCGCTGTCTCAATAAGTTGCAAAGCTGAGTGCTGAGTTAAAAGATATAAAGGGTACAAACATGGCTGAACATCAAAATCGTGTGGCGATTGTAACCGGCGGTGCGCAAGGCATTGGTTATGCAATTTGTGAGCGACTTCTTCGTGATGGCGCTCGCGTGGTTATCGCCGACATAAATGATGATCTGGCAAGCGAAGCGGTTCAAGCCTTGGGTGAATATGGTCCTGTCAGATATGTTCACTGCAATGTTGCCGAGCGCCTTGATGTTCATAACCTTGTGGCAAGCACCTTAGATGCTTATGGCGACATTGATATTCTGGTCAATAATGCAGGCGTTGTTCATGGCGCCTCGTTTTTGGAAATTACCGAAGAAGATTTTGACCGCGTAATGGACATCAACCTCAAGGGCTCGTTCCTCGTGTCGCAGGCGGTTGCAAAACACATGGTGGAACGTGCCGAAGCAGGCTCTAAACCGGGTTCAATCGTCAATATGTCGTCGATCAACTCAGTGGTCGCGATTGAGAACCAAATTCCTTATTCCCTTTCAAAAGGCGGTGTGAACCAACTGACAAAAGTCGCCTCACTCGCCCTTGCCAAACACGGCATCCGCGTTAATGCCGTTGGCCCAGGTTCTATCATGACGCCGATGTTGGAGGCCGTAAATCACGACCCAGAAGCCCGCGCCCGTATGCTCTCTCGCACACCGGCCTTAAGGCTTGGCGACCCGAAAGAAATCGCTTCCGTCGTCTCCTTCTTAGCCTCTGATGATGCAAGCTATATCACCGGCCAAACCATCTACGCAGATGGCGGGCGTTTAGGCCTCAACTATGTTGTGCCCGTGCCGGACGAAGCTTAATTTTGGCGTCTTGTTATCCGACAAAAATGACGATAACTGGATAACCAATGGCCCCTGAGAACGCGATGAAAACCAATATCGCCATTATAGGCGGCGGGCTTGCGGGCCTTTCTCTCGCGCGGCATTTGCACAAAGCTGGCCTCAATTTCCAACTTTTTGAAGCGCGCGACAGGTTTGGCGGTCGCATCAAAACCCATCAATTGGAAGATGCAAGCTATGATCTCGGCCCCGCGTGGTTTTGGTCTGGCCAATCAAGAATGGAAACACTCACATCTGATCTCGGCCTTACCTGTTTTGAGCAATTTGCGATCGGCATGCAGCTTTATGAAACAGAAACTGGCGACGTCATCCGCGATCAAGGATTTGCCTCCATGCAAGGGTCATGGCGTGTTGATGGCGGCATGGGAAAAATCATTCAAGCCATTGCTGATGGACTGCCGAAAGACTGCATCCATACCCAATTTAAAGCCGAAACCATCGACACTGAGAGCGGCATAACTTTCGCCAATGGCAGCACATGTAAAGCACAACAAATCGTCTTCGCCTTACCGCCTCGGTTGATCCCAGACCTCACGATCGAGCCTCCTTTAGATCAGGCACAAAGTGACACTATGCGCTCCATCTCAACGTGGATGGCGGGCCACGCAAAAATTCTTGCCCTTTATGAAAAACCGTTTTGGCGTACAGCAGGCCTTTCAGGCGATGCATCAAGCAGGCATGGCCCAATGGTCGAAATCCACGATGCATCACCCAACACACCAAATTCACCTGCGGGCTTATTCGGCTTTCTTGGGGTTCCTGCACCCCATCGACGAAACAATGAATATGCCATTCTAGCCGCGGTGCAAGCGCAGCTCATTCGTCTTTTTGGTGAAGAAGCTGCAAACCCAATCGAGCTCATTTATAAAGATTGGGCTTTTGACCCCCATACTGCAAACGAACTCGACCTTGCCCCACTGAGGCATCATCCAAACTATGGCCTACCAAACGCACTCAAAACCCTTCCTCACCGCAATTTCCACCTTTGCGTCACCGAAGTAGCCCCTGAGATGGGTGGATATTTAGAAGGCGCACTTGCCGCTGCACAAACAACCGCCGATACATTGATAAATAACGACGCATGATAGAGACTTTCGATGGTCTCCAACAAGCAAGCTACCTCATGCCCATCCAGTTCCATCCCCTCACATCAACCCATGAGCAAGCAGCTTTTGACTTGGTGACCGAGGTATTCGTGAACGCAAGCACCTTGCACAAAGCGCTCAACATTAGTCTGGAAGAATACCGCCCCTACCTTAAAGCATCCTATGAAGAAATGGCTTCATCAGGCCTGTCAGTGGTGGCGATTGATACAAAAACACAAGAGGTGATTGGTTGTTTGATCGGTTGTGATTTTTATCACCACATAAAAAGCAAGAGCACCACGCCCCCCAAATTTGCACCACTCAGCGCCTTATCAACGGCCCTGTGCCAATCCTTTATTGAACAACGCAAACCCAAGCTTGGTGAAATCGCCTATTTAGACATGGCAGCCATCGCACCTGCTTATCTTGGGCAAGGCATCTACCAAGAGATGAGAGGGTTTGCCCACTCAAATGCAAAGAAACTGGGCTATCAATCCGTCATCGGCGAATTATCATCCGCCGCAACACAGCACTTTGTCTTGAACAAATTGGGCCACATAAAACGAGCAGAAATTTCATTTGAGCACTTTGAGTATCAGGGCAAAAAACCGTTTCAATCCATCCAAGAACCGAAAAGCATCATTCTGGCGGAGGGGAAACTATAAGCTGTGCAAATGCCCGCCCCCTTACCCAACAAAAAACCCAGCTCAAAGGCTGGGTTTTAAACAATCGATGATCAGCGCTCTTTAAGCCTCGCCACCTTCATCATTTTTAAGATCTGCAAGCTTGCCGAAAACGCTATCCACATCATAATGTGGCTCCGCATCTTCTT
>CAZKKW010000004.1:8689-14741 GCA_964553335.1 uncultured Hyphomicrobiales bacterium | reverse complement strand
TCTGCAAGCTTGCCGAAAACGCTATCCACATCATAATGTGGCTCCGCATCTTCTTCTTTCGGCTGAGGAGCCACAGCGGGCGCACCAAACACATTGTCATGACTGATGTCAGGCTGTGGCGCGTCTTGTGGGTAAATAGGTGCCGTTTCAGCAACAGGGATCAACGTTTCGCCCGCTGGTAGATCCGGCTTAGGCGGCAAATATTTCTCTGCTTTTGTCACTTCAGCATCAAGCGCAATTTGCGTACAAAGACCAAGGATCACAGGATCAGACGGCGTCAAATTCGCTGAATTCCAGTGAGTGCGGTCTTTAATCGCTTGAATGGTTGGCTTGGTTGTACCCACCAATTTGATGATTTGAGAATCTTTCAATTCCGCATGATTACGCGTCAGCCACAAAATCGCATTCGGACGGTCTTGACGACGAGACACAGGCGTATAGCGCGGCGCTTTCTTAGACCGCTCAGGCACCATAACCTTAGGCTTAGACATGGTAAGCTTGTGGTTTGGGTCATCTTGCGCTTTTTCGATTTCTTCGCGGGTCAATTGTCCTGTTGAAATCGGATCAAGGCCTTTAATGCCTTGCGCACTATCGCCATCAGCAATCGCTTTCACTTCAAGCGGGTGTATCGTGCAAAATTCGGCAATCTGGTCAAACGAAAGACCTGTATTATCAACCAACCAAACGGCAGTTGCTTTTGGCATAAGAAGAGCTTGAGCCATGCATAGTTTCCTTGTTCTTTGTCCGCCAGCATTCAAGCTGGAAGCGGGACAGTCTTGTCTTTGACAATGACGGGAATTGACCCATGATATACGTGCTTTGTGGCACTATATCAACCGATGATTTTATTATCCGCGATTAGGTGGGCGGCCTACCGTTCTAAGCGCAAGCCAAGGGCAACGCTATTGGAGGTAAAATCGCCGAAACCACCGGATGAAAACTCGCGAGCAAAATTGTAATCCAACGTCATTGCGACATTTCGGTTGAAGGAATAAGCGATGCCAGCATTGGCTAAATAAGTAACATCGGTCCCACCACCACCACCATCAACCTGCAATAAAACCCCAGCGCCGGCTGTTGCCTCTAAGTTCTCTTTAATTTGGCGCGCACCCAAGACGGTGAAGTTATAGGTCGTATCACCAGGCGTTACGACGCTCGGAAACACGTCAAATGTGGTTGTCCCATTAAAAGTAACAGTGGTCAGGCGTTGCGGCGACCAAACGAGATTTGCTTCAGCAAAAATGCCACCAAAATCATCGATGCCTGCTATATCAATGGAATTTTGCCCATACCCAATAGACACTTCACCGGTAAGTTTTTCGCCTCGTTCAATTTCCACACCAACAACACCGCGTAAACCGGTAACGGTCGGTGCAGGCCCAACACCGCCGGGCCCTTCATCAAAAAATTCAAGGGAAGCATCGCCCTCAACAAATGGCGAGAAAGCACCGCCCTGTCTCAGGGTTCCTCGAAAATTCAACCCAACCAAATAAGAGTTTTGGTCTTCCTGACTGATCGTAGCTCCAGCACCGTCAGTAAAATCCCCATTGATGTTGCGGCTACCGCGAAGTTGCGTTCTGGTATCAATTTGGCGCAATTGATGGTCTAACTGGATCGTGCCGGTCACTGTGCCTTCCAAAGGATCATCAGCAACGCCAGTCAAATCATCTTCGCCAATATTAATCGCCAGCAAGCCTGTAACCGAGGTATCATTGCTGATATCGTAGCGCACATTACCGGTGATATTAAAATCCAAATCAAGTGTATCTTCGCCGCTGTTAAAGCGAACTACGTTTGCATCGATTTGCAGGCCCGCTGCATGACGTGCCAAATCCGTTTCGACCGCGAGGGCTGCCAGACTGCTAACAAATGTAGAACCGGTACCACCAGTATCTTGGATACTATTACTTGTATACCCAACCGTTGATTCAAGAGAGGGGCGCAAAATAAAGCGACCAGCGCGAATACCAAGCGGATCAAAGGGTGTTTGATCTGCCGTGATCCCACCGCCTTGTTGTGTCACCACTGAACCAACAATTGCCTGATCAATACCTTGTGGCGCCACAGGACCAACAGCTCCTTGGGCAGCGGTTGCTGCCCCTGTTGCTGGAAGAGGGGTATTTGCCCCTACCTGTCCGGCTTGTGATTGTCCACCGGCCTGAGCTTGTTGGCTTGCTGCCTCATTGGCTTCTCGGTCTTGATTAAGACCAAAACCTGGGATGCGCGAATTATCTGTTTGGGCTTGGGGAATGATGGGGTTTTGATTTTGGCCAAGACCGTTCAGGGAACTATTTACAGAACTTGGTGCCGTGCCAATTGTGCCTTGTGTCCCAAGAAGCGCGGGATTTAAACCATCAAATGTCGTAGACTGAGAATAAGCTGCATGGTTCACAAAGGCACCACTCAAAAGCGCCGTCGAAGCACAAAGAAGCCGTATGCGCCAAACAATTGTTTGCGCAAATTTTAGTCTCATCGGCTGGTGTCGCCAGATGGTTTTGAAAGCTTTCATCAGTACCCGCTAAAAATAGGTCTGAATGGAAAGTAAATTCTTATAGTAAACAAATGGTTGCGATATGTTGTTTTAGCCTTGTGAAATAAAGGATTTTTACTCTATTTTTCTGGGACCGTTGCATGCTAGAAGCTCACCTCATGACAAATACTACCCAAGACACAATAACCGCCTCAGCGATCAAAACGCTTTTGAGCGAAAAATCCGGTATTTTAGAGCTCATAAACGCGCTCGAAAATGGCCTGAGCAAACCCTTTAGCAAAGCCGTTGAGACGATTTTAAATTCTAAAGGCCGTGTCATTGTGACCGGCGTTGGTAAAAGCGGCCATGTGGGTGCCAAAATCGCGGCAACGCTCGCATCCACAGGAACGCCCGCGTTCTTTCTCCATGCGGCAGAAGCAGGCCACGGCGATCTGGGGATGATCACCAACCAAGACACAATCATCGCGCTTTCTTGGTCCGGCGGGTCAACAGAACTCCATTCAATCCTCAACTATAAAGCCCGGTTTGCTATTCCGTTGATTGCAATCACGTCAAAAGAAACAAGCCCATTGGGTGAACAAGCAGACATTTGTCTCACGATGCCAAAAGCGACAGAGGCCTGCCCACACAACCTTGCACCAACCACATCGACAACAATGCAACTTGCCATTGGCGATGCTTTAGCAATCTCGCTTTTGGAAGCACGCGGGTTTTCATCAACCGATTACGGCACGTTTCATCCAGGCGGACAGCTTGGCGCACGCCTTAAAACGGTTGGCGACATTATGCATACAGACGATGCGATGCCACTGGCAAACGACGCTGTCAGCATGTCGGAAGCGATCATCACCATGAGTGAAAAAGGCTTTGGCTGCCTCGGCATCACCAATGCCAATGGAAAACTTGCAGGTGTGATCACCGACGGAGATTTGCGCCGCCATATGGGTTCCGACTTGCTTGCCAAAACCACGGGCGATGTGATGACCCAAAATCCCATCACCACCACCGCTGAAAAACTAGCCGTTACGGCCCTTGAAACCATGAATAATTCAGGCTTTGGTGGTATCAACGCCCTGTTTGTTATTGAAGACGAAAAACCCAAGGGCATCGTTCACATTCATGACCTGTTGCGCATTGGCGTTGCGTAATTTCTCATAACATATTGAAATAACTAGGAAAATACCCTCACAACATGGTTATCAAAACCTTGCTGCAATAGTCTAAAATTTTAGGCTTAGTTTAGCGATATCTTACGCTTCCTCCCGTATGCTTATGAGCAATGGGGAAAGGCTCCAAAGAGGGCCATAGTGTAATTTTAGCGTCCGGTGGTGGGATATGGATTTAGCAACTCTGATAGGAATTTTAGCTGGTTTTGGCATTATTGTCGCCGCGATTATGGTTGGTGGCGAGCTTGGAACCTTTATTGATGTGCCTTCTGTGCTCATCGTGTTTGGTGGCGGCATGGCGGCAACGCTGATCCGTTTCCCGCTTTCAGGCATCATAGGCGCTTTCGCGCTCGGCGGAAAAATCGCCTTCACTCATAAATCGACACCGCCAGCGGAAATCATCGAAAAATTGACAGAGATGTCAGAATTGATGCGCAAAGAAGGTCCGCTCGGACTGGAAAATGTCGAAATCAATGATGAGTTGCTCGCCAAAGGCACACAGTTTGTTGCCGATGGTTATGATGCTGAATTCATCAAAGAGAACCTTGAACGCGAACGTGACCTTGGCCTTAACCGCCTTGAAGAAGGTCAGCGTGTTTTTAAAGCGCTTGGTGATGCAGCCCCTGCTTTCGGTATGATCGGTACACTGGTCGGTCTGGTGCAGATGTTGGCGACGATGGATGATCCAGCAACGATTGGTCCCTCAATGGCGATTGCGCTTTTGACGACAATGTATGGCGCGGTGATCTCAAACCTGATCTGTCTACCTATGTCGGATAAAATGGCCGCAAAATTTGCCGTCGACTCAATGAAGCAAACACTCATCATTGATGGCATCCTTCAGCTTCGTGCCAATAAGAGCCCGGCAGTCATGAAAGAAATGCTCATTGCATATCTGCCAGAAAAACAACGTGCGCCATTTATGGAAGAGGCGGTCGCTTAAGCGATCGTTTCCTTCTCAGGAGATTGACCAATGGCTGAAAAATGTAAATGTCCAGAACCCGAAGCAGGCGCACCAGCATGGATGGTGACCTTTGCGGACTTGATGTCCCTCTTGGTTTGTTTCTTCGTTCTTATTGTGTCGTTTTCAATTCAAGACAAAGAAAAACTACAGGTTGTAGCCGGTTCTTTGAAAGAAGCCTTTGGTGTTGTTGAAGTTAAAAAAGTAAACGGTATTCTTGAGTTGGAAGGCAATCCAACCCGCGAGTGGCTCAAGCAGATTGCGATCTTGGATACAGACCGTGATGCGGACTATGATCCTGTTAAAAATGACGATTCACGCAAACAAGGGCCAGAAGCCAATACCCATGAGTTTGAAAAAGCTGACATTTCAAGACCGCGCCAATTTGCGTCGGCTGCTGCATCGCTACGTCAAGCTTGGCAAGACCTGCCCGAAATTGCGGAACTTTCAAAAAGTGTCATCATTGAAGAAACACCAGAAGGTCTCAACATTTCATTCGTGGACCAAGATGGACGCTCCATGTTCCCTGAAGGATCAAAACGTCCGTTTGAAACAACACGACGTCTTATGGAAGCAGCGGCTCCAGTTCTACGCCGTATGCCAAACCGTTTGAAGATTACAGGTCACACAACGGCTGGCAGTATCACAACAGACCCAACCTACACCGGATGGGAATTGTCCGCCGACCGTGCCAATGCAACCCGCGCAATCCTCATGGCTTCTGGCCTTGGTCGTGATCGCATCTTCTCTGTGGTTGGCAAGGGTGACGCCGAGCCTCTTTTCCCGAACGATCCGTTTTTGGCTGCTAACCGACGCATCGAAATTTTGTTGATGCACGAAGAACCACCCGTATCACCAGGCCACAAGCTCTAGGTCCATTCTGGGTAATCTAAATTTGCCTTTGGGTCCAAAAAAGCCGCGTCGGAGTTTTACCTATTAGATTTTCAGGACTGAACTATCAACGCCAACAATGGTGACTTCACTGCCCGCAGTTTGGTTTTCAGCGCCTATGACAATCCAGTAGGTGTCGCCAATTTTAACGCGCCCCTGCCCGCCGACCATATCATCGACCAGAACAAATGTCTGTCCGATAAACTGACGACCACGCTCATTGAGGTCTGCGTTGTCTTCCCGCTTCGAGTTGCCTGCATAAAACCTGCGTCCTGCAATCGCCAAAATGAGCGAGAGGCCTGCGAAGATAGCAAACTGAATGGCCCAGCTCAAAGGCGCAATAAGCGCGATGGTGCCTGTAATAACAGCCGCGATACCAAGCCATAGAAAGAAAACACCGGGCACGACGATTTCAAGGCCTAAAAGGATAAAGCCAACAACCCACCAAGACCAGGGACCAAGTTCAACGATTAGTTTTTCAAACATGCATACCTCCTAGCTACGGCCTGTTGGTGGCACTGTAGGACGGGAGGCACCGCGCGT
>CAZKKW010000004.1:5789-8589 GCA_964553335.1 uncultured Hyphomicrobiales bacterium | reverse complement strand
CCGCGCGTTGGACTGCCGCCATCATCACCAAAGGTCGCTTTAGCAATTTCGCCAATCCCTGAGAGTGAACCGAGCAATGACGTTGCTTCGATTGGCAACATCAAAACCTTCTGGTTCTTCGCTGTCGCTAATTGTTCGATAGCACCGACATATTTGTTGGCAACGAAATAGTTGATCGCTTGAACGTCACCCTGAGCAATCGCTTTAGAAACAACCTCTGTCGCCGCCGCTTCAGCTTGCGCTTCGCGTTCACGCGCTTCAGAGTCACGGAAGGCGGCTTCTTTACGGCCTTCAGCAGCGAGGATCAGGCCTTGCTTTTCGCCTTCAGCTTTTAAAATTTCAGATTGACGCAAACCTTCCGCTTCAAGAATAGACGCACGTTTTTCACGCTCTGCTTTCATCTGGCGACCCATGGCTTCCACGAGGTCACGCGGCGGATTGATATCTTTAATTTCAATACGGGTGATCTTAACACCCCAAGGCTGAGCCGCCGTGTCCACGACGGTCAAAAGCCGCGCGTTGATCTCGTCACGATTAGACAAAAGCTCATCCAAATCCATAGAGCCCATCACGGTACGAAGGTTCGTCATGGTGAGGTTCAAAATGGCAAGCTCTAGATTGTTCACTTCATAGGTCGCAGCCGCCGCATTTTGAATTTGGTAAAACGTAACACCATTGGCTTCAACCGTCGCATTATCGCGGGTGATCACCTCTTGGCTCGGCACATCCAGCACCTGCTCCATCATGTTGAGCTTGTCACCCACGCGATCAATGAAGGGCAATATAATACTTAACCCTGGCCTCAAAGTCCTTGTATAGCGCCCAAACCGCTCAATCGTGTAATTCATGCCTTGCGGGACAGTTTTAACAGCGGATAAAACAACAACAAGAAGTAAAAAAGCGAAAAATACCAAGACAACGTCAAATGGCTGAAAATTTGAAAACATAAAAATCCCCTTTTAGATGATATTATACATGTAATCACGAATTTTTATTTTACAATACCATCACTTATATTTCGCGGTATCGAAAAATACATAAAATGATTCGTATAGCGACATGATAAGGGATAAAGCCATCATTTCTGATGCTTTCGGCAGCTTCAGTGTATCGCTCCACAAAAAAGGCGCTCAAGGCGCCTTATTCAACTTCGATTAAGTTTTCTTGACAGATGTGACTAGATCCAGCCAGCCAACTCGCGCCGCACAAGGTTTTCAATCACATCCATGCCGTAGTCGCTATCGTTGAGGCAAGGGATGACAGCAAATTGCTCGCCGCCATTTTCTTCGAAAAATTCACCTGCTTCGCCTGAAAGTTCTTCCAACGTTTCAACACAATCAGCCGAAAACCCCGGTGCAATAATGGCGAGCTTCTTAACGCCGTCCCTTGCAAGCTGCTTCACCGTTTCATCGGTATAAGGCTGCAACCATTCTTCCTTACCAAATCGGGATTGGAAGGTGATTTTGAGCTTCTCACCATCCGCGCCCCAGCCCAAATATTCACGCATCAACCGCGCCGTTTTGTGGCATTGGCAATGATAAGGATCACCCTTTTGAAGATAGGACAAAGGAACGCCGTGGAAGGACGCTAAAACCAAATCGGGTTCAAAATCGAGCTTGGCGATGCCTTCTTTCAAGCTTTCGCAAACAGCTTTGATATAAGTCGGATCATCACCATAAGGGGCCGCTGTCCTTACCGCCGGTTGCCAGCGTTGCTTCATCAAATACTCGAACACTTTGTCGTTCACTGTCGCCGTGGTTGCGGCGGCATATTGCGGATAAAGCGGCACTACTACAATGCGGTCACATCCCTGCTCTTTCAGATAATCAAGACGGGAATGGATCGACGGATTGCCGTAGCGCATGGCCCAATCAAAAACCAAATGCGGATGTTCAACCCCCATGCGCTCTTTCAAGTTTTCAAACTGTGAGCGGGTGATGGTGCGAAGCGGAGATTCGTCCAGTTCTTTGTTCCAAATCTCATCATAAGCAGCGCCAGATTTCTTAGGCCGCGTTGTCAAAATGATACCGTTCAACAAAGGCCACCAAATAAGGCGCGGCACTTCAATAACACGGCGGTCTGATAGAAATTCTTTGAGATAACGACGCATAGACCAATAGTCTGTTGCATCCGGTGTTCCAAGATTAACGAGCAACACACCCGTCCTACCGAACTTTACTGCTGGGTGGTCGGCTGGAAGAGCATGATTTGAAGAGCGCGGTTTAGATGCGTTAGTGGTCATGAGCTGAAACTTTGCTAGGTGGTTATTTAAGCGCAATATAGAGCTATTCTAAACAACCGCTAGTGCTTCCACGCCCAAGAATGCTTATTTCTCAACGCGCCACGCAGTATTGTTAGACAACTTTATTTGAAAGAAAGCAAAACGCTTGGAATTAACCCTGAAAAGAGGCCGCTAAAAGCGTAACCCCAAGCAAGAACACTAAGCTTGCACCGAGTAATTCGACAGATTTAAACATCCATCCAGATGAACCACTGATCGTGAGATAACGCGTGGCAAGTCCTTTGGCCCACAGAGCTATCGTTGCCAAAGTTGTCACCGTAATCGCTGTTCCAAGCGCCATCGCAAAGGTAGATGCGACACCGACCAAGAATAAACCTTGGGCAGAGGCAAACACCAACACAATCAAAGCACCAGAACAAGGTCGCAAGCCAACAGACACAATGGCTGCCCAAGCAGAACGCAAGGATAATGGATCTTGCATGGTACTTGGATCAACCGCATGACCGCCACAGCTACATTCATGGTCGTGGTCGTGATGATGGTGGCCGTGGTCATGGT
>CAZKKW010000004.1:0-5689 GCA_964553335.1 uncultured Hyphomicrobiales bacterium | reverse complement strand
CATGCGCTTCATGATGATGACAATCAGCTTCATGAACAATCGGCCCAACATTGGTAACCAGTACCGTTTTCGACTTCAAATACGGCTGCACCCCTTTTTGCCACAACAAATAAACACCGAGCAGTGCGATGAGGGCATAACTTGCGCGCTCAAACCAATGGGTTGCCTCGGTGACGGCAAAACTGGTGAGATTAAAGACAAATACCGCAGCCCCAATAAGCGCGACCGCCACAACGCCCTGCATAAAAGCGGCAAGAAAAGAGATAACCATTCCACGCTTAGCGCTTTGCTCGTTCGCCAGCACATAAGAAGAAATCACCACCTTGCCGTGACCGGGACCGGCTGCGTGGAATATGCCGTATAAAAAACTGAAGCCCATCAGCAACCAAACCGCACTACCGTCTTCTTTGGCTTCCTTAACAATACCTGTCAGCCTTTTGTAAAAAGCAGCTTGCTGCTCGTAGATCCAGCTCAAATTTTCGCGAAGAAACCCGCCGCCCACGGGTACAGGTGCTTGTGGTGCCGTTACCCCAAAGGGTGATTTTTGTTGCGCAACGCCGCCTTCATTGAGGCTGAAAAACAAAAACAGCGTCAGGCAAACAAGCGTCAGGTTATAAATAAAACGATTGGATATCATGAGGTTGGACAAGTCACTCTGATTGTATTGGAAAGTTCGCCTTCTTGCAGATCAAAATCTTCTGGTATCGATTCAGCTGGACCAATCTCTGACAAAAGTTGGCTTTTTATGGGGTCAATTTCTAAGGGTCGCGTCAAATCCGATGTGCAGCTTGATGCTTCTCCATTGGGACCATAAAGTGCGATCGCTTTTTCTTTTTCAAATTCCACGGCCACAAAAAATGTTGCATCAAACACTTCAATGGTGAGGTCTTTAAAACCAGTTTTAGGGTCGGGCTTTACAGGCTCAGCCATTGGCAAAGTATAAAACAAGGTCAGCACACCTTCTTCATATTCCAGCCAATAATCTTTCGGCGTGCCATATTTTGGGTCTGCCGCGCCCATTTGGACAAAGGTGAAATATTCAAAGTCAGCAACAGATTCGACATTGACCTGCGCAAGCTCGGCAAGCTCTTCGCGGGAATATTTACCATCACCGTTCACATCCAACCCTTGGGTTGCAAAAGCAGCAAAGCCCTCGTCAAATTCCCATTTGTGACGAATGGCGGTAAAATTGTTATGCTCGTCAAAAATCAAGTCTGCTTTGGCTGTAATCCAAACATGCGGGTGGGCTGCAGCGGTTTGGATACCGGCTGCGATTAACGCCAACAACATGAATGAACGAAACAAATTCAGCATCCCAGCTTTACCTCATTATGCGCGAACCAGTCCGCGATGAAATCAACGAACACGCGTGTCTTATTTGGCAGGTGACGGCGATGTGGGTAGACCACATGCACGGTCCTATCTTCTTCCACAAACCCTTCTAAAACCTCAACAAGACGTCCCTTTTCCAAATCATTGTTGATGAATATACGCGGAATTCGGGCAAAACCAAGACCAGCAAGTGCAGCAGCACGCACAGCATTGGGTGAATTAATCTCTATACGGCTTTTAACCGGCACATTGATTTTCTCACCACCATCCAAAAACGACCATGCATTGCGCGGCCTCATATTAAAATCAATAATACAGGGTTTATCGCTAAGGTCTTGAGGAACAATCGGTTTTCCGTGCTTTGCCAAGATATCTGGGGCAGCACAAGTGATCACTTGAAAGGTGCCAATCTTGCGCGCAATAAGGCTTGAATCTTCCAAATTGGCAACGCGAATTGCCACATCAAACCCATCTTCGACCAAGTTCACAAATCGGTCATCCAACGACACAGATAATTCCACGTCAGGATAAGCCTTTGCAAATTCAACCAACGCATTGCCCACAGAACCATCGCCCATGGTGCGCGGCAGGCTCACCTTTAGCCTTCCACGTGGGGCAGCATTGGTGTCTTGCACCTGCACCATTAAGTCATCAAGGCGGCTCAGAATATCTTGTGAATCGCGATAATAATGTTCACCCGCTTCCGTCAACGATATTTGCCGTGTCGTGCGGTTTAATAAGCGCACGCCAAGCTCATCTTCAAGCTCGCTGACATATTTTGAAACAAGCGCTTTAGATCGTCCCGCAGCCTTCGCCGCCGCCGTAAATCCGCCAGCATCCGCCACCTGCAAAAACGTCCGCATTCGGGTTAAAGTATCCATCAACTAGCCTTTAAAAGACGTGAGCATCTCAAGTCCAATTTGGGTAAGCTGCCTGTCGGTCCCACGAGGCCCAATCAAACTTAGCCCCATCGGTGCATCATGCAAAGTTGCCATTGGCAATGTTATTTGTGGCAAACCTGTAAGGCCAGATGCACAAAGCAACATCAAAGCGCGATTTCTAAAACTATCCAGTGTTGAAAAATCAATCTTCTTCAAAGGCGCAACACTTGGCACAGTTGGTAAAACCAACACACCGTCATCGCCCAGCAGCTCTTCCACATGTCGTGTGATTGCCGCTCGCTCTGCCGTTCCTTGATCATATTCTTGCCTCGTGATTTTTGATGAATAGTCAAAACGTTCACGCACACCCGGGCCAAGGTTAGGGTTTCGTGCTGTTATCCAATCACCATGCGCTTGCCATGCTTCATAGGCTTGGCATCTGCGGAAGGTCCAATACCAGCTCTCCATATCACCATCCGCCAACGACACATCATCTGTGTTGGCAAATTCGGTGACATGATTGATCGCCCCATCAAGCGCGCGGGCTTCATCAATACCCATCAAAAGGGTCAGGCAATCTTCTGCAACAAGCACCCGTTTGGGTTTGAAGGCTGGCTCATCACCATCCAGCATCACATCGCTCACACGTTGATAGAGTTCTGCATTGGGTGTGAACCATCCAAAGGTATCGAAGCTCTCAGCAAGCGGCATGGTGTTTTCAAGCGACAAACGGCCGTGGGTGGCGCGAAGGCCAATCAGCCCGCAATAGCTGGCAGGCGCACGCACCGACCCGCCCGTATCTGACCCTGTCGCAATATCAACCAAACCGCCAGCGACGGCTGCAATAGAACCGCTTGACGAACCACCCGTTAAACGGTCAGGGGCGGCTGAATTTATCGGCTGCGGATAATGCACATTGTCACCATTGAGACTGAAGGCCAGTTCTTCCGTGGTGGTTTTACCAACAAAGCGAGCGCCTGCATCCAACAGTTTTTGAACCGAAGGGGCTGTTTTTGTAGCGGGTTCTGCTTCAGCCATTTTGACCGGAGAACCGCACCCCGTTTTATATCCAGCCACATCATAAATATCTTTGACCGCGAGCGTCAGCCCAGCAAGCGGACCACTTTCAGCATTTGAAACAGGAACCTCTGGATGATCCATGAAGGCATTGACGTGATCTTTCATCTTAAAACTCCGTTAGGGCCCAAACCCTAGCCCTTCCAAAGTCGGGACGTATTGAACCGATTAACATCATCGCACAGGGCGACAAAACCTGCTGCTTGATGAGCAATCAACTCGCTGCCTTTTTTAGAGGTCGCAATCGACGCATCGCCGACCGTCCCTTCAACATTCAAGTCTTGCGCTTTCCAGCCGAAGGAAACAGGGCCATGTGCTCGCAAGTGGGTAAACTCACTTAGAAAATCAAGCTGCGTTGAACGGAAATCTTTCGCTTTATCCATATCAACAAGATCAGGGCGCAAAGAAAGCATAAGCGAGGTTTCAATATCGCCACCATGTATGCCGTACGTTTTTTCATGGTCTGAGAACAATCCGTCAGGCTCACCAAACTTCGTCCAACTTGTCGCCACCACCAGCATGTCAAAACGCACACGCAATTCAACCGCAACAATATCAATCAGCGCGGCATTGCCACCGTGGGAATTGATAATGATCATCTTTTGAATGCCCGCACGATGCACGCTCTCGCCAATTTCAATCCACGCTTTGATGGCCGTTTGCCAATCAAAAGTCAGCGTGCCGCGTGATGAAATATGTTCATTCGATTTGCCAATCGATTGCATGGGCAAAACTGTAACCCGCAGCTCATTGGGCATCACCTTAAGAGCCGCATCAATCAGCCCCTCGCCAATCATTGCATCGGTGCCAAGTGGTAAATGCGGCCCGTGTTGCTCAATCGCTGCCACAGGCAAAACGGCAATCCAATTGGATACATCCGAGGTTGCAAAATCAACGCTCGTCATATCCTGCCATCTTCGCTTGGGTAAAGACATAAAGCACCTTTTCGTAAAGCCTAACGCAAACCAAGCTCTAGCAGAAGCGGGGATAAATACAAATTTGCAACCGCTTGCCACCAATGCGGCAAAATAAACTATATCCACGTTAAAGTAGGGGAGTAGAAACAATGGATAAAATTTTAAAACGCGGCGACAATGGAGAGAGCGTTCGCCAACTTCAAGAACGCTTGAAGCGCGAGTACATTCCGCTTGAACCAGACGGTGAGTTTGGGCCTGCAACAGAACTCGCCGTCAAAATCTATCAACTAGGGCAGCAGATTGATGCTGACGGGGTTGTCGGTTCCAAAACTTGGAACCGGTTTGATGACAGCAACGGCTATAAGCTTCTGGCTACAAGGTATCGATAAATTGCTTGGCAGCCTCGCCGTGTTCTGCACGCAAACGCGCAACATCAACACCAATCGGCGCGCCATCTTCCACGGTCCATTTACCAGCAATCATAACACGGTCTGCTGAATGAGCACCGCATAAAACCAAGGCAGCAAGCGGATCATGAGCGCCAGAAAAGCGCAACTCGTCAAGCGTATAAAACGCCAAATCTGCTTGTTTACCAACCGCGATTTTACCAATATCCGTGCGGTTCAAACAAGCAGCCGAGCCTTCTGTCGCCCAGCGATATGCATCCAAATGTGTGACGCTTTCAGCGTCATATGTTAGG
Source organism: uncultured Hyphomicrobiales bacterium (assembly GCA_964553335.1). GTDB lineage: Bacteria > Pseudomonadota > Alphaproteobacteria > Rhizobiales > JACESI01 > JACESI01. The sequence continues at coordinate 782 of CAZKKW010000004.1, read as the reverse complement.
CGATTAATCATCAAAGCATGACGCAAGCTTTCCATTAAATTGGAATTGTCATTGGACGCTGAACCGTCCACACCAAGCCCGACGCGTACGCCTGCTTTTTCCATTTCTTGGGTCCGGCACTGGCCAGAGGCAAGTGTCATGTTGGAACTTGGGCAATGACAAACGCCAACTTTTGCTTTGCCAAGCCGCTTAATTTCATCATCGTTGAAATGAATACCATGAGCCAACCAAACCCGCTCGTTCATCCAACCCACATCTTCCAAATAATCAACTGGACGGTGGCCATATTTTTCAAGGCAAAAAGCGTCTTCATCATAGGTTTCGCCCAGATGAGTATGACAGCAACAATCATATTTGTGCGCCAAGTTCATGCTTTCAACCATCAAGTCCTTCGTATTGGTGAAGGGAGAACAAGGGGCAAGGGCCACCTGCAACATCGCGCCTTCAGAACGATCATGGTACTTTTGCAGCACCCGCTCACTATCGGCCAAAATTGTATCTGTATCTTGAACAGCACCGTCAGGCGGCAAACCACCATCCTTCTCGCCCAAGTTCATTGAACCACGCGTGAGAGTCATGCGAATGCCGAGCTTAGCTGCTTCTTCAGCTTGAATATCCATCGCATCTTCAATGCCAGCGGGATAAAGATAATGATGATCTGAGGCGCATGTAGCGCCAGACATCATCAACTCGGTCAAGGCAAGCCGTGTCGCAAGACGGAAACTATCTGGATTTACATTGCGGGTCCAAATTGGATAAAGCGACACCAACCAAGGAAACAG
>CAZKKW010000003.1:18300-57907 GCA_964553335.1 uncultured Hyphomicrobiales bacterium | reverse complement strand
GCACCAAGACCAAAAATATCAAACGGACTGCTCATTAGGCCCCCAATAGTTCACCAGTGAAACGACTATTTAGCGCCGTCTCAAGCGCTGCATAATCATCCAAAATCATATGTGCTCCAGATTGAGCGAGTAAATCGACATCGTGATAGCCCCACGCCACGCCAAACGCCTGTGTGTTAGCGGCACGGGCCATTTCCATATCAAAGGTGGTGTCACCCACCATCACCGTGTTTTCAGGGCTGACGCCACTATCTGCCATCGCATTCAAAATCATACCCGGATTTGGTTTGGAAGGCGCGCTGTCAGCGGTTTGTAGCGACACAAATGTGTTATGCCAGCCCTCACGTTCCAGCATAATATCGACACCCTTGAGGCTTTTGCCTGTGGCAATCGCAAGCAGCACATCATCACGCTTTGATAGTTTTGCAACCAGCTCTCGCGCCCCTTCATAAAAAGGTTCGCCGATTGTGTTAGCGAGCCTGAATTCATGAAAGGCAACTTTGAAAGTTTCCGTCACTTCATCAGCCAAATGTTCTTGCTCAGGACCAAGCACAATGGAGACGGCGATTTTTAGCGACAGGCCGATAACCCGACGTGTTGCACGATCATCTGGCGCCTCTAAGCCATGACGTAGGAATGCCTCCTTCATGGAAGCAATAACCAGATGCTGCCCATCCACAAGCGTTCCATCACAGTCAAAGATGACGAGATGCAAGTCAGACATTACTCAATGTCCTCATCACTATCGACAGTTTCTGCCTGAATGGCGTCATAGGTGGATGTATCGAAACCAAACAGATTCCAGCTTTGCACCATATGCGGCGGCAAAGGGGCTGAAACATCAATCTCTCCACCATCTGGATGCGGGATAATGATGCGGCGGGCGTGAAGGTGAAGCTTGTTTTGAATGCCACCTGGCAATTCCCAATTATCAACGGAGAAATACTTCTTGTCGCCAATGATGGGATGACCGAGGTGATCCATGTGAACGCGCAATTGGTGCATACGGCCTGTCACAGGGCGAAGGCTCACCCATGCGACTTTCTGACCGACCCATTCAAGCGCTGAATAAAGCGTGACGGCGTGGTCTGCCCCCTTGGCTTTATCGCGCAGCACTTCCATCTTCTGGTCGCCATGCTCGTCTTCGCCCTTCATCAGCCAAGTCGCAAGGCGGCCCTGTGGTGGACGCGGCACACCGCGCACCATGGCCCAATAGACTTTCTTGGTGGTGCGGTCTCTGAATGCTTTGGTAAGGAAGCTTGCAGCAAGCCTTGTTTTGGCAATAACCAGAACGCCAGAGGTATCTCTATCCAAACGGTGCACAAGGCGAGGCTTTTGACCCTTCCGGTCGCGGTAGGATTCCAACATACCGTCCACATGACGATTAAGCCCTGAGCCACCTTGAACCGCGAGGCCCGCTGGTTTGTTGATTACCAGCACTTTTTCATCCTCAAAAAGCGTGTTTTCTGCAATCACATCGGCATCATGTCGATCGCGCATGGTGTTCGGTGTTACAGGCTTTGCAGAGGCGTCATCATTCACGGGCGGAATGCGCACCGTTTGGCCTGCAGCCAGTCGTGTTGAGGATTTCACCCGCGCGCCATCGACACGAACTTGCCCCGAACGCATCAGCTTTTGCAGCTGCCCGAAAGCGATGCCTGGATAATGGGTCTTGAACCAACGATCAAGGCGCATGCCTGCTTCATCAGCAGTAACAGTTTTTTGGGCGACAGCGGCCATGTTGTTTTTTGCCTGTGGTTTTAACTTGAGGCCCTTACAAGCATGAGACCGACTATCAGCGCAAGTAGAGAAAGCGCTACAGAGCCGATAACATAGCCAATTGCTGCCCCGCTCTCCCCTCGTTCCCATAAAAGCACAGCATCAAGGGAAAATGCGGAGAACGTGGTGAAGCCGCCTAAAACGCCGGTTACAAGCAAAAGTCGCCATTCAGGGCCAACACTTGCCCCCTTGCGCGTCAGCCACGCGATCAACACGCCCATGAGGAATGAGCCGAGGACATTGACGAAAAAGGTGCCATAGGGAAAGCCTGCGCCAAAAAACCGCAATGCTGCTAGGCCTGAAAGATGACGAAGGCTCGCGCCAATGGCCCCGCCTAGTGCCACGTAAAGCAAATGTGCCATGATTAGCTTTCTCCCCGCTCAGCCCGCAAACCGTTCCAATATTCAATCCGTTTTTTTATGTCGCGTTCAAAGCCACGTTCAACAGGTTCATAATAAGTTTCACGCCCCATTTTTTCAGGGAAATAATTCTGACCAGAAAAAGCCTGCGGTGCATTGTGGTCATAATGATAATCCGTGCCGTAGCCTTCTTCTTTCATCAGCTTTGTCGGCGCGTTCAAAATATGCTTTGGCGGCAGCAATGAGCCATTTTCTTTGGCAGAGCGCATCGCGGCTTTATAAGCCACATAAACGGCGTTCGATTTTGGCGCGGTCGCGAGATAAACGCAGGCTTCAGCTAGGGCCAACTCACCTTCCGGTGAGCCAAGATAATCATAGGCGTCTTTGGCAGCATTGGCGACAACCAGCGCTTGCGGGTCAGCAAGACCAATATCTTCACTGGCCATGCGCACCAAACGGCGACCTAGAAAGAGCGGGTCTTCGCCTGCCACAAACATCCGCGCCAAATAATAAAGCGCTGCATCAGGGTCAGAACCACGCACCGACTTATGAAGTGCTGAGATTAAGTTGTAATGACCGTCTTGCCCCTTGTCATAAACGGGGGCGCGGCGCTGGAGGAGGTTTTGCAGACTGTCAGCATCAAGCACCTCATCGTCACCCACTGCCCGCCAAACTTCTTCAGCCAGCATAAGCGAGGCGCGACCATCCCCGTCAGCCATCCGTACAAGGGAAGCGCGGGCTGAGACATCCAATGGCAGTTTTTTGTCTTCAAGCGCCTCAGCGCGCTCTAAAAGGCCGCTAATAGCCTCTTCATCCAGTGATTTAAAGGTCAGAACCTGCGCACGGGACAACAGCGCGGCATTAAGCTCAAAAGACGGGTTCTCTGTTGTAGCGCCAACCAGCACCACGGTGCCATCTTCCATAACGGGCAAGAAGCTATCTTGTTGAGCACGATTGAAGCGGTGGATCTCATCCACAAACAACAAAGTACCCTTCCCGCTCATGCGGCGCGCGCGGGCGACCTCGAACATTTTCTTGAGATCGGCCACACCTGAAAAAATTGCCGAGATTTGTTCAAAGGCAAGATCGGTCTCATTGGCAAGCAATCGGGCGGTCGTCGTCTTACCCGTTCCAGGTGGTCCCCAGAAGATGAGCGATCCCAGAGAACGCGTTTTAAGCATTCTGGAAAGAACGCCGTCGCTTCCCACCAAATGGTCCTGCCCGATCACCTCATTGAGCAATTGCGGCCGCAAACGGTCTGCTAAGGGCCGAGGCGCGTCTTTTGCTAGGTCACTGGTGGCGAACAGGTCAGCCATTTCACCCTGGAATATCGTTTGTTTCGAGCAATTGCCCCTTACGGCTTACAGCAAACCGCCAATTGGCTCGGCGTCCTTGTATGAGTTCTTCCAATTGCTGAGTGGAGGTTACTTCCTCACCATTCATCCGCACAATGATATCTCCTGTGCGCACACCATAGCGACGGGCAATTGAGCGCCGTGGGACATTGATAACGATGACACCTTTTTCAGCGTCTTTGAAACGGAGTTCGGCGGCAAGTGCTGGAGAGAGATTTGCAACAACTGCTCCCGCCAAAGGATTGCGGCCCTCGAGCGTTCGATCATCACGGTCAACGGTCTCAGGTGGCGCAATGATTTCCAATCTCAATTGATCTGACGTACCGTTGCGCAAAATTGTTATATCCACCTGCTTGCCCACACCTTGGGTTGCCAGATGGTAGTTGAAAGCATTTATGTCGCGAAACGTTTCGTCATTGACTTCCACAATCAAATCACCAATTTCAAGGCCCGCATCATCTGCTGGCCCATTTTCAAAAATACCGGTGACAAGCACACCCGATGGACGTTTTAGTTCAAGGGTCGTGGCTAAGTCTGAATCAACATTTTGGAACCGCGCACCAATCCACGGGCGCTCAACTTTTGCACTGCCTTGAAGCGCTGAATTCACCACGGTTCTCACCATGTCTGAAGGGATCGCAAACCCAATGCCGATGGAACCGCCAGAACGGGAGTAAATCGCTGTGTTGATGCCGACAATATCGCCATTCACATCAACCAAGGCACCGCCGGAATTTCCCGGATTAATGGCAGCATCTGTTTGAAGGAAGAAATTCGAATTTGAAATCGAGCCTGCCTGTTGAGAACGGGCCAGCGCGGAGACAATGCCCTGCGTCACGGTTTGCCCAACACCGAAGGGGTTACCAATTGCAAGCACAAGGTCGCCGACTTCTACGCTTGATTGCGATGCAAACTCCAAAGCTGGAAACGCTTCTCCGTCAGTTTGTAATTGCAGTACGGCAAGGTCCGTGTCTTGGTCTTTCAAAATCACCTCAGCCGCAAACTCACGACCATCTGACAGGGCAACCTTTACGTCGATTGCACTTCGAATAACGTGGAAGTTTGTCACCACGATACCAGCTGGATCAACCATCACACCAGAACCAAGATCATTCTTCACCCGTGGCTGGCTTTGACCAAAACCACGATTGCCAAAAAACCGCTCGAAAAAAGGATCATTAGCAAAGGGGCTACGGCGTTGCTGCACCATACGGCTTGCGTAAACGTTCACAACGGCAGGTGCCGTTTTCTTCACAACTGGAGCGAAGGTAAGACGTAGCTCTCCGCTTGACGTTGGCACAGATTCCAGACCACCCCGCAAGCGATCAATCAATCCCTCTTCCGCAATCGAGGGCGTTCCAAGAGAGGCCGCAAATAGCAAGACAAACAACAATGAGCTGAGATACTTCATTCAATCAAAACCTTGATAAACTTTGGATTTAAAAAGCCCCAAATAGGACTGTTCTCATCATATAGGTGTCCATCGTCGTTTAGCAAAGACCCAACCACTATCGTTTGTAAAATGTGCAGATATAAACAAAAAACCGCGGTTGAGACCAACCACGGTTTAAATTCGTTCAGCAATGAAAGGAAGATTGCTTACGCAGCTGCTTCTTCTGATACTTCAACGTCAGCTGTTGGACCAGAATCTTGACCCTTCGCATCCACATCGCGGTCAACAAGTTCGATGACTGCCATTGGTGCATTGTCACCATAACGGAAACCAGCTTTCAACACGCGGGTGTAACCACCTTTGCGCTCTGTGTAGCGTGGGCCCAAAACGTCGAATAGTTTTTTGACCATGTCGACATCACGGATTTTGCTGATGGCTTGACGGCGAGCATGTAGATCGCCGCGTTTGCCAAGTGTGATGAGTTTATCTGCAACTGAGCGCAACTCTTTTGCTTTTGGCAAAGTTGTTACGATCTGCTCGTGCTTGATAAGAGCTGCCGCCATGTTGGCAAACATTGCTTTACGGTGACTAGAAGTCCGATTCAGCTTACGGCCTGCTTTGCGGTGACGCATATTACTTCTCCTAAGGACGTATTCGCTTAAGTTGCGAATGGTCTCCCTTGATTAAAAATGATCTTCGAAACGCTTAGCAAGCTCTTCGATGTTCTCTGGCGGCCAGTTTGCCACTTCCATACCGAGGTGAAGACCCATTTGAGCGAGTACTTCTTTAATCTCGTTAAGTGACTTACGACCGAAGTTCGGTGTGCGAAGCATTTCTGCTTCTGTCTTCTGGATCAAATCGCCGATGTAAACGATGTTGTCGTTTTTCAGGCAGTTTGCAGAACGAACAGAAAGCTCCAACTCATCCACTTTCTTGAGAAGTGCTGGGTTGAACGCGAGTTCTGGCACTTGCTCTTGAACCACTTCTTTTTCTGGCTCTTCGAAGTTGACGAAGATTGAAAGCTGATCCTGAAGAATGCGAGCTGAGTAAGCAAGCGCGTCTTCTGGTGTCAACGAACCATCTGTTTCAATTGTGAGGGTCAACTTGTCATAATCAAGCACTTGACCTTCACGGGTGTTCTCAACCTTGTAAGACACTTTCTTCACTGGTGAGTAAAGGCTGTCTACAGGGATCAAACCAATTGGCGCATCTTCTGGGCGGTTGCGATCTGCGGCAACATAACCTTTGCCAACATTCACAGTGAATTCCATACGGATTTCAGCGCCCTCATCCAGTGTGCAAAGCACGAGGTCTGGATTCAGAATTTCGATATCACCAACAACGTTGATGTCACCAGCCGTAACAACACCAGGGCCTTCCTTGCGGATAACCATGCGTTGTGGGCCTTCGCTCTCCATGCGGATAGCGACTTCTTTAATGTTCAATACGATGTCTGTTACGTCTTCACGCACACCAGCGATTGAAGAAAACTCATGCAACACACCATCAATTTGTACAGCCGTTACAGCAGCACCTTGCAGTGAAGAGAGCAAAACACGACGAAGAGCGTTTCCAAGCGTAAGGCCGAAGCCGCGCTCTAGAGGCTCTGCAACAACAGTTGCAATGCGGTTTGGATCTTTCCCTGCAGTGATGTTCAGTTTGGTTGGCTTAATCAGCTCTTGCCAGTTTTTTGAAATCACGTTTTTTATCCTTAGTCTCGAGTACCACGGTGGCCTTGCGTGGCTTTGAGAGGAGATTGCTTTTGGCTCCCACCCCCCGGCTCGTAAACCACGCAGGTCACAATGCGTGGCTGGTTGGATGCGTTAGACGCGGCGACGCTTGCGCGGACGACATCCATTGTGCGGTATCGGTGTTACATCCCGAATTGACGTGATCACAAAACCTGCAGCTTGAAGCGCCCGCAAAGCTGATTCACGACCAGAACCTGGTCCGCAAACTTCAACTTCAAGGCTTTTCATGCCGTGGTCTGCCGCTTTCTTACCCGCATCTTCAGCTGCAACCTGTGCAGCGTAAGGTGTCGACTTACGTGACCCCTTAAAACCCATCATGCCAGCAGACGACCATGAAATGGTGTTGCCTTGTGCATCTGTAATGGTGATCATTGTATTGTTGAACGTTGAGTTCACATGGGCGACGCCCGATGAGATGTTCTTCCGTTCACGGCGACGTACGCGCCCGGCTTCTTTTGCCATTTTACTTATCCTAGATTTCAAACGCCGCCGTAGTACCAGCAGCTAAACCAAATTCACACCTTGCTAGGTGTGAATTACTTCTTCTTACCTGCGATTGCTTTCGCTGGACCTTTGCGTGTACGTGCGTTCGTGCTTGTACGCTGACCGCGAACAGGCAAACCACGACGATGACGAAGGCCACGGTAACAACCAAGATCCATAAGACGCTTGATGTTCATCGCAGTCTCACGACGCAAGTCACCTTCAACCAAGTAGTCACGGTCGATGGTTTCGCGAATTTGAATAACTTCTGCATCAGAAAGCTCATTCACACGAGTTGATGGATTAATACCCGTCTTCTCAATGATTTCTTCTGCTTTCTTAGGTCCAATTCCGTGAATATAACGCAGGGCAATAACCACGCGTTTACTCGTTGGAATGTTGACGCCCGCAATACGTGCCAAGGCAATTCTCCTGTATGAGCGAAAACCGCATGTGCAGCTGCCGCATTATTTCTTGTTCAAACTGGAAAGGAAGCTAACTAATCTTAATAAAAAGACACAATTGTAGACATCAATACCCAAGCTCGGATTTAGGCGGGTCTAAGACCAAAAAAGGGTTACGTCAATACCTTCTTGACAAAAAAAAGAATATATGAGTCTCCCAAGCCCATCACCAGCGCAATTTTCGAGCAAATGATGGGAAAACTTGTAAAATTAGCCGTTCAAGATTGCATCGATTGAAGATGAGACTTCATCAATCGATTGCATCCCGTCAATCTGACGCAAAGAACCTGTTTTCGCATAGTAATCTGAAACTGGAGCTGTCTGCTCATGATAGACAACTAAGCGCTTTGCTAGTGTTTCAGCGTTGTCATCGGCACGCACGGTGCCGGAATCTTTCGCTCTCTGCTCGATACGCGATAAAAGAACCGAATCATCAACTGTCAGCTCAATCACTGCATCCAATGACATTGATTTATCTTTAAGCATCTCATCAAGCGATTCAGCTTGCGCCACTGTGCGAGGGAAACCGTCGAGAATGAAACCGTTGGCGCAATCTGGCTCTTCAATACGATCAGAAATGATGCCGCAAATGATATCGTCGGACACAAGGTCGCCACGGTCCATAATTTCTTTCGCCATTTTGCCAACAGGCGTTCCTGCTGCAACCGCTGCGCGAAGCATATCACCGGTGGAAAGTTGCACCACACTGCGTGAATCGACAATACGTTGGGCCTGTGTACCCTTGCCCGCCCCCGGCGGACCCAACAAGATCAGTTTCACTTCCGTTTCCCCTTACCCTTAAGTTTAGATTTCTTCACGAGCCCCTCATATTGCTGCGCAATCAAATGCCCCTGCACTTGCGCAACAGTATCCATGGTCACACTGACCATAATAAGCAATGACGTCCCACCAAAAGCAACCTCGATACCACTATTTGGTAATAGGAATTCTGGGATCAAACAGACGATCGTTAAATAGATCGCACCAACCACTGTAATGCGTGTCAAAACATGGTCGATATAATTGCCGGTTTTCTCACCTGGGCGAATGCCAGGGATGAAACCACCCTGCTTCTTCAAATTGTCAGCAGTCTCTTGTGGGTTAAACACAATCGCTGTGTAGAAGAATGCGAAGAAGATGATGAGGCCTGCAAAGAACAGCAGATAAAGCGGCTGACCACGGCCAAGCAGTGCTGTCACTGTTGTCAGCCATTCAGGGCCATTACCGGTTGCGGTAAAGTTTGCCACTGTAATGGGCAGCAAAAGCAATGATGTTGCAAAGATCGGCGGGATAACGCCAGCCGTGTTGAGCTTCAACGGCAGGTGCGAGTTATCGCCTTGGAACATGCGATTGCCCATTTGACGTTTTGGATATTGCACAACCAAACGACGTTGCGCGCGTTCGACGAAAACGATCAAAGCAATCGTTGCAAGCGTGATCACGATGAAAGCAAGCAAGAGCGGTGTTGCAATCGCACCTTCACGGCCCAACTGGAACAAGCGTGAGATGATACCTGGGATCTCAGCAACGATGCCAGCGAAGATGATCAATGAGATACCGTTACCGATGCCGCGTGCGGTGATTTGCTCACCTAGCCACATCAAGAACATTGTACCACCTGTGAGGGTAATCACGGCTGTAATACGGAAGAACCAGCCAGGGTTCTCAACAAGCCCGCCACTGGCCTCTAAGCCCACAGCAATGCCATATGACTGCACGATGGCCAAAAGAACCGTACCGTAGCGTGTATATTGGTTGATAACCTTACGACCCGCCTCGCCGTCTTTCTTCAGTTCCTCAAACTTTGGAACGACAGATGTCATCAACTGCATGATGATGGAGGCCGAGATATAAGGCATAATGCCAAGCGCGAAGATCGCAAGACGACCAACGGCACCGCCGGAGAACATGTTAAACAGACCTAAAATGCCTGTTTGGGCTTGTTCAAAAGCAATAGCTAGTTGCTGCGAATCAATACCTGGGATCGGGATATAAGTACCAATCCGGTAGATCACGAGCGCTGCAAGCGTGAACCAAATGCGTTTCTTCAATTCGGTCGCTTTTGAAAACGTACCAAAATTAACGTTGGCTGCGAGTTGTTCTGCTGCTGATGGCATGGATTTCCTCTAAAAGACGCCTTGTTACCGCTTATCGATAACCACGCCCAATCCCAAATTGACGGTTTTCGTTTCTACTATCTAGTAGTTTTCAACCAAAACCAAAATAAAAACCTTAGTCTAAGTACAAAAAAAGGCCTGAAAACTCAATCGCTGAAACAGCGCAAGAGCTCAGACCTTTGATTAATTCACGGATTAAGCGCCGAGGATTGTAACCTTGCCGCCTGCTTTTTCAACAGCTTCCACTGCTGATTTAGACGCGCCTGCAAGCTCAAAGTTTACGGCGCCCTTAAGTTCGCCGTCTGACAAAAGACGAACGCCGTCTTTGATCACTTTGACAATGCCAGCAGCTTTAAGCGCTTCTGCATCAACTGTTGCTTTAGCATCAAGCTTACCAGCATCGATGGCGATTTGCACACGAGCAAGGCTTACAATGTTGTAATCCTTAGAGTTGCGTGCATTAAAGCCACGTTTTGGCAAACGCATGTAGATTGGCATTTGGCCACCTTCGTAACCTGCAATGGCAACACCAGAGCGAGATTTTTGGCCTTTAACACCACGGCCACCGGTTTTACCGACGCCTGAACCGATACCACGACCCACGCGTTTGCGTGACTTCATAGCGCCCGGCTTATTTTGGATATCGTTGAGTTTCATTTTCTCAATCCTAAATTCAAAGCAATTACGCTTCGTCGACAACACGAACGAGGTGGCTCACCTTACGGATCATTCCGCGTACAGATGGCGTATCTTCGAGCGTGCGACGACGGTGCATTTTGTTAAGGCCAAGACCGATGAGGGTCTGACGTTGGTCTTGCGGGCGGCGCAATGGGCTACCTATTTGCTCAACCGTTACTGTTTTTTTCTCAGCCATTGTCTTCAGTCTCTCTTCACGTACAGCGATTAAGCGACATCATCCACACCAGCCATTTGGCGGCGTGCTTGAAGCTCAGATACTTTGAGACCACGACGAGCAGCAACCGAACGAGGGCTGTCTTCGCGTTTCAAAGCGTCGAATGTGGCGCGAACCATGTTGTATGGATTAGATGTACCAAGTGATTTAGCAACCACGTCTTGAACACCCAATGTTTCAAATACAGCACGCATTGGACCACCAGCGATGATACCAGTACCAGCAGGCGCTGCACGAAGCAAAACCTTACCAGCGCCGTGACGACCGCGCACATCGTGGTGCAAAGTGCGACCTTCACGAAGTGGAACGCGGATCATCGTTTTCTTAGCAACTTCTGTTGCCTTACGAATAGCTTCCGGCACCTCACGTGCTTTACCGTGGCCAAAGCCAACACGACCTTTTTGGTCACCGACAACCACAAGGGCTGCAAATTGCATACGACGGCCACCTTTAACGGTTTTCGCTACGCGGTTGATGTGAACAAGCTTGTCAACAAATTCGCTGTCGCGCTCTTCACGATCCCGATCTCTTCCTGCCATGCTCTCGACCCTCTAAAACTTGAGGCCGCCCTCACGGGCAGCTTCTGCCAGAGCTTTCACTCGGCCATGATAAATGTAACCACCGCGATCGAAGACGACTTCTTCGATACCGGCCTTTTTTGCGCGCTCAGCAATCAATTTGCCAACAGCACCGGCGGCATCAATGTTGCCACCGTTTTTAATGTCGAGTGAAGATGCTGCTGCAACGGTGTTACCGTTCGCATCATCAATAACCTGAGCATAGATGTTCGCAGAAGAACGATAAACGCTCAAACGAGGGCGACCATTGGCCACTGCCTTGATTTGGCGACGTACACGCTTTTGGCGACGCTCTTGCGGATTTTTCTTGTAAGCCATCGTACGATCCTACTTCTTCTTGCCTTCTTTGCGGAAGATATACTCATCCGCATATTTGACACCCTTGCCTTTATACGGCTCTGGCGGACGCCAAGCACGAATTTCAGCGGCAACTTGACCAACTTGCTGTTTGTCTATGCCAGAAACCGTAATTTCTGTTGGCTTAGGACAAGCAACCTGAATGCCGTCTGGCACTTGATAAACCACATCGTGGCTGAAGCCGAGAGCAAGTTGGAGATTAGTACCCTGCATTGCTGCACGATAACCAACGCCGTTGATCTCTAGTTTCTTTTCAAAGCCATCAGTCACACCAGTGACGATGTTCTGGATCATCGTGCGGGACATGCCCCACTTAGACCGCGCGTCTTTACTTTCGTCGCGCGGATCTACAACGATCCCATCATCAGTCATTTTGACCAATACTTCATCATTGACCACAAAAGAGAGTTCACCCTTCGGGCCTTTTACTGCGACCTGTTGGCCGTCGATGGTTGCTGTGACGTTAGTCGGTACTGCAACCGGTTTTTTCCCAATACGAGACATCAGACTTCCTGCCTGTGGTTCCGTTTCAACCTAGCGATGTTTATTTCAATGACAGTCATTAGAAGATCTGACAAAGAATTTCACCACCCACATTTTCTTCACGAGCGCGCGAATCTGACATCACACCTTTTGGTGTCGACAGAATTGATACGCCCAAACCGTTTGATACGGTCGGAATGTTCTTCACCGAAGAATACACCCGACGACCTGGTTTCGAAATCCGCTTAATCTCACGAATTACCGGCTCACCATCGAAATACTTCAACTCGATGGTAATTTCAGATTTACCTGCTGCATATTCAGCTTGTGAATAGCCGCGAATAAAGCCCTCAGACTGCAACACTTCTAGCACATTAGCGCGAAGACGTGATGCAGGGGTAACAACGCTCGATTTTTCCCGCATTTGGGCGTTACGAATACGTGTCAGCATATCGCCGAGAGGATCAGTCATACTCATAATCTATCCCCTTACCAGCTTGATTTGACCATGCCAGGAACTTTACCGAAATTGCTCAACTCACGAAGAGCAATACGGGACATTCCTAGCTTGCGATAGTAACCGCGTGGACGACCGGAAACATTACACCGGTTACGAACGCGCGTTTTTGAACCATCACGTGGAAGTTCAGCAAGCTTCATGTGAAGCTTGAAACGTTCTTCAAATGACAGACTTTCGTCTTTCATTTGCGCTTTAAGAGCTGCACGCTTCTCCGCATATTTTGCGACCGATGCACGCTTACGCTTATCTTTTTCAGTTGCGCTTTTCTTAGCCATTTTTCTATCCTCTCACCGGCGTCTATTGACGGAACGGGAAGTTGAATTCACTTAGAAGCTTGCGTGCTTCATCGTCGGTTTTCGCAGTTGTTTGAACAACCACATCAAAACCCCAGTTTTGATCGATTTTATCGTAATCGATTTCTGGGAATACGATGTGTTCTTTAATGCCCATAGCGTAGTTGCCACGCCCATCAAAGCTTTTTGGGTTCAAACCGCGAAAGTCACGAACGCGAGGCAATGCAATTGTTACAAGGCGGTCAATGAACTCATACATACGAGTAGAGCGCAATGTCACCTTACAACCAAGTGGCATATCTTCACGAACTTTAAAGCCAGCGATTGACTTACGAGCGCGGGTGACGACTGGCTGTTGGCCAGCGATGAGAGCAAGATCGCCAAAGGCAGCCTTTACTTTCTTCGTGTCGTTTACAGCTTCGCCAACACCCATGTTGATGACGACTTTTTCAATACGCGGGATCTCCATAGAATTCTTGTAGTTGAATTCTTTGACGAGGTTCTCGCGGATCACGTCTTCATAGAGCGTCTTAAGACGCGGAATGTAAGAAGCTTCAGCCATCGATCACTTCTCCTGAACGCTTAGCAAAACGAACTTTCTTGTCACCTTCAATTTTGAAGCCAACGCGAGTTGCTTTGCCGTCTTTTGGATCTTCAATTGCAAGGTTAGACAACTGGATTGGAGCCGGCTTCGTGATGATGCCGCCTTCTTGGCCAGCTGATTGCTTTGTGTGACGACGGATCAGGTTCACGCCGTCTACAACAGCACGTCCCTCACTTGGCATCACGCGAGCAATCGTGCCCTTCTTGCCTTTATCTTTACCGGCGAGCACGATTACTCGGTCGCCCTTTTTCAGCTTCGCTGCCATGGTTTTCCCCTTAGAGAACTTCTGGTGCAAGCGAGATGATTTTCATCTGGCTCTTACCACGTAATTCACGTGGAACCGGACCGAAGATACGTGTACCAATCGGCTCGGAGTTAGTGTTCAAAATAACAGCCGCATTGCCGTCGAAACGGATAAGGCTGCCATCTGGACGACGGATACTTTTGGCTGTGCGTACGACAACTGCCTTACGAACATCACCTTTCTTCACACGACCCCGTGGAATGGCTTCTTTTACTGACACAACAATGATGTCACCAATAGAAGCATATTTCCGTTTGGAACCGCCGAGAACCTTGATGCACTGAACGCGACGCGCGCCGGAGTTATCGGCCACTTCCAAGTTAGTTTGCATCTGAATCATGAGCTTACGCCACTTCTTCTAGTTATGGATCAGGAGAACCCGACCCTATTCGATTATTTTCCAGCCGATGCGCTGCGATCAGCAAGCACCGTCCACCGTTTCGTCTTCGAAATCGGCTTACACTCTTCGATCAACACCATGTCGCCAGTTTTGAACTGGTTGGCATCATCGTGCGCCTGGTAATTCTTTGAACGACGAACAACCTTTTTAAATAGTGGGTGGTTGAAGCGACGCTCAACTTTTACCACTACGGTCTTGTCGGTCTTATCAGACACTACGGTGCCCTGGAGTATGCGCTTTGGCATTTCTTTATCTCACCTTAAGCGTTGCTTGCTGCGCGTTTTTCAGCAGCAATTGTCATTACTTTAGCGATCGTGCGGCGAACCTCACGAACACGAGCAGTATTTTCCATCTGGCCAGATGCTCGTTGAAAGCGCAGGTTAAACTGTTCTTTCTTAAGCGCGAGAAGATTATCTTCAAGCTCGTCCAGTGTTTTTGTTCTCAAATCAGCGGATTTCATCTGATCTCACCTTAGTCTGGAATACGCTGTACAAAGCGTGTTTTGATCGGAAGCTTCATCGCTGCAAGGCGCATTGCCTCACGTGCGACTGGCTCTGATACACCATCAATTTCAAACATTACCCGGCCTGGTTTAACGCGGGCTGCCCAAAAATCAGGAGAACCTTTACCTTTACCCATCCGAACTTCTGTCGGCTTGGATGATACTGGCACATCTGGAAAGATGCGGATCCATACACGGCCGGCACGTTTCATGTGACGGGTCATGGCACGACGGGCTGCTTCGATCTGGCGGGCAGTAATCCGCTCAGGCTCTACAGCTTTCAAACCATAAGCACCAAAATTCAAGCTGGTTCCGCCTTTGGCTTCACCGTGAATCCGGCCTTTGTGCATTTTACGAAACTTTGTGCGCTTTGGCTGCAGCATTGTTTCTGTTCCTTAAACTCTTGTTCTTATCAAAAGTGACTTACTTATTGTCACGATCACGATCACGACCACCTTCGCGACGACGACCGCCACCTGAAGGTGCACCCTCATTCGCTGAAAGCGCGCGTTTTTCTGATGCCATTGGATCATGCTCTAGGATTTCGCCTTTGAAAATCCAAACCTTAATACCAATGATGCCGTAGGCTGTTAAACCTTCTGCTACACCGTAGTCAATATCAGCACGCAAAGTATGAAGTGGCACGCGACCTTCACGATACCATTCGATACGCGCAATCTCTGCACCACCCAGACGACCGCCTGTATTGATACGAATGCCAAGAGCACCCATGCGCATTGCGTTTTGAACCGCACGCTTCATGGCACGACGGAATGCAACACGGCGTTCCAACTGCTGAGCGATTGATTGTGCAACCAGTGTCGCATCTAGCTCAGGCTTGCGAACTTCAACAATGTTGATGTGCACTTCTGAGTCAGTGATTTGTGACACTTTCTTGCGAATTTTCTCGATGTCTGCGCCTTTTTTACCGATCACAATGCCTGGACGGGCAGAGTGGATGGCAACGCGACATTTCTTGTGAGGACGCTCAATCACAACTTTAGCAACAGCTGCTTGCTTGAGTTCCTTCATAATGAGAGCACGAATTTTGATGTCTTCGGCCAAAAGCGTTCCGTATTCGCGTTTGTCCGCAAACCAACGGCTGTCCCATGTGCGGTTAATACCGAGGCGTAGGCCTATCGGGTTTATTTTCTGACCCATTACGCGGCCTCCTCAACTTCACGAACGACGATGGTGAGATGTGAAAAAGGCTTCAAGATACGCGCGCCACGACCACGAGCACGAGCGCGGAAACGCTTCATGACCATTGCCTTGCCGACGAAAGCCTCTGCAACAACAAGATTATCAACATCGAGCTGGTGATTGTTTTCCGCATTTGCAATCGCGCTTTCTAGCGTCTTCTTCACGTCATCAGAGATGCGCTTAGATGAGAACGTTAGATCAGCGAGTGCACGCTCAGCTTTTTTGCCGCGGATCAATTGAGCCACGAGATTTAGCTTTTGCGGGCTAACACGGATGTTCCGGTTAATCGCCATTGCTTCATTGTCAGCCAGTCGACGGCTACCCTTAGGCTTGCCCATCGTTACTTCCTCTTCGCTTTCTTGTCCGCACCGTGACCATAGTAGGTACGGGTCGGGGAAAATTCACCGAGCTTGTGACCAACCATGTCTTCCGACACAGATACAGGCACATGTTTTTGACCGTTGTAGACACCGAATGTCAAACCAACGAACTGAGGCAAAATCGTCGAACGACGACTCCACGTCTTGATAACTTCATTACGGCCGCCTTCGCGAACCTTGTCTGCTTTCTTAAGCAGGTATCCGTCAACAAACGGACCTTTCCAAACTGAACGAGCCAACGGTCCCGTCTCCTATCGCTTGTTCTTGCGCTGATGACGTGAGCGCACAATGAACTTATCTGAAACTTTACTTTTCGAACGTGTCCGCTTGCCCTTGGTAGGTTTACCCCAAGGAGTAACCGGGTGGCGACCACCTGATGTACGGCCTTCACCACCACCATGTGGGTGATCAACCGGGTTCATGGCAACACCGCGAACGGAAGGACGTTTGCCCAACCAACGATTACGACCAGCTTTACCCATGTTGGTGTTTGAGTTGTCTGGATTAGACACTGCGCCAACAGTTGCAAGGCATGAGCCATGTACTAAGCGAGTCTCGCCTGAGTTCAAGCGGATAATCGCATAGCCTTGATCGCGACCAACGTATTGAACATAAGCACCGGCTGAACGAGCAATTTGACCGCCCTTGCCTGGCTTCATCTCAACGTTGTGAACAATCGTACCAACCGGCATTGATGAAAGCGGGATTGTATTGCCCGGCTTAATATCAGCAGTCTTAGATGAGATGACTTTGTCACCAACATCCAAACGCTGAGGCGCCAAGATGTAAGATAACTCACCATCGTCATATTTGATCAGCGCAATAAACGCTGTCCGGTTTGGATCATACTCAATACGCTCTACCGTTGCTGATACATCAAACTTATTACGTTTGAAGTCGATCAGACGATAAGAACGTTTGTGCCCACCACCGCGACGACGCGATGTGATGCGACCTGTGTTATTGCGGCCACCTGATTTTGTAAGACCCTCTGTGAGAGCCTTTACAGGTTTGCCCTTATAAAGCGCCGAACGATCAACCAGGACCAACTGACGTTGGCTGGGAGTATTCGGTTTGAAGGTTTTTAATGCCATCTTGGTTCACTCACCCTTTAAAGACCGGTCGTAACGTCGATAGTGCTGCCTTCTTGCAGCGTTACGATCGCCTTTTTAACGTCACTCTGTTTGCCAATGATGCCACGGAAGCGTTTCACTTTACCCTTACGGTTCAAAGTGTTAACTGCCTTGACTTTCACAGAAAACAAAGCTTCAACAGCGCTTTTGATCTCAGGCTTAGTAGCCGTCGATGCAACGTTGAAAACAACTTGGTTGTTCTCAGACACCATTGTCGATTTTTCTGTAATCACCGGCGAGCGGATGATGTCGTAATGTTTCAAATCACTCATTTGAACCGCTCCTCAAGCGCTTCGACGGCTGCTTTTGTCAAAACAAGCTTATCGCGGCGCAAAATGTCATAAACATTGATGCCTTGCACTGGCAATACATCAACATTTGGAATGTTACGGCTTGCTTGAGCAAAATTATCTTCGATCTCAGCGCCACCAATGACGAGGGCGTTTGCAAGACCAAGGCCGCTCATTTGGCCACGTAACGTTTTTGTTTTTCCGTCTGACTTAGCATCATCAACAATAATCAGGCTTTCTGATTTTGCTTTCGATGATAGGGCATGACGAAGTGCAAGAGCACGAATTTTCTTTGGTAGGCTGTGCGCATGGTCGCGAACGTTTGGACCAAATGCTTTACCACCACCACGAAACTGAGGTGCCTTACGGTCGCCGTGACGCGCGCCACCTGAACCTTTTTGGCGAACAAACTTTTTGCCTGTTGCCTCAAGATCAGAACGTGTCTTGGCGTAATGGGTACCAGCGCGGCGTTTAGCCTGTTGGTAACGAACCATGCGGCTCAAGATGTCGGCGCGAGGCTCAAGACCGAATACTTCGTCTGAGAGCTTAACTTTGCCGGCAGCTTTGCCATCAAGTGTTTTGACTGAAAGTTCCATTATGCTTCACCTTCGCTTTCTGCTTCAGCAGCAGGAGCCGCATCAGAAGAACCGCCAGCAGTTTTGAATGCACCAGGTAGTGGAGCATCATCTGGACGGGCGCGTTTAACAGCGTCACGAACGAGGATCCAAGCACCTTTTGATCCAGGGACAGCGCCCTTGATCATGATCAGACCACGATCAACGTCAGTCTTAACAACTTCAACGTTTTGTGTCGTCACGCGCTCGGCACCCATGTGACCGGCCATTCTCTTACCTTTAAACACCTTACCTGGATCCTGACACTGGCCAGTTGAACCGTGGGCACGGTGAGAGATCGAAACACCGTGAGAGGCGCGCATACCACCGAAGTTGTGGCGCTTCATCGCACCGGCAAAACCTTTACCGATTGATGTTCCTGTCACGTCAACACGCTGGCCAGATACAAAGTGGTCCGCTGTCATCTCAGCACCAACCTCAATGAGGTTTTCTGCGTCAACGCGGAACTCTGCGACCTTGCGCTTTGGTTCGACCTTAGCAACGGCAAAATGTCCGCGCATTGCTTTTGGTGTATTTTTCACTTTGCGAAAACCAGAACCAAGTTGCAAAGCTGTGTAACCGTTCGCGTCTTGTGTACGCTGGGAAACAACTTGGCAATTGTCTAGTTTCAGAACGGTCACGGGTACACCCTCACCTGCATCGTTGTAGATGCGGGTCATACCGACCTTCTGTGCTATCACTCCTGAACGCATGGCGTCCTCTTCCTGTTCTAAGCTCTAGTCTAAAACTAGAGTTTGATCTCAACATCAACACCAGCAGCAAGATCGAGCTTCATCAGCGCGTCTACTGTTTGAGGTGTCGGTTCGACAATATCTAAAAGCCGCTTATGCGTGCGCATCTCGAATTGCTCGCGACTCTTTTTGTCAATATGCGGCGAGCGGTTGACCGTATATTTTTCAATACGTGTCGGCAGCGGTATAGGACCGCGAACCTGTGCACCGGTGCGCTTTGCTGTATTCACAATCTCTAGCGTCGACGCATCTAGGATGCGGTGATCGAACGCCTTGAGACGGATGCGAATGTTTTGACCGTTCATAAACTTGGTCCCCAAGGGATGCGTTTCATACAGCTGACGTAAACAACGTTTTGGTCAGCCAACTTGTTACAAAATCGTCATATGACGATGATTAAAAAAAGGCGCGCAACACGGTGGCCGCGCGCCCTTTGAAAATCTACTCAGTGATTGCAGCAACCACACCAGCACCAACGGTACGGCCACCTTCGCGGATCGCGAAACGTAGACCATCTTCCATGGCGATTGGTACGATAAGCTCAACGTCAACAGAAACGTTGTCACCAGGCATAACCATTTCAGTGCCTTCCGGCAAAGACACAACACCAGTCACGTCAGTTGTACGGAAGTAGAACTGTGGACGGTAGTTAGTGAAGAATGGAGTGTGGCGGCCACCCTCGTCTTTTGTGAGGATGTATGCTTCTGCTTTAAACTTCGTGTGTGGTGTCACTGAACCTGGCTTACAAAGAACTTGGCCACGCTCAACTTGTTCACGGTCGATACCACGGATAAGAGCACCGATGTTATCGCCTGCTTCACCACGATCGAGAAGTTTGCGGAACATTTCAACGCCTGTACAGGTCGTTTTCTGTGTTTCTTTAACACCAACGATTTCGATTTCTTCGCCAACTGTTACAACACCGCGCTCAACACGACCGGTTACAACTGTACCACGACCTGAAATTGAGAACACGTCCTCGATAGGCATCAAGAATGGTTGGTCAATTGGACGCTCTGGAGTTGGGATGTAATCATCAACAGCAGCCATCAATTCAGCAATTTTCTCAGTGCCGATTTCTGGTGTTTTGTCTTCGAGGGCAGCAAGAGCTGAACCTGCAATGATTGGAATATCATCGCCTGGGAAATCATAAGATTCTAGAAGCTCACGAACTTCCATTTCAACAAGCTCTAGAAGCTCTTCGTCGTCAACTTGGTCAACTTTGTTCAAGAAAACAACAAGCGCTGGAACACCAACCTGACGTGCAAGCAGAATGTGCTCACGTGTCTGTGGCATTGGGCCGTCAGCAGCTGAACAAACGAGGATCGCGCCATCCATCTGAGCCGCACCCGTGATCATGTTTTTCACGTAGTCGGCGTGACCTGGACAGTCAACGTGTGCGTAGTGGCGGTTTTCTGTTTCATACTCAACGTGAGCTGTTGAAATAGTGATACCACGTGCACGCTCTTCAGGAGCACCATCGATCTGGTCGTAGGCTTTGAATTCACCAAATGATTTAGTGATCGCAGCTGTTAGTGTTGTTTTACCATGGTCAACGTGGCCAATTGTGCCGATGTTGACGTGTGGTTTATTACGCTCAAATTTCTCTTTTGCCATCAGAACTCTCCGTTCTCTTCCGTTATCGATGACCTAGCGGTCGTCTTAGTTAGAGGCCACTAGGCCAGTTTCGATTGAATTTCCTGAGCCAATGCCGTTGGCACCTGCTCATAGTGATCAAATTGCATTGAATACTGCGCACGGCCCTGAGACATAGAGCGCAGTGTATTGATATAGCCGAACATATTTGCCAGCGGCACCATAGCGTCAATGACGTTTGCGTTGCCGCGAACATCTTGACCTTGAACCTGACCACGACGTGAAGTCAGATCGCCGATGATTGAACCGGTATATTCTTCCGGTGAAACCACCTCTACCTTCATGATTGGCTCTAGAAGAACCGCACCAAGGTTATTTTTGTTCTCGCGGAAACAAGCACGCGCCGCGATTTCAAACGCTAGTACACTTGAGTCAACATCGTGGTAAGCACCATCATAAAGAGTTGCTTTAACACCGAGCATTGGGAAGCCAGCCACTGGGCCCGCATCCATCACGCTTGTCAGACCTTTTTCAACGCCTGGGATGTATTCTTTAGGAACTGCACCACCAACGATTTTGCTTTCAAATACAAAATCTTCACCATCTGGATTTTGTTCAAATTCGATCTTAACGCGAGCGAATTGACCAGAACCACCAGACTGCTTCTTGTGTGTGTAGTCAGCGTCGAATTTCTTCGTAATCGTCTCACGATATGCCACTTGAGGCGCACCGATGTTGGCTTCTACTTTAAATTCACGCTTCATGCGATCTACGAGAATGTCGAGGTGAAGCTCACCCATACCAGCCATGATTGTTTGGCCAGATTCTTCGTCCGTTTTAACGCGGAATGATGGGTCTTCAGCAGCAAGACGGTTAAGCGCGAGGCCCATTTTCTCTTGGTCAGCTTTGGTTTTCGGCTCAACCGCGATCTCGATCACAGGCTCAGGGAATTCCATACGCTCAAGGATAACCGGCTTCAAAGAGTCACAAAGTGTGTCACCTGTTACCGTGTCTTTCAAACCTACAACAGCAACAATGTCACCGGCGTAGGCTTCTTTAATTTCTTCGCGCTCGATTGAGTGCATCAACAACATACGACCGATGCGCTCTTTCTTTTCTTTAACCGTGTTAGCAAGTGTAACACCGGCTGTTAGAACACCTGAATAGATACGGCAGAATGTCAGCGCACCATATTGGTCGTCCATCAACTTGAAAGCGAGCATTGAAAGCGGCTCATCATCAGAAGCTTTACGCTCCATTTCTGAATCGTCTTTCGGGTCAATACCTTTAATCGCTGGAATGTCGATTGGTGAAGGAAGGAAATCAACAACCGCATCGAGAAGAGGCTGAACACCTTTGTTTTTAAAGGCAGAACCGCAAAGCACTGGAACAAACATATTGTCGATTGTACCGCGACGGATGATGCGGCGAAGTGTATCTGCGTCTGGCTCATTACCTTCTAGGTACTGCTCCATTGCATCTTCATCTGCTTCAACAGCAGCTTCGATCATCATTTCGCGGTATTCAGCGGCTTTATCTGCAAGATCAGCAGGAATGTCTACAACATCCCATGATGCACCAAGGTCTTCACCCTGCCAGATCAACGCTTTCATCTCGATCAGGTCAACAACGCCTTTAAGTTCAGTTTCAGCACCGATTGGAATTTGAACTGGAACCGGCACCGCACCAAGGCGATCACGGATCATGTCAACACAACGGTAAAAATCAGCGCCTGTCTTGTCCATTTTATTGACAAAGATCATGCGCGGAACTTCGTATTTATCAGCCTGACGCCAAACAGTCTCTGTTTGTGGCTCAACACCTGCGTTTGCATCAAGAAGTGCTACAGCACCATCGAGAACGCGGAGTGAACGCTCAACTTCAATTGTAAAGTCAACGTGGCCTGGTGTGTCGATGATGTTGAAGCGACGCTTCTTGCCATCACGGCCTTCCCAGAAAGTGGTGGTTGCAGCAGATGTGATTGTAATACCACGCTCTTGCTCTTGCGCCATCCAGTCCATAGTGGCCGCGCCATCATGAACTTCACCAATCTTGTGGCTCTTACCAGTGTAATAAAGAATGCGCTCTGTCGTTGTGGTTTTACCCGCATCGATGTGAGCCATAATACCGAAGTTACGGTAGTCTTCTATGTTATATTCACGTGCCATTTTTCAAATCCGTTCGGGAGGATGATCCGAAATTTATAATTACTACCAACGATAGTGAGAGAACGCACGGTTGGCTTCAGCCATCCGGTGTGTGTCTTCACGCTTCTTAACTGCTGTACCGCGTCCGTTTGCTGCGTCTAGCAACTCACCGGACAAACGCTCAACCATTGTACGCTCATTACGACCGCGAGCGGCTGAAAGCATCCAACGAATTGCGAGAGCCTGACGGCGCTCTGCGCGAACTTCTACAGGAACCTGATACGTTGCACCACCAACACGACGTGAACGAACCTCAACTTGAGGCATCACGTTTTGCAGTGCATCGTGGAACATTTGAACTGGATCAGACTTTGTTTTCTCTTCCATCTGATCAAGCGCGCCGTAGACGATTTTTTCTGCAATCGACTTTTTGCCGTCGCGCATGACGGAGTTCATGAATTTTGTGATGACGATATCGCCGAATTTTGGATCCGGAATGACATCGCGTTTTTCTGCTCTATGACGACGTGACATATTCTAAACCCTTACTTCGGACGCTTCGCGCCGTATTTCGAACGACGCTGTCTACGATCTTTAACACCTTGCGTATCGAGAACACCGCGAATGATGTGGTAACGAACGCCTGGCAAATCTTTTACACGACCGCCGCGGATCATCGCGACTGAGTGTTCTTGAAGGTTGTGACCCTCACCTGGGATGTAGCCGATGACTTCAAAGCCATTGGTTAGGCGAATCTTGGCTACTTTACGAAGAGCCGAGTTCGGCTTTTTCGGTGTTGTCGTATACACACGCGTACAAACGCCACGCTTTTGCGGGCACGCTTCCATTGCTGGAACTTTGTTACGCTTTACCGGCGCTTTGCGCGGCTTGCGAACCAACTGGTTGATCGTCGGCATAAGAGGCCTTTCAGTTCTCATACTAATACGAGCGAACTCAAAAACCGGGCGCATGCTCCGCTAATCTAGCGAAATATGCGCTACACTGGTTCCAGCGAGCGCTCGACGAGCAGAGGATTTCCGGAGAAATCATGCGTCTAGTGGTTTAATCATGTGTCACGAACACCGTTTAAGTTGGAATTTTACCGCATAGACTGCAGGTAAAGCGACACAACTTACCGCCTGTTCGAAAGTGAGCGGAAACTACTCTTAGGAATCCATCCCGTCAAGGGGGTGATTCAGAATTATTTAATCCCTGAATTTACGAGGTTTTAACCCGACTGATTCTTAGAACTCAAGAGGGCTTCTTACAGCAACGCTATTCACGGCTTTCTAGCCTCACCTTAAAGCGGATTACTGGGTTTTAATGCCCATTATGCCAATGAATAAAGCTCCCCCCTGTAGGGCGCACTCAGACCTTCGAAAAGCAAGGTGTGCTTAAACCTCCTACCAAAGGTCAATAGGGTAATATTTTTATTTGAAAGAGCATGCAGCCTAATTGCCGTTTGCAGCGGCCATAGGATGAATCAAAACCGCATAGCGAGTCGTGACCTGCTGTTGTTTGTTCATTCTGGTCTTTAAAAGGGCAAGGCGGTGTAATCTAGCTAGACGAGACCGCTGAGAGGAAGTTTGAAACAGTGCCGCGCAACTTCTGGGCTTGTCCTGCCAAAGCTTCAGACGCTTCTAGGACTTCATCAGCAGATTGGTTGGTTTGACCTGCAGCTTCTGTCACACCATCGACAACAAGCGTGAGCTCATTCGTGCCGTCTGCGGCGCGGGTAACATTGGAATTAATTTCATTTGCCGCTTGGTTTTGCTGGTCAAGTGCGGTCGAGATCGAGCTGGTAAATTCATCAACAGTTACCATTTGATCTGCAATCTCAGAAATTGCGGCCACTGTATCACCGGTTGATTCTTGAATACTCTCCACGTGAGCCGCAATTTCTTCCGTCGCTTTGGAGGTTTGCGACGCTAGGTTTTTCACCTCAGAGGCCACCACAGCAAAGCCTTTTCCAGCCTCACCTGCCCTTGCCGCCTCAATGGTTGCATTGAGCGCTAGAAGGTTCGTTTGCTCTGCAATCTCTTGAATGATGGAAATCACTTCACCAATTTTTTGAGCAGCTGAGTGAAGGTTGGTCACTTTATCATTGGTCTCTTTGGTCGAGCTTGCCGCTTGATTGACGATCTTCTTGGTGTCGCGCACGCGGGCTGCTATGCCTTCAACAGAAGAAGTCAGTTCAATTGTCGCCTTAGCCACCGCTTGCACATTGTCAGATGTGATATTTGATGCATTCGTTGCTGATTTCGCTTTGTCCGTCGTGTTGCTTGCAACATCAGACAAAGATTTTGCCGTACCACGCATTTGATCGGCTTCGCCATCCACGGAATTGAGAGCAAACTCAACTTCACCTCGAAAATCTTTAACCAGCTGTTCGACTACCTCTTGGCGCTTAGTATCTTTCTCGCGAGCTGCATCACTTTGCTCACGCAATTTCAGTTGCTCGGAAATATTGTCACGAAAGCGCAAGACCGCTGTCGTGATCTGGCCAATCTCATCCGTGCCTCTAGCGTCTGCAAATGAAACTTGCGTATCGCCGCTCGCGAGCTTATTCGCATCATCCAACAAGGCGGCAACCGGTTGGGTGACAGAACGAACGATGAAATACATCGCAACGATACCAAGCAACAAAACAGCTAGAATAGAAAACTGAACCAAAAGGAATTGAGTTTTTTGCTGCTGGGCTCGCTCTTGAGCAACAGTAATCAAATCTTTGGCGAACCGTTTTTCAACTTCTTTAAGCTCTGCAATACGTTTGCTCGATTCCTGCCACCACGAAACACCATCATAAGGCAGATCAGCCTTATTGATCATGCTATCGATACTTTGCTGGCGCGCCTTTGCATAGGCCTGCATTGACGGCTTTGCATAAAAGGCATTGAGAAACGCTTGTTGCTCTTGCGTCGAGTATTCCAAAATGGCGTCCAATAACTGCTGCTGACTTTGACCATGGGCTACAAAACCTAAGAACGTATCATTATCAAATGTACCGGCACCAAAACCAGCTGCACCCATTGCTTGCTCTAAGCTCGCAGCTTCCATTAACAGGAGGTGAGAATAAAAAGCGGAGAGGTTTTGATAGAGCTTTTTATCATCCGTCAAACGACGAATTTGATGAATACCAATGAGTACTTTGTCGATTGTATGAGAAAAATACTTAACGGCATCAGGAACCGTTGTCTTACCGCCGTCTACGTTCTCGCGCACCTTTTCAAGATAGGTAAGTTGGATGTTGATTTTGTCTACGGCATAATTCAGCAAATCAAGGCTTTTGGTTCCAGCAACAATTGTTGCAACGGCTCTATATTCTTCGATCCGCGCATCGGCTTCTAAACGATGCTTCTTAAGTTGATCTCGAAACGGCCCGTTCGCGGAGCTAAGTACGCCTGCGGAAAGGCCACGTTCTGCTTGAAGGGCGTTTGTTAGTTCCGAAAAAACCGGGGCGACGTCGGTGAGCGTCGCAACCAAGATCGCCTCATTCTTACCCTGATGGGCTGTGTATAGCTGCGTGCCGCCAAAATATAAGATCGGCAATAGTGCGAAAGAAAACAGCAAAACAATACGATAAAAAAGTGTGATCTTGCGCATGTAACAGCCCTATAAAATTCCGGACTGACAGTATGGATTTTATGGTAAATATTTACTTAAGTAACGGCGTTTCAGTCCAAATAAAGGTCTCAACTTACATTTGCCGCATCAACCACCTAATTTAGCCTAGCCATAAGGCTATTTGGTTGCGGCAATGTATTAGGCCCCTATTCTAGGGTCACATCATCGAAAAGCCTTCAAAGAATGCGTTGATTAGCAAGTAAGCATCGATTGGCAAAATTTCAGCGACATATTGATCAGGACAAACCGTGCAACGAAAAAACGCGGACCTTGCAGCCCGCGTTTTTACGATTCAACTTTGAAGAGGTTGCTTACTCAGCAGGCTCTTCTGCTTCAGCCTCGCGCATGTCGGAAAGCATTGTATCTGCTTCACCAACGCCGGACATTTTGCGTTGTGCATCAAGGATGAGATCATCACGGCGACCAGCAACCTGACGGACTTCGTTCATCGTGCCACCTGTACCTGCTGGGATGAGACGACCCACGATGACGTTCTCTTTAAGACCGTCGAGTGTATCAATCTTACCAGCAACGGCTGCCTCTGTAAGAACCCGTGTCGTTTCTTGGAACGACGCGGCAGAGATGAACGAGCGGGTCTGCAAGCTTGCCTTGGTGATACCAAGAAGAACTGGCGTTCCCTGAGCCGGTGTGCGTGCTTCATCAATGAGTTTTTCGTTAGCTGCACGTAGCTCTGTGCGGTCAACTTGCTCGTCTTTGAGGTAGTCACTGTCACCTGGATCTGTGATCTCAACTTTTTGCAGCATTTGACGAACAATCGTCTCAATGTGCTTATCGTTGATGGTCACACCTTGCAGACGGTACACTTCCTGAATTTCATTCACGAGGTATGCAGCCAGTGCTTCAACACCTTTAATAGCAAGGATGTCGTGTGGCGCTGGGTTGCCATCTAGGATGTATTCACCCTTCTCGATAGTGTCACCTTCTTGCCAGTGGAACGGCTTGCCTTTTGGAATGAGGTATTCAGAATTTTCTGCACCTTCTTCATGCGGCTCAATCACGATGCGACGCTTGTTTTTATAGTCGCGACCGAATTTGATTGTACCGTCGATTTCAGCAATCACAGCGTGGTCTTTTGGACGACGTGCTTCGAAGAGTTCAGCAACCCGTGGCAGACCACCGGTAATATCCTTCGTCTTCGCGCTTTCCATTGGAACACGAGCAAGCACGTCACCAGCGTTGATCTTAGCGCCGAGGTCAACTGAGAGGATAGCATCCACTGAAAGCAGATAGCGAGCATCTGAACCACGCGCCAATGTTTCCACTGTGCCGTCATCCTTTTGGATCACGATGGCCGGTTTCAAATCAGCATTGCGGCTGTTTGAGCGCCAGTCGGTAACCACACGTTTGGTGATGCCTGTGCTTTCATCTGTTGTTTCAGTAACAGACGCGCCTTCAACAAGGTCTTCAAAGCCAATAACGCCAGAAACCTCAGTGATGATTGGACGTGTATATGGATCCCATTCGGCCATACGGTCGCCCGCTTTGATCTTGTCCCCTTCATCAACGAAGAGACGAGCACCATAGTTTACCTTGTGAACCGCACGTTCTGTGCCGTCACCGTCAACCACGATGAGAGACATGTTACGGCCCATAACGATGATCTTGCCTTCTGAGTCACGAACCACATTGCGGTTTTTGACTTTGATGGTGCCTTCAAAGTTACTTTCAAGGAATGAACTATCGACAACCTGCGCTGTACCACCAACGTGGAACGTACGCATTGTAAGCTGTGTACCAGGCTCACCGATGGACTGAGCCGCAATAACGCCAACAGCCTCACCCATATTAACCGCAGTACCACGCGCCAAGTCACGACCGTAACAGGTTGCGCAAACACCAATCTTGGTTTCGCAGGTTAGAACTGAACGGATGCGGATTGACTGAACGTTTGCAGCTTCAATTGCCACAACGTCGTTCTCATCAATGCAGATACCTTTCTCGACGATAACCTCGCCAGAGATTGGATCTTTAACCGGATCAGCCGTGAAACGACCGAGAACACGGCTACCAAGAGACGCCACAACCTGACCGCTATCCACGATTGGCTGCATTGTAAGACCGTTCTCTGTGCCGCAATCTTCTTCGTTGATGATGCAATCTTGAGCAACGTCAACAAGACGACGGGTTAGATAACCTGAGTTAGCCGTTTTAAGCGCTGTATCAGCCAGACCTTTACGGGCACCGTGCGTGGAGTTGAAGTACTCCATCACTGTCAGACCTTCTTTAAAGTTTGACGTAATCGGTGTTTCGATGATCGAACCATCTGGTTTCGCCATCAAACCACGCATACCAGCAAGCTGACGCATTTGTTTTGGTGAACCACGAGCGCCTGAGTGAGCCATCATGTAAACAGAGTTCATCTGTTTCTGGCGGCCTTCCTCATCGAACTTGACGGCTTTAATTTCGCCCATCATTTCATCAGCGATCTTGTCTGTACATTTCGCCCAAGCATCAACGACTTTGTTGTACTTCTCACCTTGGGTGATCAGACCGTCTTGATACTGTTGTTCGAATTCAGAGGCGAGTGCTTCTGTGTCGTCAACCATTGTGTATTTCGAGTCTGGGATCACCATGTCATCCATACCGAACGAAATACCAGCCGTACAAGCGTTACGGAAACCAAGGGCCATGATCTGGTCGCAGAAGATCACCGTGTCTTTTTGACCGCAGTGACGGTAGACCTGATCGATCATGGTAGAGATGTTTTTCTTCGTCATCTCTTGGTTACAAATATCAAATGGCACTTTTGCGTTCTTAGGAAGCAAATTACCGATGATCATGCGACCTGGTGTTGTGTCATAGATTTCAGACGTTGGATTGCCTTCGCTATCCACTGACTTGTAGCGACCACGAATTTTCGTGTGAAGCGTGATGACGTTGTTATCCAGCGCATGGAGAATTTCACCCATGTCTGAGAATGCCATCCCCTCACCCGGCTCGTTTTCTGCAACGATTGAGAGATAGTAGAGACCGAGAACCATATCCTGAGACGGAACGATGATCGGCTGACCATTCGCAGGGTGCAAGATGTTGTTTGTCGACATCATCAAAACACGCGCTTCAAGCTGTGCTTCAAGCGAGAGCGGAACGTGAACCGCCATTTGGTCACCATCAAAGTCAGCGTTAAAGGCTGAACACACAAGCGGGTGCAAGTTGATTGCTTTACCTTCAATCAACACAGGCTCAAAGGCTTGAATGCCAAGACGGTGAAGTGTCGGCGCACGGTTCAATAAAACGGGGTGCTCACGAATAACCTCATCAAGGATATCCCAAACTTCCGGCTTCTCTTTTTCAACCAGCTTCTTCGCCTGTTTCACCGTTGAAGAATAGCCCTTTGCATCAAGGCGCGAATAGATGAACGGCTTGAACAGCTCGAGCGCCATTTTCTTCGGCAGGCCACATTGGTGAAGCTTAAGCTCAGGACCTGTCACGATTACGGAACGACCAGAATAGTCAACGCGCTTACCAAGCAAGTTTTGACGGAAACGGCCCTGCTTACCTTTCAGCATATCTGAAAGTGATTTCAACGGACGCTTGTTTGCACCCGTGATGGTACGACCACGACGGCCATTATCAAACAGCGCATCAACAGACTCTTGCAGCATCCGTTTTTCGTTACGGATAATGATGTCTGGCGCACGCAGTTCAATCAGACGCTTCAAGCGGTTGTTCCGGTTGATCACACGACGATAAAGGTCGTTCAAATCAGAAGTCGCAAAACGACCGCCATCAAGTGGAACAAGTGGGCGAAGGTCTGGCGGGATCACAGGCACGATGTCCATGATCATCCACTCTGGGCGGTTGCCAGATTCGATGAAAGCCTCAACCACTTTAAGACGCTTTGCTAATTTCTTAGGCTTAAGCTCAGTTGTTGATTCAGCAATTTCTTGACGAAGATCAATCGCAAGCTGCTCAAGATCGAGAGAGGCGAGGATTTCTTTAATCGCTTCCGCACCAATCATGGCAGTGAATGAATCCACGCCATACTCGTCTTGTGCCTGCATGTATTCTTCTTCAGACATCAACTGGTATTCAGTCAACGGGGTCAGGCCCGGCTCTGTCACAACGAAGTTTTCGAAGTATAGAACGCGCTCCAAACCTTTCAGCGTCATATCAAGAAGCTGACCGATACGGGATGGCAGTGATTTCAAAAACCAGATGTGTGCAACAGGTGCTGCAAGGTCGATGTGACCCATGCGCTCACGGCGGACACGCTGCAAGGTTACCTCAACGCCACACTTTTCACAGATGACGCCTTTGTATTTCATGCGCTTATATTTGCCGCAAAGACATTCGTAGTCTTTTACTGGGCCAAAAATACGGGCGCAGAACAGGCCATCTTTTTCAGGCTTGAAAGTACGGTAGTTGATGGTTTCTGGCTTTTTGATTTCGCCAAATGACCATGAACGGATTTTTTCCGGACTCGCGATTGTGATCTTAATTTGATCAAAAGTTTGAGTCGGCGTAGTTGGACTGAAGACGTGTGCAAGATCTTGGTTCATTGCTTCTTCCTTTGGGCTTGGCCCTTGATGGAAAGACGACCGCATCTTTATTAGATGTTCGACGCTTTCCGAAAAACGGGGTGTCAGGCAGTTTCTACTCAACCGCCTGACGCTGACGCTTTGTCCTATTCGGCTGGTTCGCTAGGCTCGTGCTCGATTTCCATGCCATCTTCGTCAACTTCGATTGAACTTTCGAGTTGAACGTTGAGGCCGAGAGAGCGCATCTCCTTGACAAGCACGTTGAAGCTTTCCGGGATACCCGCTTCAAATGTGTCGTCACCACGAACGATTGCTTCATAAACCTTGGTCCGGCCTGCCACGTCATCTGATTTGACTGTGAGCATTTCTTGCAAGGTGTATGCAGCACCATATGCTTCAAGCGCCCACACTTCCATCTCACCGAAGCGCTGACCACCGAACTGAGCTTTACCACCAAGCGGCTGCTGGGTAACAAGCGAGTATGGGCCAATCGAACGGGCGTGAATTTTGTCATCCACGAGGTGGTGCAGTTTCAGCATGTAGATGTAGCCAACTGTCACTGGACGGTCGAACTGTTCACCTGTGCGGCCATCATAAAGGACGGACTGACCAGACTTATGCAAGTTTGCGTCTTCCAACATTTTGACTACATCAGGTTCCCGTGCGCCATCAAAGACTGGTGTCGCGATGCAAACACCATGAGACAATTGCTCACCAACAAGTTCGATTTCTTCATCTGAATATTCAGAAACCTTCTCGTTTTTGACAGAACCGCCATAAAGATCTTCGATCTCTTTACGAACCGGCCCCAGATCACCTGACTGCTTATAGTCGTCCAGCATATCGCCAATCTTGTGACCCATGCCAGCACAGGCCCAACCAAGGTGGGTTTCGAGAATTTGACCAACGTTCATCCGTGATGGAACGCCGAGTGGGTTTAGAACCACATCTACGTGCTCACCATTTTCAAGGAACGGCATGTCTTCAACAGGTACGATTTTTGACACCACACCTTTGTTGCCGTGACGGCCAGCCATTTTATCACCTGGCTGAATTTTCCGCTTAATCGCCACGAAGACTTTAACCATCTTCATCACGCCTGGCGGCAATTCGTCACCACGCTGTAGTTTCTCAACCTTGTCGATGAAACGCTGCTCAAGAAGCTTGCGGCTGTCATCATACTGGCCACGAAGTGCCTCGAGCTCACCCATGAACTTCTCATCAGAGAAGGCAAACTGCCACCACTGACTGCGTGGATATTCTTCCATCAACTCAGTTGTAAGCTTGGTGTCGCCTTTGAAGCCTTTTGGACCGCCAATGGCTGTTTTACCAGTCAACGTGTCGGATAGACGTGAGTAAACGTTACGATCGAGGATCGCTTGTTCATCGTCACGGTCTTTTGCGAGGCTTTCAATTTCTTCGCGCTCGATAGACATCGCACGCTCGTCTTTTTCAACGCCGTGGCGGTTGAACACACGAACTTCAACGATTGTACCCGTGTCGCCTGGAGGAACACGCAGTGATGTATCGCGAACGTCTGACGCTTTCTCACCAAAGATGGCACGCAGAAGCTTTTCTTCCGGTGTCATCGGGCTTTCGCCTTTTGGTGTGATCTTACCAACCAGAATGTCACCAGCTGTTACTTCCGCACCGATATAAACGATGCCCGCCTCATCGAGGTTTTTCAAAGCCTCTTCAGAAACGTTTGGAATATCACGGGTGATTTCTTCCGGTCCAAGCTTCGTATCACGCGCCATAACTTCAAATTCTTCGATGTGGATCGAAGTAAAGACGTCATCACGAACAATACGCTCAGAAAGTAGAATTGAATCTTCGTAGTTGTAGCCATTCCAAGGCATAAACGCCACGAGAGCGTTACGGCCGAGTGCCAAATCACCAAGGTCCGTTGACGGACCGTCTGCGATGATATCGCCTCGGGTCACGCGGTCACCCATGCGAACCAGTGGTCGCTGATTAATACAAGTGTTTTGGTTTGAACGCTGGAACTTTTGAAGGCTGTAAATGTCAACACCTGGACGCGAAGGATCAAGATCCTCAGTCGCGCGGATAACGATACGCGTCGCATCCACTTGGTCAACAATACCAGCACGACGGGCACCAATAGCAGCACCTGAATCGCGCGCTACAACGCTTTCCATACCCGTACCAACGAATGGTGCTTCCGCCCGTACCAACGGCACAGCCTGACGCATCATGTTTGAACCCATCAAAGCGCGGTTCGCATCATCGTTTTCAAGGAATGGAATGAGGGAGGCAGCAACCGATACGAGCTGTTTCGGTGACACGTCCATCAAGTCGATGTTTTCGATCGGTGAAATCAACACTTCGCCCGCATGACGAGACTGTGCTGTTTCATTGACGAATTTAAAGTTCTCATCCAAAGGCGCGTTCGCCTGAGCAACCGTGTAATTTGCCTCTTCCATAGCGGAGAGATAAATCACTTCCTCAGTCACCGCACCATCGACAACTTTACGGTATGGGCTTTCGATGAAGCCATATTTGTTGACGCGGGCAAACGTTGCAAGCGAGTTGATGAGGCCAATGTTTGGACCCTCAGGTGTTTCAATCGGACAAATACGACCGTAGTGGGTTGGGTGCACGTCGCGCACCTCAAAGCCCGCACGTTCGCGAGTCAGACCACCAGGCCCAAGCGCTGAAAGACGACGCTTGTGCGTGATCTCTGAAAGCGGGTTGGTTTGGTCCATAAATTGTGACAATTGCGAAGAACCAAAGAATTCACGAACCGCAGCAGCAGCTGGCTTCGCATTGATCAGGTCTTGCGGCATCACTGTGTCGATTTCGACAGAAGACATGCGCTCTTTAATGGCACGCTCCATACGAAGAAGACCAACGCGGTATTGATTTTCCATCAATTCGCCAACAGAGCGAACACGGCGGTTGCCAAGGTTATCAATATCGTCGATCTCGCCGCGACCATCACGTAGGTCGATCAGGGTGCGAACAACTTCTGTGATGTCTTCTTTGCGCAGCACACGAACGGTGTCTTCTGCGTCCAAAGACATACGCATGTTCATTTTCACACGACCAACTGCAGAAAGGTCGTAACGCTCTGCATCAAAGAAGAGCGATTGGAACATTGCTTCAGCCGTTTCGATGGTTGGTGGCTCACCTGGGCGCATAACGCGGTAAATATCAAACAACGCACCTTCACGGCTATCATTCTTATCAGCAGCCAAGGTGTTGCGTAGGTAAGGGCCAATATTCACGTGGTCGATATCGAGCAGAACCAACTCATCAAAGCCATGCTCAATCATAGCTTCAAGGTTTTCTGCGTCGATCTCATCGCCAGCTTCCGCGAAGATTGCACCATTTTCCATGTTGATCATGTCAACAGAAACATAGCGGCCAATCAGATCATCATTTTCGATTTGAAGCGCTTTAACGCCCTTCTCATCAAGTTGTTTGACTGTGCGGGCTGTAATCTTCTTACCCGCTTCAACAACAACCTCACCTGAATCGGCGTCAATCAAATCAACGCTGGCTTTTTGGCCTTTCAGTGTGTTGCCATCAAACGGAATGCGCCAGCCTTCGCCAGAGCGTGTGTATGTCACTGTGTTGTAATACTCAGCTAAGACGCTCTCAGGGTCATAACCAAGTGCATACAAGAGTGTTGTAACAGGAAGCTTACGACGACGGTCGATACGTGCATGCACGATGTCTTTTGCGTCAAACTCAATATCAAGCCATGAACCACGGTAAGGAATGATCCGTGAAGCGAACAAGAGCTTACCAGAAGAGTGTGTTTTACCACGGTCATGGTCAAAGAACACGCCCGGTGAACGGTGCATTTGTGAAACGATCACACGCTCGGTGCCGTTCACGATGAATGTACCATTGCCCGTCATAAATGGCATGTCGCCCATATAGACGTCTTGCTCTTTAATATCTTTGACTGATTTTGCGCCTGTGTCTTCGTCAATATCAAACACGATAAGGCGAAGCGTCACTTTAAGAGGCGCTGAATATGTCATGCCACGCTGGCGACATTCTTCAACGTCATACTTTGGTGCTTCATATTCGTACGATACGAATTCGAGCAGTGATGCGCCTGAAAAATCAGAGATCGGGAATACAGATTTAAAGACGGCCTCTAAACCTTCTTCGATCCGGCTGCCATCAGACTGTGAAGCCACTTGCAGAAATTGGTCATAAGATGCCTTTTGAACCTCAATGAGGTTTGGCATTTCTGCTACTTCTGTGATGTTACCGAAAAACTTACGAAGACGTCTGCGACCTGAAAATGCCTGAGCCATTTTCACTCCTAGTAAAGCCGATCCAGTGAGCGTTAGGATCAGTTTGGTTATATTTTGCTGCCGTCCGTGCCGCTCTACACCACTGCACAACAAAACCAAATCAGTCGATTGTCGAATAGCCCTTTAAAACAGGGGCATTTGATAATCAACCGTAAAATTAGATATCCATCAAATAAGACAGAAATAGGTGCGCTTGAAATTCATCAAGCGCACCTCAATTTTTAGCCCTAAATGGGCAATAAGCGTGAGCTTACTTAACTTCTACAGAAGCGCCGGCAGCTTCAAGCTTGCCTTTGATTTCTTCTGCTTCTTCTTTAGAAACGCCTTCTTTAACAGGCTTTGGAGCGCCTTCAACGAGATCTTTCGCTTCTTTCAGGCCAAGACCTGTGATGCCGCGAACTTCTTTAATCACGTTGATTTTCTTGTCGCCTGCGCCAGCAAGAATTACGTCAAACTCAGTTTTCTCTTCAGCAGCTTCACCGCCACCAGCCGCACCAGGTGCAGCAGCAACAGCAACAGGTGCTGCAGCAGAAACGCCCCATTTGTCTTCGAGCAATTTTGAAAGCTCAGCAGCTTCCATAACTGTAAGGGCTGAGAGATCCTCAACGAGTTGTTCTAAGTTAGCCATTTTGTATTTCCTTTAGATTTGAACCAATTAGTTTTTTGAAGTTCGGCCTCAAGCCGCTTCATCTTTAGAGGCATACGCTCCAACCACACGAGCAAGCTGACCTGCTGGTGCGTTGACAACCTGTGCGATTTTTCCTGCTGGTGCTTGAAGCAGACCAACAATTTTGCCGCGCAGTTCGTCGAGGGAAGGCATAGAAGCAAGAGCTTTCACGCCATTTGCGTCAAGATTGGTTTCACCCATCGCACCACCGAGAATAACGAAGTCTTCGTTCTTCTTGGCAAATTCGACGGCAATCTTAGGTGCAGAAACGGGATCGTCTGAATAAGCGATCACTGTTGGGCCTGTAAACAAACCCTCAATGTGTTCTGCATCCGTGCCTTTAAGAGCAAGCTTTACGAGGCGGTTTTTCGCCACTTTTACGCTGGCACCTGTTTCACGCATTTTGTTCCGAAGTTCGGACATTTGCGCAACTGTAAGGCCAGAATAGTGGGCCACAACGACAGCGCCGCTTTCAGTGAAAACGGTGTTGAGGTCTGCGACGAGCTCTGATTTTTGTGCTCTATCCACTGCTTTTCTCCTTTGAGACGAGTTGACTAAATCAACCAGTCCGTGGGCATTAAGCCGGTCTAGCACTCCATATTTGGGGGCTAAACCGACGGTTTAGCCTGTCGCCTCACATCACACGGGGTGATTGGAGGAATTTAGGTTCAAACACTAAATCTGCATGAAGCAGAAGAATTGTTTATCACCTATCTCATGCGGGCCCATTTGGCTTAAAGAGCACGGGATAAAACCGTGTCTCCACCTGCAATCTCGGACAGGGGCGACAAGACCGAAATCTTGTCTAAAATCCAAAGGCAGCAAAAGCCACCTTTGGAAAAGTCGAGAGGACGTTTAAGCGCTGAGGCTTGAAACGTCAACCTTTACGCCTGGGCCCATCGTAGATGAGAGACCAACACGCTCAACAAAAGTACCCTTCGCGCCTGTTGGGCGGGCTTTTTGTACGGCGTCTGTAAAGGCTTTGATGTTTTCTAGAAGAGCTTCTTCGCTAAAGCTCGCTTTGCCAACGCCTGCGTGCAAGATACCGGCTTTTTCAACACGGAAATCAACAGCGCCGCCTTTAGCTTCACCAACAGCTTTTGTCACATCTGGTGTAACGGTGCCGACTTTTGGGTTTGGCATAAGGTTACGTGGACCAAGTACTTTACCCAGACGACCAACGATTGGCATCATGTCTGGTGTGGCAATACAACGATCAAAATCGATATTGCCTTTTTGCACTTCTTCCATCAGGTCTTCAGCACCAACAATGTCAGCACCTGCTGCTTTCGCTTCGTCAGCTTTATCGCCACGTGCAAAAACTGCAACGCGCACTGTTTTACCAGTACCGTTTGGCAAGTTACATACACCACGAACCATTTGGTCAGCGTGACGTGGGTCAACGCCGAGGTTCATGACGATATCGATTGTTTCGTCAAATTTCGCTGTTGCGCGCTCTTTGACCATTTTCACAGCTTCAGCAATCGCTACTTCTGCGTTTCTATCAACGCCTTCACGCGCTTTAAGAGTTCTTTTTCCAAGTTTTGCCATGTCGTTAGCCTTCCACCGCGATGCCCATAGAGCGAGCTGAGCCTTCGATTTGAAGCATTGCATTTTCAATATCGAACGCGTTCAAGTCTTTCATTTTCACTTCAGCGATTTCGCGCACTTGAGCTTTCGTAATCGAAGCAACAGTACCGCGACCTGGTGTTTGTGAACCAGATTTTACATTCGCTGCTTTCTTGATCAAGAAAGATGCCGGAGGCGTCTTCATCTCGAATGTGAAAGACTTATCTTGGTAGATTGTAATCGTACATGGAACGGGAGCGCCCTTCTCAACTTCTTGAGTGGCAGCATTAAACGCTTTACAGAACTCCATAATGTTCAGACCGCGCTGACCTAGAGCTGGACCGATGGGCGGGGACGGCGTTGCCGAACCAGCAGGAACCTGAAGTTTCAGATACCCTTCAATTTTCTTCGCCATGTTATACTCCTTTGGCTGAATTCAATTTCAGCGTTTCGTTTTAAGAGCCTGCGTGGTGCAGCTTGAGACGCCGGCGAAGCGCCCTCACCTTCCACACAGTTTGCCAGCCTCAAAGGGCCGGCGAATAATCAGAGTTTTGCAACCTGATTATATTCCAATTCGACAGGCGTTGCCCGACCGAAGATAGAAACTGTAACTTTCAAGCGTTCGCGATCTTCATCCACCTCTTCAACGAAACCGTCGAAGTCTGAGAATGGACCGTCAGACACTTTGACCTTCTCGCCTACTTCAAAGACGATGGCCGACTTAGGACGATCAACGCCCTCTTGCACCTGAACCAAAATGCGCTCTGCTTCAGCGTCAGAAATTGGTGCAGGTTTAGAATCATTACCCAAGAAACCCGTAACCTTCGGGGTATCTTTGATCAGGTGGAAGGTTTCGTCTGTGAGTTCCATGCGAACCAAAACGTAACCTGGGAAGAATTTGCGTTCAGAATCGACCTTACGACCGCGACGCACTTCAACCACTTTTTCAGTTGGAACAATCACATCTTCAACAAGATGATCGAGCCCCTTCTTCGCAACTTTTTCTAGAATCGCCTCACAGACCTTTTTTTCAAAGTTTGAGTAGGCATTCACAATGTACCAGCGCTTGGCCATTTATAGTCTCCGCATCACTTCGTCTGCTTTAGCGTCCAATGCTCAACAAATGACCGATACCCCAACCGAGGATTTGATCAATCAAC
Source organism: uncultured Hyphomicrobiales bacterium (assembly GCA_964553335.1). Classification (GTDB taxonomy): domain Bacteria; phylum Pseudomonadota; class Alphaproteobacteria; order Rhizobiales; family JACESI01; genus JACESI01. The sequence goes on along the minus strand of CAZKKW010000003.1, from coordinate 19,320 downwards.
AAGAAGAACAAGGATGCGAAAAACACCATAATCAACACCATAACGGTGGTAATCATCGTCTCATTGCGTGAAGGCCACACAACTTTAGACGTTTCCGTTCGCACTTCTTGCAAAAATTTAAACGGGTTCATCACGGGCTAAGTCCTGCTTGCTTGCGTTGAGCGACAAATAAACGCTTGATTTCGTTTGCTTTGCCGACGAATTAGGGGCGCGAAAGCAGATTTGTCCAGCTCGCGCGCCCTTGAAAGTTATGTGGTTCTAATCTGTGTTATGAAAATTCTCAAGGGGCATTGCAGTAGAAATCGTGATAAATATCGCATATTTCAATAGGAAATCGGAAAAAGCCCTCTCCGCACCCTTCTACTTAAGATGAAAAACAACCGTGCCCATCGCTGAAACCACTCAACAAAAACCATCAATATCTGTGGTTATTCCAACCTACAATGCTGCGCATACTCTTGGAAAAACGCTTGAATGCGTGGCTGCATTCGAAACCATCATTATCTCAGATGGCGGCTCTAGTGATACAACATGCGATATTGCCAAAGAATATGGGGCAACGTTAATCCAAAATACAAAAGGACGTGGACCGCAGTTAAAATCTGGTTCTGAGGCCGCAACAACCGATTGGCTTTTGTTTCTCCACGCTGATACGCAGATTGATCAAAAGGCAATCGACGCCGTCCATCGCTTCATAACAGAATCAGAAAACCAACAACGCGCTGGATATTTTCGTTTCAAATTAGATGATGACAGTCCGCAAGCAGCAAAGCTGGAAGACACCGTGGCTTGGCGATGCAAGAAATTCGCCCTGCCCTATGGTGATCAAGGCCTCCTCATCCGTAGCAATTTCTTGGAAGCGCTGGGAGGCTATGCAGCGATACCCATTATGGAAGATGTCGAACTGGTACGCCGCATCACGAAAGTGCATGGGGAAAAGGCGCTCATCAATCTTGAAGCTGATGCCGTTACCAGTGCAGACAAGTTTTTGCGCGACGGTTATCGCTGGCGCTCAACAAA
>CAZKKW010000003.1:8597-18200 GCA_964553335.1 uncultured Hyphomicrobiales bacterium | reverse complement strand
CCGTTACCAGTGCAGACAAGTTTTTGCGCGACGGTTATCGCTGGCGCTCAACAAAAAACCTGTTTTGTCTGTTTCTTTTTTGGCTAAAAGTACCCCCGCACCTTATCGCCAAAATCTACTAATCTTGAAATCTACGATTATTGAAATTATCGCTTATGCACCGACACGTCATCTTATTTGCCCGCCCCCCACGCTATGGCTGTGGCAAGACCCGCCTTGCGCGTGACATTGGAAAAGTTGCAACGCTTCGGTTTTATCGCAACAACGTAAATCGCGTTTTAGGGCGTTTAAAGACGATGCCCTCAATCAAGCTTTCTGTTGCCCTCACCCCAGATAATGCCATTTTTGAAGGTGTCGGCCCGCATTTCAATGATGTGCCTCTCATCCCACAAGGCCATGGCGACCTTGGCGCGAAGATGGCGCGGGCACTTAATCATCGTGACATTGGCCCCACCGTTATCATCGGCAGCGATATTCCAGACATTTCACCAGCCTATATCGAAGAAGCATTCAAAGCGCTACAAAGCAATGATGCCGTCTTTGGCCCTTGTGATGACGGAGGCTATTGGTTGATTGGCCTTAAAAGACTATCCAATATACCGTCTCAGTTTTTGAAGAATATCGAGTGGTCCACCTCACAAGCACTTCAACAAAGTGTGGCCACCCTACCCAAACAATGGAAGGTTGGTTATATCTCCACATTAGATGATATAGATACAGGCGCCGATTTGGCAGCTTGGCGGAAAAACAAAACGGGACGTTGAAACCTTTAATGGGCATAATAACCAAATATGCGAACCCAACGCGGTTCTTAAAACTCTCTGGGGTGTTGTTGCCAATCTTCATTTCCTTGGCAGTGGTTCTGTCCCTTTGGGGGCTTTTTCTCGCCCTGTTCGTTGCGCCAGAAGATTATCAACAAGGCCAAACCGTGCGCATCATGTTTATTCATGTGCCATCTGCTTGGCTTTCTATGTTCTCCTACACGCTGATGACACTCTCAGCGATTGGCACGCTCGTTTGGAAACACCCGCTTGCTGACGTTTCCGCAAAGGCCATCGCACCACTTGGTGCAGCCTTTGCCTTTTTGACATTGGTAACGGGGTCCATTTGGGGCAAACCAACATGGGGCACATGGTGGATTTGGGATGCCCGTCTCACCTCTGTGTTGGTGCTTTTCATCATTTATTTGGGTCTCATCGCCTTGTGGCGTGTGATTGATGAACCGGCAAACGCTGCGAAAATTACATCGGTTATGATCCTTGTTGGTTTTGTGAATATTCCAATCATCAAGTTTTCCGTTGATTGGTGGAATACATTGCACCAACCAGCCAGCGTGGTTCGGTTGGATGGCCCTGCCATACACCTCGATATTTTGATCCCGCTTTTAGCGATGGCCGTTGCTTTCAGCTTTATCTTTTTATCCCTGCATCTTGTTGCCATGCGCAATGAAATCATGCGACGCCGCATCCGCTCCTTACAAAGCCGGATTGCGAACCAAAGCGCACCAAACATGATGGCCGAGCCAGCGGAGTAAATAACATGCTTACAGGACAGCTTGGCTTCGTTACCGCCGCTTATGTCATCACCGCCGCTGTTATAGTGGGCCTTATTGTTTGGGTGTTGACTGACCGCGCGAAGCAAAAGGCGACATTGAAGAAACTAGAAGACGCAGGCATTAAACGGCAGGATGCGAGCGACTTATGACATCACAAAAACAAACCAAGTCTAAGCGCCCCTCACTATTCGCGCTACTGCCCGTCATTTTGTTTCTTGGCCTTGCAGGCTTGTTCTTCTTACAACTTACAAGCGGGCGCAATATTTCAGATGTCCCTTCTGCCCTCATCGGTAAGAGCGTTCCCACCTTTGAATTAGCCACACTTGAAGGTGCTGATTTTCCAAGTTTTTCAAGCGAAAGCCCGAAGGATAATAAACTAACCCTCATCAATGTATGGGCCTCGTGGTGTGCACCTTGCCGTGCTGAGCACCCATTTGTAGAGGCACTGAGCAGAAACAAACACCTCACCATTTACGGGCTGAACTACAAAGACAACGACGAAAATGCCCGCGCGTTTTTGGAAGAACTGGGCAACCCTTATGATGCTGTGGGGGCGGATCATAGCGGACGGGTCGGCATAGATTTTGGTGTATACGGTGTGCCAGAAACTTTCGTGGTCGATAAATCCGGCACCATTGTTCACAAATTTATTGGCCCAATTACCGCAAGCAGGTTACAGGATGAACTTGTTCCCGCTATAGAGCGGGCATTGAGCCAACAGTAGACCGAAACCAATCGAGCCAATTCAATGTCACATCCCCTTTGCGGTGCAGATTTAAAAACACTTGCGCATGTCTTTTCCAGAGGTGGATGGCCAAGTGCTGGAAATCGTTTGAAGACGGCCGGCATTTGGAGTGCTGCCCTTGGTCGCTCGCCTATATCTGCGTTAGAGAAAATGCTGGTTGAGCCGAAGCTCCCCGCACTGGATGAAATGCCAGCGCCAATTTTCATTCTCGGCCATTGGCGCTCAGGTACGACGCACCTTTACAACACCATGGTGAAATCCGATCAATTTGGATACGTGGATCCGATCACCGTGGGCCTGCCGTGGGACATGTTTTCGATCATCAAAACGCTGCGCCCGATCTTAGAACGCACCATCCCGCGCGATCGCTATATCGACGCCATCCCTGTCACACCTGACGCACCGCAAGAAGACGAAATCGCGCTTGCCAGCATGACGCCGATCTCGTTTTATCATGCGATCTATTTTCCAAAGACGTTTGACCAAGAACTCAATCGTGGGCTTTGGCCCGACCAATGGAGCGACGAAGAACGAGCAAGCCGTGAATATGCTTTCACTCACTTCATGCGCAAACTTTCTAAACAGCAAGGCAAACAGTTGCTGATTAAAAATCCAGTCTATACGGGCTGTCCGCAGTTTTTGAAAAGCATCTTTCCGAATGCGAAGTTCATTCACATTCACCGCAATCCATTTGAGGTGTTTTTGTCGATGCGCAATTTCTACCACAAGCTCCTACCCGTTTTTGCGCTGCAAGAGTTTGATCATGTGGACGTGGATGAAACGGTGCTTAAAACTTATGACGAGATGATGCGTCGTTTTGAACGGGAGACCGCAGACTTCGCTGCCCCTGATTTTGTTGAGATTGGATATGACACGCTGAGCGCTGATCCGATGGGTTCACTAGAGAAAATCTATTCAACCTTGCAACTGGATGGTTTTGACACGGCAAAGCCTGCTTTTGACAACTATCTTGGCTCTGTGAAATCATACAAAAAGAATGCATTCAAAGGATCACCCGAGATGGCAGCCAACGTGGAAGAGCGATGTGACCATTTCATCAAGAAATGGGACTATCAACGACCTGAGGTTATTGGCTAAAAATGAGACGGGGGGCATCAGTAAAACAGATCAAGAAGACAGCGCCTTTTATGCTCCTAGCGCTGCTTGCCAGTTGTTCTGAGAAAATTCAAACCGCCGTCTACCCTCATGAACAATGCCATCGCCTAACGCTCACAGATAGCGACACCGGCCTTTCAGTCCTCGGTGCAGAAGACATGGCAAAACTGCCTGGTGGTGATTTGCTTGTGACCGCCTATGATCGCCGCTCAACAGCTGATAACGGCGCGCCACCGGAAGGCGGTATTTATATCGTGCCCGCTAAGCAGCTTGGGCAGAAGGAAATCACAGTCACATCCCTGTTTGACAAAATGTCCGGCGGCTTGCGGCCGCATGGGGTGGATGCGGTCCAGTTGAAGAATGATTTCGTGAAAGTTGCTTTCGTCAATCGTTCGTTTGAACAACAAGGTGGTGCGGCGGTAAATGCACCGACAATTTATACGTTCTTGCTGAAAGGCACGACCGCCTTCGCACCGGAGAAAATTGCCGGCTCCTTTTGTCGTGCCAACGATCTTGTTCTTGCAAATTTAAGCGAAGCGGCCATCGCTGAGAAAGAGCCTGTTTTTGGAAACATTGATCAAGCCCCGTTTAACCCGCACAATAATTTAAATTTCCAAGTCCGTCAGTGGACAACGCTTGATCGCCGCCATTGCGAGGGAGTTGCGTCACTTTTTGAAAATGTCACTGGCACAAAGGCTGGTTCTGTCATTTCCCAACCCTTGCGGTTTGCCGATGAGGTTGAAGCCTATCCTCTGTTTAAATCAGCCAAAGACTTAGCCTTTCCAAATGGTATTGGCATCCAATTTAAGGACCGCCCACTTGGTGACAATAACTTCCTTGTTGTTGCAGAAACACGCGCCAATCAACTGCGTTATTTTCCAAAGACGGACCGCCGTGACACCGTGAAACTTGATGGCAGCCCTGATAATCTCACTGTTGGCAAACCGGGTATTATTCAAGTTGCCGTCCACCCAAGCCTGTTCAAGCTCGCGCTTTATCGCTATGGCTGGACATCATACGCCCCTTCCCGCATTCAAAAAGTAACGGGCACGCAAGTTTTGACTCTTTTTGACGACCCAACAGGACGGCTTTATTCCGCAGCCTCCATCGCGGTACAAACCGCTGGCAAACTGGTGCTTGGCAGTGTCGGTGACGAAGGCTTGCTGGTTTGCAACGCGAGGCAACCATCATGAGTGAATTGGTTCTTGTTACTGGTGCAAACGGTTTTGTTGGTCGCCATCTCGTGCGTGAATTGCTGCAAGACGGCTATCAAGTACGAGCCGTTGATCGCTCCTTTGAAAATGCACCAGAAGATGGGGCAGAACGCATTGAGACTGACATCTTAGATGCGCCGATCATGCAGGCTGCAATGGATGATGTTAAAACCGTCTACCATCTTGCAGCGCTTACCTCTTTGTGGATGCCAGATGAAAGCGCTTACCAAACGGTCAATGTGGAAGGTACGCGCACGGTCTTACAGGCAGCTCTTGATGCGAAGGCCGATCGCTTTGTCCATTGTTCAAGCTTCGTCACCGCCATCACCGGATCAGCCAGCCGCAATGAACGCTCAGTGGCGGATGATGATATTGGAGAACCTGCAGACCTTTTCGGCGCTTACGCCCGTTCTAAACGACGCGGCGAACGAGTGGTGATGGATGCGAAATTTCTGATTGATACAATCGTTGTTATGCCCTCTGCCCCGATTGGTGCAGGCGATAACAACATGACGGCACCAACTGGCTTGCTGCGCGATCTTATCAACGGCGACATTCCCGCAACGCTTGATCAAGTCATCAACTTTATCGACGTGCAGCTGCTTGCAAAAGCCATCGTGCAAGCGGGCGAAAAGGGACAGCCTGCTAATCGGTATCTGCTTTGCGGCAAAAACTGGAGAATGGCTGATTTTCTCAACTATCTTGAACAGGTCACTGGCATTGATATGCCGAAGCGACAGGTTCCGTTTAACCTTGCATTGATCGCCTCTTTCGTTGAAGAAAAAATCTTGTGCAAATTCTTGAAGCGACCGCCTAAAGCGCCTTTTTCCGGTGTTCGGTTTGCTGGGCGAAAAATTGTGTTTGACGCAACCAAAGCGCAGACGAGCTTTGATATGGATTTAACCCCGCTTGATGACGCCTTGATTGAAGCGCTATCTTGGCTCTCAAAGAACGGTCACCTCAACCGCTCCATCCCCGCGCTTGAAGGGGATGAGGAAGAAGCCGAGCAAGAGACGGATCAAGCTCAAGAATAAGTCCGCCCCTTCCAAGCACCGCCTCGGCCCCGCCAATGGTTCAAAGCCGATGAGATCGTCATCATCATATAGACAAAGGCTGATAGCGGCAGGATGAGCGCCCACAGGGCTGATTTCTTATAACGGCGCAGTGTCGGCGTATAAGCCAAGGTCATACCGAGATAGGCCAATGCACCGAGTGTGGAAGCTAATATCGAGCCGTGCAGCGATAATGTCAGGAACGCAATGGGCGCCACAAGATAGGTCAGCGCCATGCCGATGACAGCACCAACCAGCAACAAACTTGAAAACTGAAGTTGCGTGAATGCAGTTCTGGCCACCATTTTCCAAATCGTATGCAGCTCGCGGTTATCGCGCAGGCTAACGATGCCATCATCAAAACCGAGCCATATAGAACGTTTCGCGCCCTTCGGATCCTTCAATGCCTTACCCAAAGCGCAATCATCAATCAGATCGCCCTTGATTGTTTCAACGCCGCCGATCTCATCTAATGCTTTGCGCTCGATCAACATGCAACCACCCGCCGCTCCGCCGATTTTTGAGGTGGGATTATTGATGGCTGGAAAGGGATAGAGCTTTTGAAAAAAGAAGATGAACGCAGGCATCAACAACCCGCCCCAAAATCCGCGTGCATCAAGCATCGCCATAATGGAAACCATCGCTTGTTCTTCTTGCACGGCTTTTGAGACAAGCTTAGATAAAGTGCCCGGTGCATGTTCAATATCTGCATCGGTGAGCAATACATAAGAAGCATTGGGCGCTATTTCCTTGGCGGCCTCTAGGCCATTGTTAACCGCCCACATTTTGCCAGACCAGCCGTCGGGTAAATCCCTACCCGCAATCACATGGGCGCGGTTGCTGCCAAGGGCGCGAACAAGGTCGCCAGTGCCATCGCTTGATTGGTCATCAACAACAATCAGATCAAGCTTTCCTTGGTATTCATTTTCAAGATGGCTTTTTGCAACCACCTCAATTGTTTCTGCTTCATTCCTCGCGGGAATAATAACGACAACATCGGGCCATTCTCCATCGCGCAAGGTCACGCTGGTTTTCAACACCTGATTGGACAGCCAAAAACGGTGATGAAAGACCAACAGATAAACCCAAATTAAACAGGAAACCCCGGTCACAAAGATGAGAAAATCGAGAAACGTCATAATTATCCATATGATGATTGATGGTATTCGATCAAGTCCATCGTGTCTTGGTTGTCAATCGTTGCCGCAATCACTAAACAAGAATGCGATACTTCAAAGGAACGGCAACAATATGTCTGACACAGGCGCTTCAAAACTTTTGAATGAAACGATCGAAGCTTCATCTGGCAAAGGTGCAGCAGATGAAAACTTTCCTGTCGGCTCGTTTTTAATCGCCAAAGAATTGCGCCCGCATGTGGCCGCTTATTATGATTTCGCCCGTGCTGGTGATGATATTGGCGATGATCCAGACCTTGCACCAGACGAAAAGGTTGCACGCCTCACAGCCTTTGAGACCGCTTTAATGACACCTGACATGGCGGTGGATGGCACACAGAAAGCAACCAAGCTTCACGCTAGCCTGAATGCTTGCAATGTGCCGTTGGAGCACGGACGTAAGCTGCTTGATGCGTTTCGCCAAGATGCCGTGAAAAGCCGATATAAAACTTGGGACGAACTGGTTGATTATTGCACCATGTCGGCTGATCCCGTTGGTCGCTTTTTGCTAGACTTACACAGCGAAGATAATGCGACTTTCAAAAACTCAGATGCGCTTTGCACCGTTCTTCAAATTTTGAACCACCTACAAGATTGCGGCAAGGATAAGCATGAGATTGACCGTGTCTATCTGCCGTCTGATTGGCTTGAAGCGCAGGGCATTGATGCTGACGTCTTAGATGGCAACCATACGCCGCCGTCGCTGCGCCATGTGCTGGACCAATGCCTTGAAGGCTGTGAACCATTGTTGGAATTATGCCGCGATTTAGCGCCACGCCTTAAAAGCCGTCGATTGGCTGCGGAATCAACCGTCATCGTACGCTTGGCCCACAAACTTCATGCCCGATTACAAACAGGTGATCCGCTGGCGACCCGTGTTAAGCTTACAAAACTTGATTTTGCCGTTGCAGGCTTTTACGGATTGATGCGTCTTATCTTTCACGTACAAAAACGCTAGCTCAATCCATGTCTCTCGCTCACCTCGGCCCTATTGAAACCCATGCGGATTTTTCTGATCCAAAGGCCTATGCTGAGCATTTGATGACCAAATCAAAGTCATCGTTCACGCTTGGCATGAAGGCGATGTCTAAACCGCGCCGCGAAGCAATTTTTGCGGTTTATGCTTTTTGTCGTGTTGTCGATGACATTGCGGATGAAGAGGGTGATTTGGATGAGAAGCGCCTGCTTTTGAACGATTGGCGCGATGAGATTGCAGCCCTATATGACGGCGCACCGCGCTCACTCATCGGTAAAGCCTTGTTAGAACCAATCCGCACATTTCACATTCCCGCGCAAGAATTGATCTTGATGATTGAGGGCATGGAAACGGATGTTGACGGTCCCGTGCAGGGGCCATCGCTTGAAGGGTTGCTTGATTATACCCGCCGCGTGGCTGGTACGGTTGGCATGATGTCTATCCGCATTTTTGGCGTATCAGATTGCGAACCGCGCGACCGCTTTGCGCTGAACCTTGCTGATGCACTTCAACTCACCAATATTTTGCGCGATGTGGAAGAAGACGCCGATATCAACCGGCTTTACCTACCATCTGAGCTGCTTGAAAAATACGGCATTGAAACCACAACGCCCCATGATGTCGCTGGGCATGAAAAGCTTCGCGATGTATGCCGAGATCTTGGAAAGGTCGCCCGCGCCCGCTTCATTGAGGCACGCCGCGCGTTGGATGAGCTTGAGGGTGAGCCGACACGGTCAGCTTTGATGATGATGGGTGTTTATGAAACCTATCTCGACCGCATGGAGGCCGCGGATTTTGTCCGTGATCCCGCAATCCACAAGCTCTCGAAATGGCAAAAGCTGGGGCATGGTCTTCGCTACGCCTTCTTCTTCCCAAAACGTCCGTTGCCTGCTGAGCCTTTACCTGCTCCTGCTTTATCAGAAATCACCGCTTCATGAGTGGCACAGTTCACATTGTCGGCCTTGGTGTTGCGGGTTTAAGCGCTGCTGTGCGACTTGCTGACGCGGGCCGTGATGTCAAACTTTATGATGGCGCAAAGGTTGCTGGTGGGCGTTGTCGTTCGTTTCATGATGCAAAGCTTGATTGCTTGATTGATAATGGCAACCACCTGCTTCTATCCGGTAACAACAGCGCCCTTTCTTATCTCGATTTATTAAATGCGCGTCATGAACTTGAGATTGCGGATGAGGCAACCTTTCCGTTTTACGACCATGAGAGCGGCGAGCGCTGGTCTGTCACTTTGGATGAAGGCTTAATCCCGTGGTGGGTGTTTAAAAAATCACGCTCCATTCCAGGTGTTCGCTTGTCAGAATTTGCCAGTGCGCTGAAATTTCCTTTTGCAGGCGCTCAGACAACTATCGAGAGCTTAACTGGAAAGACTGGAAAATTGTTCGAACGGTTCTGGGAACCGATGACATGGGCGGTTTTAAACACAACGCCTGACCGCGCCAGCGCGAAACTAATGTGGGCGGTGTTTGCTGAAACCTTCGCCAAAGGCGGCGCCTATTGCAGGCCGATGATTGCCAAACGCGGGTTGAGCGAAACCTTCGTTGATCCAGCCCTCACCTTTCTTGAAACGAAGAACATTAAACCGCAGTTCAACACGCCGTTGAAAGAATTAGAACTGGCAGACGGCAAAGTAACACGCCTTCACATCGGCGATGAGGTCATCACCCTTGGCAAACAAGACACTGTGGTCCTCGCCGTTCCCCGCTCACAAGCCGCACGAATATTGCCAGATAGCCCGATACCTGACGGCGACACGGCCAT
>CAZKKW010000003.1:0-8497 GCA_964553335.1 uncultured Hyphomicrobiales bacterium | reverse complement strand
GGCGACACGGCCATCGTCAACGCACATTTTAAAATGCCAGACACATGGAGCGCGGATAATGCGCCGCCGCTCTTGGGGCTTGTTAATTCAAAAACGCAATGGATTTTCACGCGAGGCAATATCATTAGCCTCACAATAAGTGCAGCTGATGCCTTAGGCTTAGACCGCATAGCAGAAGATGACCTTCTGCCGCAATTGTGGGCGGAGGTGGTCACTGCTTTGGGATTACCTGCTGGAACAACCTATGACGTTGGCCGATTGATCCGAGAGCGCCGTGCGACATTCGAGCAATCGCCTGAAAGCGTTGCTAAGCGACCAGTTGCTCAAACACAATTTTCAAATTTGGTGTTGGCGGGTGACTGGACCGACACGGGTCTTCCCGCAACGATTGAAGGCTCAATCCGTTCTGGCGAAATGGCAGCAAAGGCGCTCTTATCATGACTGTTGGTGTGGTCTGCGGTTTTCAAGCAGAGGTCGATTGTTTTTGGCAGGCTATTGACCAAGTTGGTCTGGATCGGGAGAGCTTCAAGATCATCGCGTCCGGTTCCTCAGCCCTGCGCGGACGGCAAGCTGCTGATCATCTCATTCAACAGGGGTGCAGCAGGCTTTTATCATTTGGCATCGCGGGCGGGCTGACCCCTAAATTGCGGGTTGGCGATGTGGTTTTTTCAAACCATGTTGTGACCACCCTTGATGAGAGTTACGGCAAGCGGCCTGCGACGAAGAAAGTCGATGGTCTTTCTTTGGGCGGTGCTAAACCGTTGCAAATGAGCGTGTGCGGTGTGGATGAGATTGTGTTTGCGCCCACAGATAAAGCCAGATTGCATCAACACACTCGCGCCGCCATCGCTGACATGGAAAGCCACGGTGTTGCACGGGCTGCGAAAGAAGCAGGCATCCCGTTTTTCGTGTTGCGCTCAGTGTCTGATGCTGTTGACGATCACTTGCCAGAATTTGTGGCAGAAGGCGTGAATAAAGATGGCACTCCCAACCTCAAGCCGATATTACTGGCGCTTTTGAAAAATCCATTTCGATTGGGTGCCTTGTTAAAGCTCAAAAGCAATACCGACACAGCCTTGGCAGCGCTTCAAAAAGCAGCTTCCACAGAACTACCTAAACTCATCTGACCCAATGGGTTTTAAAGAAAATAACTCAGTGCGATCCATGTAACGATCACGCCCCAAAAGCACATATTGATAAAAGACCGCAGAATGCCGCCATCCTCTTCAACAGAGATGCCAATCATGTTGATGACCGCTGTTCCTGGCATAAGAAAAAGGGCCGCGAGTGCTTTAACTATCCACATTGAATATCTCCTTCTTGCACATTCGTTTCTACCAGATTGAAAGCATCCGCCCTGCCCCACACAGGCGGGTTTTGAAAGGGGTCGAGATTTCTGGCAAGCCATAAGCTCGTCGCGATCCGTTCTGCCCGTGTTAAAATGTCTGCGGCCTCTGCATCGGTGAAAATATCACCAACCGTTTCCGCAAATAGGCCGAGCCATGATTGAAAATGATGGGTTTCAACACCGTCAATCTTTTGATGCGCGGGGACGGGTTTCCCGTCATATTCGCGGGTCTTAAGCAGAACCGAACGCCAGAAACGTTTCATTGTCTCAAGGTGCTCATGGTGATCGCCTGAGATATGCGCATTGAAGATCGGGCCCAACTTGGCATCAGCAAAAACGCGCTCATAAAATCGCTCAACCATCAGGCTGATTTTATGTTCGGTTACGCCCTCGCCCATTGCAAGTTCCGGCTCTATCTGTGGTTCGTTTCTTGTCATGTCTATACATTCATTTAATTTGCATCTTTTATATAACATCACTTCATGCTAAAAGCAACATATTATATGCATCTATTGAGGATATCATGCGATTAAGCCAAGCCAGTGATTTCGCGTTTCGGATATTAATGTTACTCGAGACCCAAGCAGAACCAATCACAGTTGACGAGATTGCCAAGCGACTCCAATTGGTGAAATCGCATGTCATGAAGATTGTATCCAAGCTTGCAAAAGCTGGCTTCGTCACCTCCCATCGCGGACGCAGTGGTGGGGTTAGTCTTGGCCAAAAGGCTGAAGATATATCTCTGGGGGATGTCGTTCGCTTAATTGAGAATGACTTTGCCATCGTTGGCTGCATGCAAGAACCAGCAGCTAGTTGTGTGTTGACGCCTGCCTGCAAACTGCGCGGCGTCATGGTTGATGCCCAACAGGCATTTTTGAGCGTTTTGGACAATCAGAGTTTGAAAACAATTGCGTTTAGTCAGATCGATTTTCTCAAGCCTCAAACATAAAAAAGCCCCGATAAAAATCGAGGCTTTTTAATTCTCATCGTTGAAACCGATTATTCAGCCGCATCCAACTTATCAAGTTGCTCTTGGACCAACTCTTCATAGATGTCATTTGCAGGCCGCGCGTTATCCATGTTGATCTCTGGTGCCATTGGGCCATCAAGTTTTGGGCCTTTAATACCCATCATCATGGCTTTTAACGGATTGTTGGTTGCGTCCGCAGCAGCTGTTGGCTCGTATCCACAGTGCGCCATACAGTCCGCGCATTTCTCGTAGCGGCCTGTGCCATAGGCATCCCAATCAGTTTCTTCCATCAACTCTTTATAGCTGTCGGTATAGCCTTCACCTAAGAGGTAGCAAGGTTTCTGCCAACCAAACACATTGCGTGTTGGCATGCCCCAAGGTGAACACTGATAGTCCTGATTACCAGCAAGGAAATCGAGATAGAGGGAAGAGTGTGAAAGAGTCCAGTTGCGGCCTTTACCGCGCTTGAACACTTCGCGGAAAAATTCTTTGGTCTTTTTACGGTTCAAGAAGTTGTCTTGATCTGGTGCACGCTCATAAGCAAAACCTGGAGACACCGTAACGCCAACATCAAGGTCACGACAGAAATCGAAGAACTCAACCAAGTCTTCTACAGGGTGGCCATCAAACACAGTACAGTTTGTGTTGACTTGGAAGCCTTTTGCTTTGGCCGCTTTGATCGCGCTTACCGCTTTATCAAAAATACCTGCGCGACAAACTGACTTGTCGTGATGGTCTTTCATACCGTCCAAGTGAACGGAGAAGAAGAGGTACTTAGAAGGCGTGAACTCGTCCAGCTTCTTTTCAAGCAAGATTGCATTGGTACAAAGTGACACAAATTTCTTTCGCGCCACGATGCCATTTACAATATCAACAATGCCGTTGTGGATCAGTGGTTCGCCACCGGGAAGAGCGACGATAGGTGCGCCGCACTCATCTACCGCTTCAAGGCATTCTTCAACGCTCAAGCGCTGTTTCATAATTGGCTTTGGATAATCAATTTTACCGCAACCAGCACAGGCGAGATTGCACTGGAAAAGAGGTTCAAGCATCAACACCAATGGGTAATGCTTATTGCCCTTCATCTTTTGCTTCATCACATAAGCGCCGACTTTGGCTTGCTGGAAAAGAGGTACACTCAAGACCGTATCCTTCACTGTTGGTGCTGTATGGGAGAGAACAGCACGCAGAATCTCGGTAAGACGTACTGCCAAAAACCAAATCAGTCCAGTATTTTTGATGCCAAATCGGTCACATTACATCAAAAACTACCGAGAATGCAGCGGCATGGTTATCAACCAAGGTTACCAACCAAACTGCCGCAATTCTATTGCTAAGCGGTCATCCCTACCTAGAAAGAACTAAGAAGCGATGAAATTTCTCAAGAATTTAACGAGTCCAGCACCGCCAGATTGCTTGATTTTTCCGCCAAATTCTGACCGGCGTAAGACAACAGCAGATATGCCACCGGTGGTATAATCAATAACGCGATACTTACCGCCAATCACGCGCATGCGCCATACAACTGTAAATGTGCGGCTGCGGCTTGGGATTTTTGATGTAACCAAAACATCGCGGCGAACAGTGCGTGCTTTTTGAACTGTCCCTGCTTTCGACCCGCTTCCTCTGAACTGTTTGAAATATTGTTTCGCGATATACTTTGGCAATAGCTTGCGTACTTGTGAGCGTTGGCCAGCGGTAATCGTTTTACCCGCTTTGCCAAGCGTTGCATTTGTCCATGTTCCAATGGCGAAATGTCTAGAAACTGCGGAACTCAAGCCACCTAAGCTGCCTGATGATCTATGCGCAGATTTCAATAAAGCTTCCACCTGCCTAATTGCCGCCTTTTCAGCGCCCGTTTGTGCGGCTGCTGGATTAAGAGGCGATAAGGCGAAAACGAATGTAAAAAAAGCGAGACTAAATGTCCAAAAGAGCCTTTTGTTTAATGCGAAACCAAAGGCATGTTTGGTAGTAGTAGATAGCATTTCAATTATTTCCCTTGTTGCGATAGCCAACCAAATGGCATCAAAAAATGCTCAAATAAAGGCCACCCTGTACCCCTAAAACTCGCTCATTGTGAGGCGTTTTAAAGAATCTCAAAACTCGAGTTAAGTACATAGGCAAGGCTTCCCACTTACACAAGACGTTCCCCGGCTAATCAACTCCTTCTGGTTTCAACTTTCTTAATAAAATCAATGATCAAGGGTGTCATCACAATCGTTGACAATAATGTGCACAGAATCGCAATGGCCAACATCTGCCCCATGCTCGCGGTTCCTTGGTGATCAGAAACACCAAGGGTTACAAAAGCGGCAATTGTCGTCAGCCCACTAAACAACACCGCCCACGGCGTGCTGGATTGATAAAGCCCTGCGCTATCGTTTGAGCGTTCTCTGCGAGTGGCTATGTGAATACCGCTATCAACACCAAGGCCGATTAAGAGCGGCAAAACGATTACATTTGCGTAGTTAAACGGGATCGCAAAAATGACGCTGGCAGCGCCAGTTAACAATCCAGCCATAAGCAACGGCACGATAATAGCGATGACAGTTGAAACACGTCGCAGCACAATGAAGGAGACTAACAAAATACTCATTGCAGCCAGCCCAACCGCAAGCACCATCGCTTTTGAAACGGTTTTGCCTGCATTGGCTATTTGCAAAGGCGCACCTGCTGCGGTCTCGTCAAAACTCTCAACGGATTGGACGAAGGCGTCCAAAACCTTGCCGTCACGCACATCACCATTTGGCACGATGTCAACGCGCCATTGCTGGTCTTTGCCAACAAAGCGCTGTTTGAAAAAATCAGGCACATTTTCAAGCGTTATAAAATCAACCAGCAATTGAGCCTCGATGGCCTTGATCAAAGCTGGGAAGAAACGGAAAATATCGCCTTCAACCTGCTTTTGCCTACTCGCCGTTTCGCTATTTAATTTTGCCAATACGGATGAAAAAGCGTGAGCTGCCGGACGCTCAGTTTGTGTCGCCAAGCGCTCACTTAAAGCGACAAGCGGGGTTTTGCCATCTGGTAGATTGGCATTTTCTAACCCCTCGCCGCTCGCAATCGTGTCTAATGTTGCAAAGGATAAATCGAGAATTTCAAACTTTTCATCTTGGTTTTCCGGCACAAGACTGCTCAGTGTGCGGGCTGAATGAACCGTATCAAGCGCCTCCACTGCATCTGCTGCTTTGTCAGCTTCTTCCAAGCTCGAGCGCGTCAAGCTCAAACGATAAGGCGTCGTCTCCACCCTTTCATGTAACAACCCCAAGGTTTTCATCGACGGGCTTTCAGGATCACGCAGTGTCACAGGGTCAGCATCAAAACGAACATCAAAAATCACGAAGAGTGAGCCGATAGATAACAACACCAACACCGTTGCAAGTGCAGGCCTTCCCGCCTGAATGATATAGGCAAAACCAAGGGATGATGCGCCCGCTTTATCTGCATCAGCCATTTCTTTTGCAAAGCGTTCAAACCAAGGAAATGCAGCAATTAAGGCTGGCACCATCGTCACCGACACGATGAAGGCCACCAATACACCCACAGCGCCCAAAATGCCCAATTGCGCCATACCAACGAAATCAGTCGGCGCAAAGGACAAAAAGGCAAGCGCCGTCGTCAACGCGCTTAAAAGCAGTGCACCACCTATCCCGCGCCCCATCGCGGCCAATGTATCCAAAGTGGTCTCATGGTTTTCGTCTCCAAGGTGAGCAAGCACATGAATGGTAAAATCCAAACCAAGCCCAACGAGAAGCACAATGAAGGCTACCGAGACGAGATTAAGGTCCCCAACGAAGACGGCTGCAAAACCAGTGGTCAATACAAGGGCAGAAATTAATGAGAAGAAGGTCAAAACCACGCCTCTCGTGGAGCGAAAAGCCATCCACAAAAGAACTGCAACCAGCAAGAAAGAAAGAGCAAGCGATAAAGCAATCCCGTTTGAGACGCTTTTCAGCTCTTCAAACCGCAAAGCCGGATCACCGGTAATGCCAATAGTGGTGAGGGCTTTAATGTCGCTATCTAACCCCTCTATCGCAGCATGAAGCGCTGTGATGGCTGCTTTTGCTGGTTGGATAGCTGAAAAATCAAATACTGGCTGCGCATAAAGAAGACGTTGAACCCTGTCGTCGCCTTCACCACTCGCGCCACTCTCCACCTCAGCTGACCCATTATCAGTGCCAGAGGCTTTCGCCCATGAAAGCGGCAACAAAGTGCCCTCTTCCCGCGCCATAATGGTTTTTGTAACATCCTTATAAAAATCATCCAAAAACCCACGATCAAAATCAGCCTGCTCGGCTAATTCCTCAGCGGTAAAGAGCGAGTGAAAGAAGTTATCAAACGTTGGTGTCTCCCGCAGACTTGCCAGTAAAGCTGCCGACTTATTGAGCTGCTCCAACTCAGATTCCAGCGTGTCTTCGTCCTTATAAAGCAGACCATTTTGCTGAAAAAACGCAGAGGTTGAAGGCGAGAACACACTGGAAAGGTTTGGGTTATCTTTAACGGCTTGCGCAATCTTTAACGCTGCCTCATCAGCGGCATCTGACACCTCAGATCGAATGACAACCACCAAACTGTTTTTGATGCTTGGAAAATTCTCGTTGAAAGCATGTGTCTTTTGCTGAAAATTTAGGACTGATGAAAGCATTTTGCTGCTATCCGTATTAACCCCCAAAAAGTTAATCGAAGCAAAGATACTCAACCCAATCAACATGAGATAGATCAACAGGCAGGCTTTTGCTCTGCGTGATACGAAGCGAACCAACTGTGAAATCAGGACATTAAACGTTGAAAACATGCAATTCTGGCTCATTCATCAAATCGGGTGCATTCTCTTTAGCATTGTTGCTGATTAATCACAGCTTTAAACATTTTATTGTCCAGGCGTTATTGGGAATTTAAGAAAAATTTGCTATTGATTCACTTGAAAATTTTTTTACGGGCCGAATTATGCCATTTGCACCAAAACCTACGCTCTCCTCTTTCATGAAGAATAGCGTGTTTCTATCAGTGGGTTTATTCCTTGCTGGCTGCTCTACGGTTCAACAAAACAACAGCGCGCTGCTTATTCAGCCGCAAGTTCAACCGCAAGCGGAAACACAAATTACGGCCGTTCCTCGGGCAAACCCGATCATTGCCGCTTATACAACATCATCCACCTCGTCTTTTGGCCAAACGGCAGATGAGCCGGCTGGTGATGATGAACAAACCGAAGACGAACTCGTCGTAAACGACAAAAATGAGAAGTTAAACCGCGTCTTCTTTGGATTTAACCGTGGCCTTGACCTTGCGATCGTTCGCCCGATTTCGAAAGTATATGGTGTGGTTGTTCCAGGCCCAATTCGTTTGATGGTCCGCAATGGCCTTAGACATCTTGAAGCTCCTGGTGATTTAATCAATTACACCCTGCAAGGAAATGGCAGCGAAGCTGGCAAAACACTGAAGCGTTTCGTCATTAATTCAACCCTTGGACTTGGTGGCGCATTCGATGTGGCAGACCACCTTGGCACACCGTATAACCCGACAGATTTTGGCCTTACACTGGCAGAATTTGGTGTTGGTGAAGGAAGGTATCTTGTGACCCCAGTGCTTGGACCAAGCACCGTGCGTGACACCTTTGGCCGTATTGGCGACATTGTTCTGTCACCAACCACTTATGTCGGGTTTGTAACTGATTTCGATTATGCTGGCACAATTTCCAATGGCACGAATATTGTTGATCAACGGTACAGAAACGGTGAATTGTTAGACGATGTCATCTTCGCCTCACCCGACCCTTATGTGACACTGCGCTCTATCTATATACAGCGCCGACGCTCGCTGGCATCAGGCAATGTTCTAGGCGGAGAAGGCGACGATGCCGCGCTTCCAGAAATCCAAAGTGCGGGACAATAATAGCCCTTTGAAAATTAAGTAGGAAATTCAAAAAATTTCGCTTGAATTCTGTTTTGAACCGCTGTATCAGCGTCTTCAAATGCCCCTATAGCTCAGCTGGTAGAGCAATTGATTTGTAATCAATAGGTCCGCGGTTCGAGTCCGTGTGGGGGCACCATTTATCTCTCTGAAATATTTGAACTATTATTGCTTGCTGAGGAATCGAAAAGAGCCCCCTACTTTATAGGGTAGCCATTCGGGTACACATTGCGGGTGCAACCTCACCAAAAGATCTATTGCTTCACATC
>CAZKKW010000002.1:26750-62907 GCA_964553335.1 uncultured Hyphomicrobiales bacterium | reverse complement strand
CATGGATTTTGCCAAATCACCGATCTCATCGACAGAACGCAATACCTCGCGAACACGAACGGCAAATTCCTCACCAAATCCGGTGAGACGGACTTGCCTCGCAGACCGTTCAAACAAGGGTGAACCAAGAGTGTCTTCTAACTCCCTAATCTGCATAGACAGGGCGGGTTGCGATATTGCTGACGCATCAGCCGCTCGACCAAAGTGCCCAAAACGAGCAACTGCCTCAAAATATCTGAACTGTTTCAGCGTCATATTATTCATAAGAAAAACTTATATCAACAATCAGAAAATACAAATTCAACTTATGGATAAATTTTGTTATGTCAATAACGTGCTGGAGGATCTTACCAACTGGAACAAGACCTCCTATATCCATTGGATACCACACAACAAATTCGCGCGAATGCGCACGTAACCCCTGAATATTACGGAGTTGGAGCCAAAATGAACGACATGACAACCGACGGCAAAGGTAAGTGCCCAGTAATGCACGCGGCAGCTGGGACCACAGCAAATCAACGCTGGTGGCCTGAAATGCTAAACCTCAAAGTCCTCAACCAAAACGCACCCGCTGTGCGCCCAGTTGATGCCGACTTTGATTATGCGGCGGCGTTCAAAAGCCTTGACCTTAAAGCCCTAAAACAAGACTTGGCAGCCATGATGACAGAAAGCCAAGATTGGTGGCCTGCTGACTTTGGTACCTATGCAGGCCTCATGGTTCGTATGGCATGGCACAGTGCTGGTACATACCGCACCTATGATGGACGCGGTGGCGCAAGCACTGGCACACAGCGTTTTGCTCCTTTGAATTCTTGGCCTGATAACGGCAACCTTGATAAAGCTCGCCGCTTGCTTTGGCCGATCAAACAAAAATACGGCAACAAAATCTCATGGGCTGACCTCATGATTCTTGCTGGTAACGTTGCTATGGAAACATGCGGCTTTAAAACCTTTGGTTTTGCTGGCGGTCGTGAAGACATTTGGGAACCAGAAGAAGATATCTACTGGGGTTCAGAAACTGAATGGCTTGCGCCAACAGACAACCCAAACAGCCGCTACTCAGGTGAGCGTGACCTTGCAACACCGCTTGCAGCTGTTCAAATGGGTTTGATTTACGTCAATCCTGAAGGACCAGACGGCAATCCTGATCCAATCAAATCAGCCTTTGATATTCGTGACACATTCTCACGCATGGCAATGGATGATTATGAAACGGTCGCTCTTGTTGCTGGTGGTCACACATTCGGTAAAGGTCACGGCGCTGGTCCTGAAGAAGCAGTCGGCGTTGAGCCTGAAGGCGCACCAATGGAAAACGGTGGCTTTGGTTGGATCAACTCACATGGCTCAGGCAAAGGTGATGACACAACAACAGCCGGCTTTGAAGGCGCTTGGACACCTACACCGAACCAGTGGAATATGGAATATTTCGAAGTTCTCTTGGGCTACGATTGGGAACAAGTAACAAGTGCAGCAGGTCACGTTCAGTGGCAACCTGTTGCTGGCCAAGGTGCACCAGAATCGCCAAAGGCACACGATGCATCAAAAACCCAGCCATTGATGATGACAACAGCTGATATGGCATTGAAGGTTTTCCCTGATTACGCGAAAATCTCACAGCACTTCTTGGATAACCCAGATGAGTTTGCTGATGCTTATGCTCGCGCATGGTTCAAGCTTACCCACCGCGATATGGGCCCAATCAATCTTTACCTCGGCGATGAAGTGCCAAGCGAAGAATTGATCTGGCAAGATCCAGTACCTGCACACGAAGGCGCATTGATCAATGATGCTGATGTTGCGGCTCTTAAAGAGAAAATTCTCGGCACAGGTCTAAGCGTTGGTCAATTGGTGAATACGGCTTGGGCGTCTGCTTCAACCTTCCGTGGTTCAGACAAACGCGGCGGTGCTAATGGTGCGCGCATTCGTTTGGCTCCTCAAAAAGATTGGGACGTGAATACGTCATCCAATGTGGGTGATGTGATTGCAGCGCTTGAAGGTATTCAAGCTGAGTTCAATGCATCTGGTACACAAGTATCTTTGGCCGATTTGATCGTTCTTGCAGGTAATGCAGCGATTGAAAAAGCTTCAGGTAGCTCTGTTCCGTTTACTGCGGGCCGTACCGACACAACACAAGACAAAACAGACGAAGACAGCTTCGCTGTTCTTGAGCCAACGGTTGATGGTTTCCGTAACTACAACAAAACCAAAGACCCACGCTCTACTGAATCTTTGTTGGTTGATAAAGCTGCCCTCCTCGGCTTGTCAGCACCAGAGATGACAGTGCTTGTTGGCGGTCTTCGTGTTCTGGGTGCCAATGCAGGCGGTTCTACTGCGGGTGTTTTGACAGATAATGTCGGCACACTCTCAAACGACTTCTTTGTGAACATCTTGGACATGGCGACAAAATGGTCATCAACAGATGCAAGTGAAGAGACCTTTGAAGGTAAAGACCGCACAACTGATGCAGTCAAATATACAGGCACACGCGCGGATCTCGTCTTTGCATCCAACTCACAGCTTCGGGCAATCGCAGAGACCTACGCACAGTCTGATGCGAATGAGGCCTTCACGACGAATTTCATTGCTGCTTGGAACAAAGTAATGAATGCAGACCGCTTTGATCTAGCTTAATTCTTCCCCCCAGAAGTAAAAGCTCTGAACAAGGCAAGAATGGCGCTTCGGTGAAAACCGGAGCGTCATTTTTTTATCACTGAATAATGAATGCAGGAACGAAAAAAGCGGTGTGTCACGCGCATGACACACCGCCTCATTCATCGGCGTTTACGAATTTGGGGAAAACGATTTAGCCGCCGAATTTGTATTCCACATTGAATGAGAACACTGCATTTGTTGGGCTTTCGCTCAAATTAAACAAAACAGCCGCGCGTGGCTCGATTACGTGGCCATTTTCAAGTTCAGCATTGAAGTAGATTGCTGGTCCAGCGAAGTGTTCGTCTTCGCCACCACTACCAAACGCGCCTTCAAACTCACCAAAGTTTTCAACACCGATGCCAACGTGGTCATTAATTGGTAGGACCAACTGTGATGCATAGGCAAGACCTGGATCGCCCTCACTAAACGGTGCTTCAACTAAGAGGTTGCCGACCCATTCTACTTTGCCAATTTCAGCTTCCCAAACAGGGCCGAATTCAATGCCACCTTCTGAGATACCACCTTCGATTGGAATTTCAAGCGCGGTGAAAAAGCCAAGCGTAAATGGTGCATGATCATCATCATCGTCATCATGCGCCACACCCTTTTCTTTGTCATGGTCATGCTTCTTATCGTGATCATGACCGCCGCCGCCACCAAAAAATGGCAAGATAATTAAGTTTTCCAACTCAACAGCTTCCACTTCAGCGCTCTCACCGCGAGGATTTGCGACTTCGAATGCCGCTGTAAACTTCCAGTAATCGGTAATCCCATAAGCAACAGCAAATTCATGAACAGAACGCTCATCACCAGGCTCGACATTGTTGAGCCCAATACCGTTCAAGAACTCTAGTTCTACCAGGCCTTTGCTGACATCTGGGTGAACAACCTCAAAAATCCCTGCTTGCGCATGGGCTAAGTTGATTGATGCTGTGGTAAGCATTAAGGCTGCCAATGGAGCAGCGAGGATGGTTTTTTTACTGAACATATTTCTTGCCTCGTCAGACTTTGTAACATTATAACATTTGTGATGTTATTACGTTTTAAGCCTGAGACAGTCAAGAGAGCAGATTGTTGATAAGACTCGATTTCGAACAAAAAAAATGCCTCGATAAAAATCGAGGCATTTTTGCAACTATCGTAATGTGTAAAAAGCGCTTACTGCATCGTTGGAATAACGAACTCAGCACCCTCTTTCACGCCTGAAGGCCAACGGCTTGTGACCGTTTTTGTGCGTGTGTAGAAGCGGAATGAATCTGGACCGTGCTGGTTCAAGTCACCAAAGCCTGAGGCTTTCCAACCGCCGAATGTATAATAAGCCAACGGCACCGGAATTGGCACGTTAATGCCGACCATGCCGATATTGATACGGTTTGCAAAATCACGCGCTGCATCACCATCGCGGGTGAAGATAGCAACGCCGTTGCCATATTCATGATCCATCGCAAGGCTGAGAGCTTCCTCATAGCTTTGCGCCCGTACCGTTGAAAGCACTGGACCGAAGATTTCTTGCTTATAGATGTCCATGTCTTTGGTGACATTATCAAACAGCGAGGCACCAACGAAGAAACCGTCTTCATAGCCCTGCATTTTGAAACCACGACCATCAACAGCAAGCTTTGCACCTGCATCGACACCACTTTGAACGAGACCTTCAACACGCGTCTTCGCGTCGCCTGTTACAAGCGGGCCGAAGTCAACATCATCGCCGGCTGTATAAGGGCCAACTTTGAGCGCTTCGATCTTTGGGATCATCGCATCAATAAAGCGGTCTGCTGTATCTTCACCAACAGGCACCGCAACAGAGATCGCCATGCAGCGTTCACCAGCAGCACCGTAACCAGCACCAACCATTGCATCAGACACCATATCCATATCCGCATCAGGCATGATAATGGCGTGGTTTTTCGCGCCGCCAAAACACTGAACGCGCTTACCATTGGCACAACCGCGCGAATAAATATATTGCGCAATCGGTGTTGAACCAACAAAGCCAATCGCCATGATATCTTCATGGTCAAGGATTGCGTCAACGCTTTCTTTGTCACCATTCACCACTTGCAAAATGCCATCTGGAAGGCCAGCCTCTGTCATCAAGGCTGCCAACATCATTGGAACGGATGGGTCGCGTTCTGATGGCTTCAAGATGAAAGCGTTACCGCAAACGATTGCCGGACAGAACTTCCACATTGGGATCATGGCAGGGAAGTTGAAAGGCGTGATGCCTGCAACAACACCAAGCGCTTGACGCATGGAATACATGTCGATGCCCGGACCTGCGCCATCTGTATATTCACCTTTGAGGTGATGCGGTGCGCCGATGCAGAATTCAGCCACTTCGAGGCCACGGATCACATCGCCTTTTGCATCTGGAATTGTTTTACCATGCTCGCGTGAAAGGGCTTCAGCAAGCTTGTCCATATCGCGGTGAAGAAGGTCCACAAACTTCATTAAAACGCGGGCACGACGTTGTGGATTTACTGCCGCCCATGCTGGTTGTGCTTCTTTGGCTTTAGCAACGGCTTCCGCCATTTCTTCGTTTGTGGCGAGGGCAACCTGTGCTTCTACTTCACCCGTTGCAGGGTTGAAGACGTCTGCCGTGCGTCCGCTACCAGCAACTTCTTTACCGTTTATAAAGTGTCCGATTTGTTTCATTTTATTCTCCAAGGCCACTCACGGCCAAATTGCATTCAGTTTAAATTCGTTTAGCCGTCACGTTGCATGTTTGCCAAAGCAAGCAACATAGCCGAAAAGTCTTTTCCTTGACCACCATTTGCGACGAACTGGTCGTAAATTTCAGTGGCACGTGCACCCATAGGTGTTGCCGCATCAACAAGCTCTGCGGCTTGTTGTGAAAGCTTCAAATCTTTCAACATAAGTTCCGCTGCAAAGCCCGGTTGATAATCATTGTCTGATGGCGATGTCGGACCGACGCCCGGTGCGGGGCAATAGGTATTGATAGACCAGCAAGAACCTGAAGAGGTTGAGACCACATCGAACATTGCTTCACGCGAGAGGCCTAGTTTGTCTGCCATGTTAAAGGCTTCACAAACGCCAATCATGGAAATACCAAGCACCATGTTGTTGCAAATTTTCGCCATCTGGCCGGCACCGCCCTCACCGCAATGAACAATCTTGCCGCCCATCACATCAAGGACAGAGTTGGCAGCGGCGATCGACGCATCCGACCCACCAGCCATAAAGGTAAGCGTACCAGCAGCCGCACCACCGACGCCGCCTGAAACAGGTGCATCAACACTGAGCAGACCAGCAGCACTTGCCGCATCATGGGCTTTTTTCGCGCTATCCACATCCACGGTTGAACAATCAATTAGCAATGCGCCCGATTTCGCAGCAGGCACAATGTCTTTGTAGACCGCTTGCAAGATCACGCCATTTGGCAACATGGTCACAACCACGTCTTGTCCCTCAGTTGCAGCAACCGCGCTATCAGCCAGCGTCACGCCTTCGACTGCAACGTTCGTCACATCAAAGCCGGTTACCGTGTGGCCAGCAGCCGCAAGGTTCGCGGCCATAGGCGCACCCATATTTCCAAGGCCAATAAAACCAATATTTGCCATTATACCTCCCAATGCTTCTTATGCAGAAGCTAGCATTTTCTCAATTATCTCTTTTGGAACATCTTGGAGTGTTCCGTATTTCCATTTCGGATTTCTGTCTTTGTCTACGATTGCCGCGCGGGTGCCTTCTAAGAAGTTGCCATATTCCATGGCCTGCGACGTAAAGCCGTACTCTCCGGCGAGCGCTGCTTCAACAGAGTTGTTGACGCGGGCACGGCGAACCAATTGCAAGGTGCATTCAAGGGCTAAAGGGTCATTGCGGTTTAGTGCTTTCAAAGCAGCAGCAGCCCAATCATCGGTTGATGCCTCCAACGCCTCGATTATTTCAGCTGTGTCGCGGCGGGTGAACACCAGATCAATCGCCTCCAATACAGAAGATAGCGTGTCGGCCTCCGGGTCCGTTTCAAAGGTTTCAACAAAACTCAAATCACCCGTATCGCAGATTGCTTCGATGAGGTCGTCCTTAGCAGTGTCTGGAATATGCGCATCTGCAAACCCTGCCAAGATCGCATCCGCCGCATTCATGCGGTATCCGGTCATGCCGAGAAACTCACCAAGATAGCCCCCAGCATTTGCAAGCAAGTGAGTGCTGCCCACATCCGGCACCAAACCGATACCACATTCAGGCATTGCAATTTTGGCAGACGACATCACCACACGATGGGAGCCATGGCCAGAAACACCAACGCCGCCCCCCATAACGAAGCCATGGATCAAGGCTAGATAAGGTTTTGGATAATGGGCAATCATCGCGTTGAGGCGATATTCTTCGGTGAAGAATTTTTGCGAGAACGAATAATCACCTTTAATGCCTGCTTGGTACATTTCATCAATGTCACCACCTGCGCAAAAGGCTTTCTCACCTGCCCCATCAATGATGATGCAGCGAATAGAGGCGTCATCACGCCATGCAATCAGCGCCTTTTCAATCTCTGTCACCATCTCATAACTCAGCGCATTAAGCGCCTCAGGACGGTTCAGTGTGATGCGACCGGCAAGGCCTTCTTTTCTGATTAAAACATCAGCCATTAGTTTTGGTGCTCTTTTAGGACGGATCTTGAAATAATCATACGCATGATCTGGTTGGTGCCTTCCAGTATTTGATGAACGCGCAAGTCGCGAACAATTTTTTCGATACCATAATCCGCCAAATAGCCATACCCGCCGTGCAGCTGAAGTGCCTCGTTTGCAACATCAAAACAGGCGTCTGTTACTTTCAATTTTGCCATCGCACAAAACTTGGTTGCATCTGGTGTTTTGTTGTCAAGCTTCCATGCAGCCTGACGCAAGAAGGTGCGAGCTGATTGGAGTTCTGTTTCCATCTCGGCCAGCTTGAATTGCAGTGCTTGGAAACCGGTAAGCGGTTTTCCGAAAGCCTTTCGATCGCCCATATAGGCAACGGTCTTGTCAAAGGCTGATTGTGCGGCACCTAAAGCGCAAGCTGCAATGTTTAAGCGGCCACCATCGAGGCCAGCCATCGCATATTTAAAACCGTCGCCTTCTTGGCCCATGAGGTTTTCAAGCGGTATTTTGCAATCATCAAATTGAACTTGGGAGGTTGGCTGATTGCGCCAGCCCATTTTATTTTCAACACCGCCGAAGCTTAGCCCCTCTTCCCCATTTTCAATGAGAACGGCAGAAATACCCTTTGCGCCCTCTTCTCCGGTTCTGACCATAGAGAGATAAAGGTCAGAAAATCCACCGCCAGAAATGAAAGCCTTGGTGCCGTTCAACACGTAACCATCATTCATTTTTTTAGCCGATGTTCGCAGCGCCGCCGCATCTGAACCAGAACCCGGCTCCGTCAAACAATAAGAACAAATCTTCTTGGCCGTCACCATGTCTGGTAACCACGCAGCGCGAAGCTCGTCACTGCCGAACGTATCAATCATCCATGCGCACATATTGTGGATGGATAAAAACCCTGCCGTGGAGGCGCAACCATAAGACAAGCCTTCAAAGATCAGCGTTGCATCAAGACGCGAAAGATCGCTGCCATATTCTTCGCCAACATAGATCGACGCCATGCCAAGCTCGGCAAGCTCCTCCAAAACGTCACGCGGCATATGTTCACGCTCTTCCCAGTCTAAAGCATTGGGGGCGATCTTCTCATTGGCATAGCTGCGGGCCATGTCGAATATAGCCGTTTGCTCTGGTGAAAGTGAAAAATCCATTGGTGCGCATTTCCTAGATTGTTCGTGATCGGCAATCTAGGACCAAAGCGCCACAAATTCCACTAGAAATCCAAACAGAATCGTTTTGCGTTGCTGCAAATTAAAATATGCGTACAATGCATTTTTGCATAACTTAGCTTTGCTATGGAGAAGCCCCATGAAGTGGGATCATGTACGTGTGTTTTTGGCTGTTGCTCGCCACAATAGATTGTCGCAGGCAGGTAAGCATTTGGGGCTGGATACTTCAACCGTTGGACGCCACATTGACCAGCTTGAAAAAGACCTGTCAACACGGCTCTTCAATCGCAGCCCGCAAGGTTATGCCTTAACACCTGAAGGGTCACGACTGGTGTCTTATGCCGAAGCGATGGAAAACACCGCCATTCACATTGCCGACCAAGTGGGTGATCAAAGTGACAGCATTACGGGTGCCGTGCGCATTGGCGCGTCTGAAGATGTTGCAAATTACGTCATGGCCCCAATTGCTACAGATTTTTGCGAACAAAACCCGAAGCTTCAATTGCAGCTCGTCTCACTGCCTAGAATTTTCAGCCTATCAAAACGTGAAGCCGATATTGCCGTCACTGTTTCACCGCCTGAATCGGGTCGATTGAAAGTGCAAAAAATCGCAGACTACGACTTGTTTTTATACACCACCGACCTTGCCACCGAACGCTTTGGAGAAGTTAAAGACATTGGTTGCCTTAACAGTGTGCGTGGCATCGGGTACATCCCCGACCTCATCCACGACAATGCGCTGAATTACATCCCGCTCGTCAGTCCCAACATCACGCCGCACTTAACAAGCTCCAGCATTTTGCTCCAAACCCAATGGGCACGGATGGGCGCGGGCGTCGTGATTTTGCCGGCGTTCATTGCCAAGGCGCATCCTGAGTTGAAGCCAATTTTGACGGATAAAATTCATTTCCAGCGCGCTTTCTATATGCTGCAACACCAAGATATGGCAGGCATTACTCGGGTGAAAAAGGCTGTTGAGTTTTTCGTGGAACGCATGAGAAGCCAACTAAAGGCTGTGTGAGAAAACACCGCAACGATTGAGCAAATGGGAGCATTCCGATGAAAGCCGTTTATGACACTGCACAAGCCGAACACGACCCACAGTTTTATCTGGTGCGTGGCCAAGTAACCCGCTCTGCTGAACAGCCAGAACGTGCCGATCGCTTAAAGACGGCACTCGACCGTCTTGATGTTCCTGTATTACCGGCCAAAGATTTTGGCCCTGGTCCACGTGCAGCCGTTCACACGCCCGATTATTTAAATTTCTTAGAAACAGCCAACGAAGAATGGCAACGCCTGCCCGGTGGCGCGTCCAAAGAAGTAATAGCGAATGTTCACCCGACACGATACCATGGCACTTATCCAACAGGCGTTGTCGGTCGTGCCGGATGGCACATGGCAGACACCTCCTGCCCGCTTGGTGAAACCACTTTCAAAGCCGCTTGCGCATCAGCCAACACAGCGCTTACCGCAGCTGAACTGGTGCAATCTGGCGACCAACATGCCTATGCGCTTTGTCGTCCACCCGGCCATCATGCCTATGCCGATATGGCAGGTGGATTTTGCTTTTTGAACAATTGCGCCATCGTCGCACAGCAGTTGAGACAACACCACGACCGTGTCGCCATATTGGATGTTGATGTGCACCATGGAAATGGCACACAGGGCATTTTTTACAATCGCCGCGATGTGCTGACAATTTCAATGCACTGTGATCCCGCCAATTATTATCCGTTTCATTGGGGGCATAGCAATGAACGTGGCGCAGGTGATGGCGAAGGGTTCAACCTCAATTTACCCATGCCGCCGCATTCTGAAGACGATGTTTTTCTCAACACATTAGCGCAGGCGAAGCGAACTATTTCCGCCTTTGCGCCCTCTGTTCTTGTGGTGGCACTCGGACTTGATGCGTCAGAAAAAGACCCATTGCGAGGCTTAAGCGTCACGACAAAGGGCTTTGAGCAAATTGGCCGCTCTATTGCTGAAATTGGACTACCAACAGTTTACATTCAAGAAGGTGGTTATTTGTCTGATATTTTAACGGATAACCTTGAAGCTTTCTTGGCGGGTGCGACAACGTGATGGATCAAGTCACCAAAAAGCCGCTGCATTTACCCCAATACGAAAAATTGATTGCTTTGGCATCAAAAAATCTGGAATTTGATCGCCCTTCCAAGTAGGTTAAAGCCATATCAAGGTTGATTTTTCGATACCCTAAAGGTATGCCACATCGTCGCTATTAGTAGTGTTACAGGTAATTCATGACGATTCACATTCCAGATATTGAGGCTGTAGTCACATCTCAGCGGGCAGCGCTGTTCGATGAGCAGAAAGACGATGGCCATTTTGTCTTCGAATTGGAAGCAGACGCTACCATCCCATCAGAATACATTTTGCTTCGCCATTTTCTTGGTGAAATTGATGCTGAGCGTGAAGAGAAAATCGCCCGTTACCTTCGCGCCGTACAAAACAATGATGGCTCATGGCCGTTGTTTCACAATGGTGAAGGCAATATCTCTGCCAGTGTAAAAGGCTATTGGGCGTTGAAACTGGTTGGTGAAGATATTGACGCTGACCACATGAAACGTGCGCGCGAATGGATACTTGCACATGGTGGCGCCGCCACTGCCAATGTATTCACACGCATTTCAATGGCCCTATTTGGTCAAGTGCCGTGGCGTGCTGTTCCTGTCATGCCTGTGCAGATGATGTTGCAGCCCGTTTGGTCGCCCTTTCACATTTCTAAAATGTCTTATTGGGCGCGCACCGTTCTTGTGCCGTTGCTTGTCTTGTTTGCCAAAAAAGCACAAGGCGACAATCCAACAGGTAGAGACATCCGCGAGCTTTTCGTCGTCGCGCCAGAAAAAGTAAAAGTCTACAATGTGAACCATACCGGTTCTTATTGGGGCACTGCTTTCTTGCAGCTTGATAAATTTTTGCGCGTCATCGAGCCAAGCGCTTTAAAAGCTGGCAAGAAAAAAGCAATCACCAAAGCGGTTGAATTCTTCACCGAACGGCTGAATGGCAAAGACGGCCTTGGTGCAATTTATCCTGCTATGGCAAACGCGGTGATGGCCTATCGCGCACTTGGTTATGCGGATGACCACCCTGATATGGTGACCGCACGCGACGCTGTTGAAAATCTTTTGACTGAGCGCGAAGATTCGATTTACTTCCAGCCCTGCCTCTCCCCTGTTTGGGATACCTGCCTTGCAGCCCATGCGATTTTGGAATCTGGCGAGCGTGACGATCCGAAATTGAAAGCGTCACTTGATTGGTTGAAAGAACGCCAAATTCTCGACCTTCGCGGTGATTGGGCCATACGTCGTCCAGACACGCGACCAGGTGGGTGGGCTTTTCAATATGAAAATGCGCATTATCCTGATGTCGATGATACAGCCGTGGTGATCCTTGCCATGAACAGGCAGGGAAGCTCAGACTATGATGAAGCCGTCGAGCGCGGCTGCGAATGGTTGCTTGGCATGCAATCAACATCCGGCGGCTGGGGCGCTTTTGAGCCTGAAAACGAGCATTACTATCTCAACCACATACCGTTTGCAGATCACGGTGCTTTGCTTGATCCACCAACAGTGGACGTGACAGCACGCTGCGTTGGTGCGCTTTCTCAAGTAGACCGTGAACGCTATAAAGACGCGATTGCAAAAGGTGTTGAGTTCATCAAGCGCGACCAAGAAAAAGATGGCTCTTGGTTTGGTCGCTGGGGTGCTAATTATATTTACGGAACATGGTCTGCGCTTGTTGCCCTTAAAGGTGCTGGAGAAGACATGAACCAAGCTTACGTTCAAAAAGCGGTTCAATGGCTCAAGGCGCAACAACGCGAAGATGGCGGTTGGGGTGAAGGCCTTGAAACCTATGACGTTGCAAAAAAAGGCTACGGCGAAGCCTCCACCGCATCACAAACAGCGTGGGCTTTGATGGGTCTTATGTCTGCTGATGCCGTTGAAGATGAAGCTGTCCAAAAAGGCGTCACCTATCTCACCCACGCACCGAAAGACGGTGCACGGTGGGATGAACAAAATTGGTCTGGCACGGGCTTTCCCCGCGTGTTTTACCTAAAGTACCACGGCTATGCGTCTTACTTCCCCCTTTGGGCCGTTGCGCGGTATCAAAATTTAATGGCGTCTAATGACCGTGAGGTTAAGTGGGGGCTTTAGGTAGCGCCTGCCTTACACACCTTCTTATCTCGCTCTGATCTCATTCTTATCTAGGTGCCATTCTTATCGCGCCGTCAAGCCGGATTGTCTCACCGTTCATCATTTCATTTTCTGCAATCGTCATAACGAGATTTGCATATTCTTCTGGCTTGCCTAGCCGTGAAGGGAACGGGACTTGTTTGCCGAGCGCATCTTGCACTTCTTCAGGCATGGCAAGCAGCATGGGTGTGCCGAAGATGCCAGGCGCGATTGTCATGACGCGGATACCGTCGCGTGAAAGGTCGCGGGCCATAGGTAGCGTCATGCCAGCAACGGCGGCTTTTGATGAGCCGTAGGCGACTTGACCCACCTGCCCGTCAAAGGCTGCGACGGAGGCTGTATTGACGATAACGCCACGTTCGCCATCAGCTGTTAGTGGATCGGCTTCTGCCATCAATTGAGCCGCTTGGCTTGCCACATTGAACGTGCCAACCAGATTGATGTTGATCACTTTCTGGAACAAAGCTGCATCATGCACCACGCCTTTTGAAACTGTCTTTTGAGCAGGTGCCACGCCAGCGCAATTGACGCAAATGCGAGGAATGCCGCATTCTTCTTTGACCGTTACCATGGCGGCGGCAACGCTTGCAGGGTTTGCCACATCAACTTCAATGAAAATGCCTTCAATGTCCTTGGCAACAGCAACGCCTGCCTCTTTGTTCATATCAAAGATTGCGACACTCACCCCTTTAGCAGCGAGCGCGCGGGCTGTTGCTTCACCTAAACCAGATGCGCCGCCGGTGACGATGGCCGCCAATTCATTATTCAGTTTCATAGTTATTCCTCATTTGCGTTGCCTGCATATTGCCTAGACCAAATTCAATGACAAGTAGGTAGAGCAGAAAACCATTTCGCAAAGCGACAAAGTGAGTTGATCAAAAAAAATCCCGACCTAAAGCCGGGATCTTGTTTTTCATGTGATTACAGTTAGCCCGCAGCAGAAACCGCACGAGCAGCCATTACTTTTACAATGTTGGCGCGGTAGTCAGCCGATCCATGCATGTCTTCCATCAGATCGTCTGCATCAATGGAGATGCCAGCAATTGCATCAGCGCTGAAGCTTGAGCTGAGAGCTGCTTCCATTTCAGACGCGCGGAAGACACCATCTGCGCCCGCCCCTGTTACCGCAACACGTACAGAACCATCTGCCAGTTCAGCAACGAAGGCACCAGCCAGAGCATAGCGTGAGGCTGGGTTATCGAACTTCGCGTAAGCTGCCCGTTTTGGTTTTGGGAAAGTGATTGAGACAATCACTTCGTCCTCTTCCAAGACGGTTCCAAACATGCCTTCGAAAAAGTCATCGGCTGCAATGGCCCGACTGTTGGTGTTGACTGTTGCGCCTAGCCCCAAAACGGCACTTGGATAGTCCGCCGCAGGGTCGTTGTTTGCAACAGACCCACCGAGCGTTCCCATATTGCGCACTTGCGGATCACCGATACCGCCCGCTAAGGCTGCAAGGGCCGGAATGGCGTTTTGTACGTCTACTGATCCTGCAACGTCAGCATGAGTGGTTCCAGCGCCGATTGTGACGCTATCACCGCTCACTGAGATACCTTGCAACTCTGGCAAGCCTGCTACGCTGATCACATCACTTGGTGCTGCAAGGCGTTGTTTCATTGTTGGGATGAGCGTTTGCCCACCACCAAGAAACTTACCGTCTTCAGAAGACCCCATCGCGGATACAGCATCTGCGAGTGAGGATGGTTTTTGATATTTTGTTTCATACATCTTTTTTGTCCTTACTCTGCTGCTTCAGCGCTGCTGGCTGCTTGGATCGCGGCCCACACTTTTTGTGGCGTTGCCGGCATGCTCAAATCATTGTTGCCAATCGCATTGGTGATCGCGTTGATCACGGCTGGTGGAGAGCCAATGGCACCCGCCTCACCGCAGCCTTTAATGCCGAGCGGATTGGATGGTGACAATGTTTCATGATGCGACACTTGGAACGACGGCAAGTCATCTGCGCGTGGCATACAGTAATCCATGAAGGATGCTGTCTCTAACTGACCGCTATCATTATAGCTTGCCCCTTCAAGCAGCGCTTGGCCAATACCTTGTGCCAAACCACCATGAACCTGACCTTCAACAATCATCGGATTGATGATTTTGCCGAAGTCATCAGCTGCCACGAAATCAATGATATCGGTGACACCTGTTTGCGGGTCCACTTCCACTTCGCAGATATAGGTGCCTGCTGGGAAAGTGAAGTTTGCCGGATCATAAAACGCGCCTTCTTTAAGGCCCGGTTCCATGCCTTCTGGCAGATTGTGCGCGGTGTAAGCACCAAGGCAGACTTCATGCCAACCGAGCTTCTTATCCGTACCGGACACTTTCACTTCACCGTCTTCAATGACGATGTCGCCTTCGTCGGCTTCAAGCAGATGGGCTGCGATTTTCTTGGCTTTCGCTTCCACCTTATCAAGCGCTTTGACAATGGCTGAAATACCAACGGCACCTGAGCGTGAGCCATATGTCCCCATGCCGAACTGGACTTTATCTGTATCGCCGTGGACGATTTGGATATTGTCTGTTGGCAAGCCGAAACGATCAGACACCACTTGCGCGAATGTCGTCTCGTGGCCTTGGCCGTGGCTGTGCGAGCCTGTCAAAATTTCGATGGTGCCAACTGGGTTCACGCGAACCTCAGCCGATTCCCAAAGACCCACACCAGCACCCAGCGAACCAACAGCCGCCGATGGCGCAATGCCGCAGGCTTCGATGTAGCAAGAAAAACCAATGCCGCGCATTTTACCTTTTGCAGCTGAAGCCGCTTTGCGTGCTTCAAAGCCTGCATAATCAATGGCGCTTTTAGCGGCCTTCATCGACACGCCAAAATCTCCAGCGTCGTAACACATGATGACAGGTGTTTGGTGCGGGAATTCTTGAATGAAGTTTGCTTCACGCAACTCAGACGGATCAACGCCTAACTCACGCGCTGCAGTCTCCATCATGCGCTCAATCAGGTAAGAGGCTTCTGGTCGCCCTGCCCCTCGGTATGCATCAACTGGCACGGTATTCGTGTAGAGCGTTTGCACATTCGCGTGAATGTTTGGAATGTTATATTGGCCAGACAAAAGCGTTGCATAAAGATAGGTCGGCACGCTTGATGAGAACAAGGACATGTAGGCACCAAGGTTTGCTTTTGTCGTAACCTTGAGACCTGTGATCTTGTTATTCGCATCAAACGCCATTTCAGCCGTTGAAACATGGTCGCGCCCGTGTGCATCCGTCAAGAATGCTTCCGTGCGGTCAGAGGTCCATTTAACAGGCCGGCCACCAATTTTCATGGAGGCCCACAGACAGACAATTTCTTCTGGATAGATGTAAATCTTAGACCCAAATCCACCGCCCACATCAGGCGCAATAACACGCAATTTATGTTCTGGTGCGACTTGATAAAACGCGGACAAAACAAGCCGTGCCACATGGGGGTTTTGGCTGGTTGTGTAGAGCGTATAGTGCTCTTCTGCTGCATCGTAAGCAGCATTGGCAGCACGTGGTTCCATCGCATTTGGCACCAAGCGGTTGTTGGTGATTTCCATGCGGGTTACGTGCGCTGCACCAGCAATTGCTTCATCGGTTGCTGCTTCTTCGCCAATTTCCCAATCATAGATTAGATTGCCTGCCGCTTCTGGATGAAGCTGTGGCGCGCCATCTGCTTGAGCTGCCGCCGCTGTTGTCACAGCTGGAAGCACATCCCAATCGACATTCACGGCTTCAACGCCCGCATCCGCGATTGCTTTTGTACGACCGATCACGACGGCGACCGCCTCGCCAACAAAGCGTGCTGTTTCAGGTGCCATGGCAGGCCATGCCCCCATGTTCATTGGGGAACCATCTTTTGAATGGATCATCCAACCACAAATAATATTGCCAATACCGTCACCGACCAATTGTTCGCCGGTCAAAACATCAATCACACCGTCCATCGCTTTCGCAGCCGATGTGTCGATTGATTTTACTTTGGCGTGGGCGTGCGGTGAGCGCACGAAACGGGCGTAAAGTTGACCCGGCAGGGTAATGTCGTCCGTATAACGACCGCGCCCTGTAATAAATCTCTTGTCTTCCTTGCGCACCACACGTGCGCCAATACCTTGAGCTGACATTTTCGTTTCCTCCCGAAACTAAAGTCAAAAATACATATGATGAACTTACTTAGCTGCCATCGTTTCCGAGGCGGCTTTAATTGCCTTCACGATGTTGTGGTAGCCAGTACAACGGCAAATATTGCCTTCAAGCTCAGCACGAATAGTTGCCTCATCAACAGGGCCGCCGTGGCGTTTCACCATATCAACGGCTGTCATGATCATCCCTGGTGTGCAGTAACCGCACTGTAGGCCATGATGCTCACGAAAGGCTGCTTGCATTGGATGAAGATCAGCCCCGTCGGCCAAACCTTCAATCGTCTTCACATCAGCGCCTTCTGCATGGGCTGCCAACATTGTGCAGGATTTAACCGCCTTGCCATCCACATGAACAACACAAGCGCCGCATTGAGATGTATCACATCCAACATGCGTGCCCGTTAGCTCCAAGTTTTCCCGTAAATAATCTACCAACAAAGTGCGGTCTTCGACGTCTGCCGACCTCACCTCACCATTGACCGTCATCTTAACAGTGGTCATTTTCGATCCTCCTCCAAAACCTCGAAATTAGAGTGTGGAACAAATTTAACGTTCAATGCAAGGGGTTACTTGATGGATTTATCCGCAGGTCATCAAAAATAATTTAAACAATACAAGCAAACCAAGCTTGTTCGGCGCTAATACCAAGCATCCGCGGGATTGGACGACCCCACTGATATAATTTACTAGACACGCCCTAAGATTGCAGACACTATAATTGCACAACTACAAATAACTACAGGGGACATCATGGATCTTTCACTTATTATACAACTCGTATCTGGTGCAGTTGGCGGCAACGTAGCAGGTAAACTTATTCCGAGCATCAACCAAGGCGGCTTGATCAACTCAATCGGCGGCATCGTTGGCGGTGGTGTAGGCGGTCAGATTTTGGGTGCCGTGCTTGGTGGCGCAGCGCCAGAAGCTGGCGGTGCTGACATTGGTGGCATTGTTGGTAGCCTTGCAGGCGGCGGTGTTGGCGGCGGTGTTGTGCTTGCTGTCATCAGCTTTGTTCGCAACAAACTCGGCAAATAAGCCAATTAGTTTAAACAAGAAAATGCCGTGGTAGATGAAATATCCACCACGGCATTTTTGTAAGTAGATTGAGCGAAACTTAATAGAGGCTAGCCACGCATACGCTCATAGTTTGCATCAAACAATGGTACAGTCTGAATGGTTGCTTTCAGTTTTTCACCCAGCAGTTCAATTTCAAAGCCATCTGCCTCGTTCGCGATTTCTTTAGGGACATATCCCATCGCGACTGACTTTTGGCTGTGATGAGCAAAACCGCCGGATGTTACCCAGCCTTTCACTTCGCCATTGTGATAAACAGGCTCATCCCCAATCACATCCGCATTCTTTGCTTCAATAACGAAGGCACAAAGACGCAGCTTACCGCCGTCCTCGCGCTCTTGAAGGGCAGCAGCCTTGCCGATGAAGTCAGCGTCTTTGCCGTAAGCAACAAAGCGATCAAGTCCCGATTCAAGTGGACCATAAATCGGGCGATATTCACGCGCCCATGTGCCGTAGTTTTTCTCAAGGCGCATGGCGTTTAATGCACGACCACCAAACAGTGAAATGCCCAGCTCTTCGCCTTCACTCATCAACAGGTCAAACACCATGCGTTGATCTTCTGGCTTGATCCAAATCTCATAGCCAATATCACCGGTAAAGCTGACACGACCAACAAGACATTTCGCCATGCCGATATACAGTTCACGAATATCCATAAACTTAAAGGCAGCATTGGACACGTCTGAGTGCGTCACTTTCGCCAAGAGGTCGCGGGCTTTCGGCCCAGCAATCGTGAGACCCGTTAAGCTAACACCAAGAGCCTCGACCACAACTGAACCATCATCTGGCATATGCTGTTCAAACCAGCGCATATGGTATTCTTCAGCAATACCAGAACCAG
This sequence comes from uncultured Hyphomicrobiales bacterium, assembly GCA_964553335.1. GTDB lineage: Bacteria > Pseudomonadota > Alphaproteobacteria > Rhizobiales > JACESI01 > JACESI01. The sequence goes on along the minus strand of CAZKKW010000002.1, from coordinate 44,226 downwards.
CGATGAACCATTTGCCATTGCCAAGGTTGGCGAGTGAGAAGTCACCAATCACTTTGCCGTCTTCTTTCAACATCGGCGCAAGAGTCATGCGGCCTTCTTTTGGCAGCTTACAAGCAAGAATACGATCCAGCCATTCAGCAGCACCCGATCCTGTGATTGAGTAATTCGCAAAACCAGAAATTTCACCAAGGCCAACGCCTTCGCGCACGCCTTTAACTTCATTGGCAACATGTTCAAAGTCGGTTGAACGATACCAAGAAAATTCATCTTTCACCCCTTCTGGCGCAAACCAGAGCGGCACTTCAAGGCCATAAGCTTGGCCCCATTGTGCGCCATGAGCAGACAATTTGTCGTAGATGGCGGTGGTGCGAAGGGGGCGACCTGCTGGCAGTTCTTCATTCGGGAATTTGATAGAGAAGCGGCGTGAATAGTTTTCTTGCACTTTTACATTGGTATAAGCAGGTGTTGCCCAATCACCAAAACGGCCAATATCCATCGCAAAGATATCATAGCCTGGATCACCTTCTGTCATCCAGTTAGCAAGGGTCAAACCAACGCCACCACCTTGGCTGAAGCCTGCCATTACAGCGCAGGCACACCAGTAACCAGGGAGCCCACGCACAGGCCCCACAAGAGGGTTGCCATCAGGGGCGAAGGTGAACGGGCCATTGATGATTTGTTTAATGCCCGCACGTTCAAAGGCTGGGAAATGCTTAAAACCGACTTCCAACGATGGCGCAATACGATCGATATCTGGCTCAAGCAGCTCGTGGCCAAATTCCCATGGTGTTGAGTGCACAGACCACGGTACACAGGCCTTTTCATACGTCCCCATCAACATACCACCACGCTCCTGGCGCAGATAAAGTTCGCCATCAAAGTCAACCGCGTGGATAACTTCCTGACCCGTTTTCTCATTGATCTCAGCAACTTCCGGCATGTCCTCAGTAATGAGATACATATGCTCCATCGCCAAAAGAGGCAGATTTAACCCCACCATTTGCCCTACTTCACGGGCCCAAAGACCGCCAGCGTTGACCACGTTTTCAGCGATAATTTCACCCTTATTGGTAATCACGCGCCACGTGCCATCGCGGTTTTGTGCAAGGTCTTCCACTTTCGTGAAGCGCTCAATCTCAGCGCCCAATTTGCGGGCTGCTTTGGCGTAGGCGTGGGTTACACCTGACGGGTCAAGGTGACCATCTACATAGGTTTGAACACCACCCACAAATTGTGACGGATCAAGAAGCGGCATTAATTCGTGCGCTTCTTCTGGCGTGATGAGATTTGCTTGAATGCCAAGATAAGTGCCTTTAGCGACAAGACCCTTGAGCCAATCCATGCGCTCAACGGTTGATGCCATCATCACGCCGCCTGTTAGGTGAACACCTGTTTCTTGGCCGGAAGCTTCTTCAATCTCTTTGTAGAGGTCGATTGTATATTGCTGGAGTTTTGCAACATTTGGGTCGCCGTTGATCGTGTGCATGCCGCCTGCTGCGTGCCACGTTGAGCCAGAGGTCAACTCATCGCGTTCTAAAAGAACAATGTCCGTCCATCCTGCTTTCGCTAGGTGATAAAGGACTGAACAACCAACAACACCGCCACCGATGACCACTGCACGCGCATGAGTTCTCATTTAATTTCCTCCAAAAGGCCAATGGCCACAACCGCACTATTGATCTGTGCTTTTCTATCCACTCTCTCGAGCAAAATGCTTTTTTTGAGTATCAAGTCAGATAAATTTATGAAAATGCTTTTTCTCGACGGTTTTTTTTGCTTTTGTGACAATATGACAGAAAACTTCGGCTTCTTCCTTATTGAGGACTTTTCCATGATGAGCGTGGCGGCGGCAATTGAGCCGTTGCGGGCGGTTAATCGGCGTTTAGGTAAGACCGTTTATCAGTGGCATTACTATAGCTTAGATGGTGAAGCAGTTCATGCCTCAAACGGGATGAAGGTGGATGTTGAAAGCGCGCTCAGCGAGGCGCCGGTTCTGGATCGGTTGTTTGTTTCTGCAGGGCTCATCACCGACACGCCAGAGCGCTCTCGCATCAACGCAACACTGCAACGAGCCTCTCAAAGCGGGATCAATATTGGGGCACTATCTGGTGGCACATTTTTGCTTGCCCGTGCTGGCCTGATTGGTGACAGACGATGTACCGCCCACTGGGAGTTTTTGCCAAGCCTTCGAGAAGCATTTCCAATGCTCAATGTGGAAGAGACTTTGTTTGTGAATGATGACAAATTGCTGACCTGTTCAGGTGGTGCTGCCAGCATGGATATGATGCTGCATTTGATCTCTATGAAACACGGGGAAGAGACGGCACGGTTTGCAGGCAATCAATTCCAGCACGATCGTTTGCGCGAAGGGGGAGAGAGCCAACGTGGTGGGCGTACAAACCGTATCACTCATCTTCCAGATCAAATGCAACTTGCCATGAAATTGATGCAAGAAAATATTGAGCGACCACTGACAATTGCTGATATTTCAAACAGATGCGGCATTCATACAAGGCGTTTAGAACGGCATTTCAACCTGTGGCTTAAGACCACGCCGAAGGCTTATTATCAAACACAACGGCTTGAATGTGCTCACGATATGCTGCTGCATTCAAACAACCGATTGGCTGATATTAGCCAGATGACGGGGTTTTCAAGTCAGCCAAGTTTCAGCACGGCATATCGCAAACAATATGGCGAAACCCCAAGACAAACGCGCATGAGCGCCCGCTAACGCTGTAGCCTAACCTTCGTCGATCCAGACCTTATCAAAATCCATCTCAAAAGTTGGATGCATGGCGTAGTTTTTAACAGCCTCAACATGATGGCAGTAGAGCGATCGCCAGAACGGTTGAATGATCACGCCGGACTGCTGGAGAATGGTTTGAATTTCCACCATCACAGCACGGCGTTTTTCCGGATCAACAATGGCAAGTGCTTCGTTTAGTTTTTGATCGAACTCAGCGTTTTCAAAGGCCGTCTCATTCCACGCTTCCCCCGAACGATAAGCAAGGGCCAAGACTTGAACGCCCAAAGGCCGCATCGACCAATCGGTTGACGAGAATGGATGGGTTGCCCATTTTGACCAAAACTCTGATCCGGGGATGCTTTTTCGTGAAACTTTTATGCCTGCGCCGCGCAATTGGGTCGCGATGGCATCGGTGGTTTGCTCACGCCAATCACCTTTGACAGAAATGAGCGTATGCGTGAAATCGCTTTGCCCTGCTTCTTCTAAAAGTTTAAGGGCACCTTCCACATCACGTTTAGGGGCAGGAAGTTGTGCATATTCGGGATGGATAGGCGCGACGTGGTGGTTTTCCGCCACCTTACCAAGGTTCGCGATGCCAAGTTGCAGCACGATGTTGTTATCAACGGCCAACTGGAGAGCACGGCGCACACGCTCATCATCATAAGGTGCGGTTTTCGCATTGGTTCGACACACAATAGTGGCCGCCGTATCAACCTCAGATTTAACAAAACCAAGAAGGTCGAGCACATTGACGAAATCGCCTGTGGTTTCAAAGTTGAGATCAACGGTTTTGGTTTCGAAAAAATCCACTTCATTGACGGGATCTGTGCCTGGATCAACGAAATCAACACCATCCAAAAATGTGTCGCCACCCCACCAAGAGCCATCGAGACGACGACGCACTGAAGCGCGGTCGCCAACAACATGCTCTTGCATGATGAACGGACCCGTGCCGATTGGAAACTTGGCATGATCGCTTTCATGCGCTTTCTCGAAATCACGATGAACAATCAAAGCAGGGTAGTCAGCCATGCCCGGAATAATGGTGATGTCAGGCTGCTTGAGATTGAGCCTTACTGTATGATCATCAATGCGCTCAACAATGCCGTTAGCCAATTGCTTGGTGTCAGGGTCAATCAATGTTGCAAAACGGCCCGCCATCGAATTGCCAACAACGGTTTTATCACACCAGCGCGTGATATTGAAAATCACATCGTCTGCATTAAAGTCATCACCATTGTTCCATTTTACACCTTTGCGCAGATGGAGCGTATAGGTTTTAGCGTCCTCGGAAATTTCCCAGCTCTCTAACAGCTTCCCTTCAAAGGTGAAGTTCGCCGTATATTTCACCAGCGGGTCTAAGAACTGGCGGCCCAAATTACCCATGACCGGCCAATCATAAGTGCGCGGGTCTTTGATTTCACGGATCGACATGGAAACACGCAATATGCCGCCCTTTACACCGCGCAGGTCTTCTGTCTGCGCATGGGCTGGAACTGGCAGTCCAATCATCGAGTAGGCTGTTGCTGCCGTCGCGCCGAACATGCTCGCCAATGCCAAAAACTCACGCCTATCCAAATTTCCTGTTTTCACACTCTTTGATAGATCGGCGATTTTGTTTAGCATTTTTTTGCCAGACCTGTTTAAGGACACAGCGGCGACTCCGGTTTTTCTAGGTTAGGACGAATACGCGAAAGGCGTTTGATCTATCAGCACTATCTCACAGCAACACAACTTACTAAGCAACAGCAAAATACTGATCAATTGATGTTTTTATATGTGACAGTGCATCATCGTCGATATCTAAATGTGTAACACAGCGCATAATTTCGGCTGGTGAAGCGAGAATTACTCCCTGCTCTATCAAGAAGTTATACAAGGGGTCGCGGTGCTTATTAGAAATTGAAAGAAACACCATATTCGTGTCCAATCGGTCTTCGTGAACTGTGATCTCATCATAGTTCGATAGGATTTTGGCTAAATCATGAGCACGGCGGTGATCATCGGCAAGGCGGTCGACATGGTGCTCCAGCGCATAAAGGCCAGCGGCGGCGAGAATACCAACTTGCCGCATACCGCCCCCCAAAAGCTTTCTGTTGCGGCGCGCCTTTTGGATAAATTCCTCCCCACCTGCCAAGACCGACCCAACAGGTGCACCCAATCCTTTGGAAAGACAGAGCGAGACCGTATCACAACAGGCAACTAGCTCTTTTGCAGACCGATTGGAACGCACGACTGCATTCATCAAGCGCGCGCCGTCCATATGCACGCTCAAACCTTCGTTCTTTGCAAAAGCGGCAAGGTTCGCGATGTTGTCTTGATCTTGCACGCGGCCATAGACTGTGTTTTCCAAACACAAAAGGCGGCTGATTGGGAAATGCGGATCGTCAGGTTTAATAGCGCCCTTCAAATCGTCGAGACTAATCGCGCCCCTCTCATCAACAGGCAATTGGAATGGGGCGATGCCGCCAAGCACTGCCGCCCCTGCCGCCTCATAGCGCGCCACATGATTACAGATGCCCGAGATATATTCCTCGCCACGATTACAATGGCTCAGCATGGCGATTAAATTGCTTTGCGTGCCAGAAGAAACAAATACGGCAGCCTCTTTTCCCAAAAGCTTTGCCACCTCTTCTTCCAAAAGACGAACGGTCGGGTCATCCCCGAAAACATCATCCCCCACATCAGCCTTAGCCATCGCTTCACGCATCGCAGATGTTGGCTTTGTCACTGTGTCACTGCGCAAATCAATTGCGTTCCTAGAATTGATTGCATCAGACGTTGCTGGATACACGTTTAATCTCCTGCTCAAAACATGTTGTTAGATTAGATAGAATCCTGATTTAATATTCAAATACAATCATTTAATGAGCATTATAGTGCAAGATTTTGTCAAATTGACCGAACGACCCATACAATCCTATAATTTTCACAACTAAATCAACTCATTAAACAAAATACGCATCATTTTTTATTGCACTGCATACAAATTTTTGTTGCGACGCAAACAAAATATACAGGTATTTTTTACATTCGAAATTAAATATTTTATCTCGCATAATTTTATAAGCTATTGTTTTAAATGTATTTTTTAAAATTACAAAAGTACCGCATCTATTGCTAATAACAAAATTCTATGATTTGATCTGAATTGAAGATGATGCTTGGAGGATGGGATGCAGGCTTCGGGAATGGCCACAGTTTCGAAAATTTCGGATGAGGATCAACTGCGGGCGCAGCTGTATACTCTGCTGGGCCATCTGCTTGCGAACGAACCAACCGAAGAAATGCTAACGATTGTTCGAGGCCTTGAAGGAGACGACAGTAATCTTGGCAAAGCATTCCAGAAATTAGCCGCACAAGCCGAAAAAGCAGGCGTCGACCAAGCCCGCCATGAGTACAATGATTTATTCATCGGTATGGGGCGCGGTGAGCTGGTGCCTTATGGCTCTTACTACCTAACTGGCTTCTTGAACGAAAAGCCCCTCGCCAAACTGCGCAACACAATGCGCGAGCTCAACATCAAACGTGCTGAAACGGTGAAAGAACCAGAAGACGGCATTGGTTCACTGATGGAGATGATGGCGGGCTTGATTGACGGCAGCTTTGGAGAGCCTGCCGACAAAGCCACACAAAAAGAATTTTTTGACCAGCATATCGGGTCATGGGCCTCTTATTTTTTCAAAGATTTGGAAAAAGCGGAAGCCGCAAAACTTTACAAACCGGTTGGTGAAATCGGTAAGCAATTTATGGAGATTGAAAACGCAGCCTTCTCAATGGAGTGAGGGGTTACGTTTTTCGGTGAGGCTGATGCTAGCCTTGCCGCAGCTTATTTGGCTGCAACAGGAGGAAATAGCATCATAAAACGAGGAGGTGCCTATGGCCCATAAAGACGAAGTGACGGCAGATCGCCGTTCTTTCCTCAAGATGGCAAGTGTTGGAACACTTGCTAGTGGCGCGGCTGCAATTACTGGCGGCGCGGCGCAGGCAACTGAGGAAGTTGAAGCACAAGGCTCTGGATACAGAGAGAGCGATCACGTCAAGAAAGTATATGAATTGTCTCGGTTCTAAAGAGCCGCGCGATTTGTGATTGTCCGATCCTTGCGATCGGTTGTTGGAGAAACCGGTCCTTTTTTAGGGCCACTAGGAGGAAACCATGCTTAGGAAGAAGACAGGTGGGGTTGCGAATGGCCCCCGTTTGTCATCTGCCATTGCAGAACTGGCAAACACCGGCCTTGATCGCCGGGCGTTTTTGAGACGATCCGGTCTCGCCGTCGGGGGCATTGCTGCGGCAAGTGCTGTGACCGTCGGTACAGTTGAGAAAGCTCAGGCTCAATCATCTGCGGAAAAGAAAGTTGTAAAATCAATTTGTACACACTGTTCAGTGGGTTGTACCGTTGTTGCGGAAGTTGAAGACGGCGTTTGGGTTGGGCAAGAGCCTGGCTTTGATTCACCGTTCAACCTTGGTGCGCATTGCGCCAAAGGTGCGGCTGTGCGCGAACATGCCCATGGCGAACGCCGCTTGAAATATCCAATGAAACTCGTTGGTGGCAAGTGGGAACGCATGAGCTGGGATGATGCGATTGAGGAAGTGGGCTCTAAGCTCGATTCAATCCGCGCTGAAAGTGGTCCAGATTCAGTCTATTGGCTCGGTTCTGCCAAGCACAACAATGAGCAGGCTTACCTGTTCCGCAAATTTGCAGCCTACTTCGGCACAAACAATGTGGATCACCAAGCCCGTATTTGTCACTCAACCACAGTTGCCGGTGTTGCAAACACTTGGGGCTATGGAGCAATGACAAACTCCTATAATGACATCCACAACTCACGATCAATCTTCGTGATCGGTGGCAACCCTGCTGAAGCGCACCCTGTGTCTCTTCTTCACCTGATGAAGGCGAAAGAAGAAAACAATGCGCCTGTTATTGTGTGTGACCCACGCTTTACTAGAACGGCAGCCCACGCTGATGAGTATGTCCGTTTCCGTCCAGGTTCGGATGTGGCGCTGATCTGGGGTATTTTGTATCACATCTTCGAAAATGGCTGGGAAGACAAAGAGTTCATCCGTCAGCGTGTTTGGGGTATGGATCAAATTCAGGGTGAAGTTAGCAAATGGAACCCAGAAGAAGTTGAACGGGTAACAGGCGTCCCAGGCTCACAGCTTAAGCGCGTTGCACGTACCCTTGCCCAAAACCGTCCAGGCACCGTGATTTGGTGTATGGGTGGCACTCAGCACACCAACGGTAACAACAACACCCGTGCATACTGCATCTTGCAGCTGGCGCTTGGTAATATGGGTAAAGCCGGTGGCGGTACCAATATTTTCCGTGGCCACGACAATGTACAAGGTGCAACCGACCTTGGCGTTCTGTCACACACATTGCCTGGTTACTATGGCCTGAAAACAGGATCATGGAAGCATTGGGCTCGTGTTTGGGAAACAGACTACGATTACCTCCTCGGCCGTTTCGGATCGAAAGATTTGATGGAAGGCAAAGGCATTCCGGTATCTCGCTGGATTGATGGTGTTCTGGAAGACGCTGACAAGATGGACCAGCCGAACAATGTTCGCGGCATGGTTTTCTGGGGTCACGCTCCAAACTCGCAGACACGCCTACCTGAAATGGCGAAGGCTATGGAAAAACTCGACGCTCTCGTCGTAGTCGACCCCTATCCAACCATGTCAGCAGTTATGTCTGAGAAGAAGGATGGCATTTACCTGCTTCCTGCTTCGACACAGTTTGAAACATATGGTTCAATTACAGCGTCAAACCGCTCTATTCAGTGGCGTGAGACTGTTGTTGATCCGTTGTTTGAAAGCCTACCTGATCACATCATCATGTATAAGCTTGCGAAGAAATTCGGCTTTGCTGATGAATTGTTCAAAAACATCAAAGTGGAAAATGATGAGCCTCTTATTGAGGACATCACCGCTGAGATCAATAAAGGTATGTGGACTATCGGGTATACTGGCCAGTCGCCAGAGCGCCTGCGTTCACACATGGCAAACCAGCACACCTTCGACCGCACAACGCTTCAAGCGGTGGGTGGACCAAATGATGGTGAGTATTACGGTATGCCTTGGCCATGTTGGGGCACCCCAGAAATGGGTCACCCAGGCACACCAATCCTTTATGATCCATCTAAACCAGTGGGCGAAGGTGGTTTGACCTTCCGTGCACGCTTTGGTGTGGAACGTGATGGTGACAACCTTCTTGCTGAAGGCTCATGGTCTCCAGGCTCAGAAATCGAAGACGGTTATCCTGAGTTCACAATGGCTATGTTGCAAAAACTTGGCTGGGATGGCGATCTAACCGATGACGAGCGTTCTGCAATTGACGCTGTTGCCGGTGAGAAAACCAACTGGAAAACTGACCTTTCAGGCGGTATCCAGCGGGTTGCTATCGAGCATGGTTGTGCACCGTTTGGCAACGCGAAAGCGCGGACTGTGGTCTGGACATTCCCAGATCCAATTCCGCTCCATCGTGAGCCACTTTACACAAACCGTCGCGATCTTGTCGCGGATTACCCGACTTATGAGGACCGTCAGGCTTACCGTCTGCCGACTGCTTATGCGTCAATCCAAAAGAACGACTTCTCCAAAGACTTCCCAATGATTTTGACCTCTGGTCGTCTCGTTGAATATGAAGGTGGCGGCGAAGAATCTCGTTCTAACCCTTGGCTTGCTGAATTGCAGCAAGACATGTTTGTCGAAATCAATACAGCGGACGCCAATACTCTTGGCATTCGTGATGGCAAACAAGTTTGGCTGTACGGCCCAGAGGGTGGCAAGGTTAAAGTCATGGCACTGGTTACCGAGCGGGTTGCAAAAGGCGTTGCCTTTATGCCGTTCCACTTTGGTGGCCACTTCCAAGGCGTCGACCAACGCGACAAATATCCGAAAGGTGCAGACCCATACGTCTTGGGTGAGGCATCAAATACGGCACAAACATATGGCTACGATTCGGTGACCCAAATGCAGGAAACCAAATGTACGCTATGTCGCATCGAAGCTGCGTAGGAGGAGTATACAATGGCTAGAATGACTTTCCTTTGTGACGCTGAACGCTGCATTGAATGCAACGCTTGTGTCACAGCATGTAAGAATGAAAACGAAGTGGCGTGGGGTATTAACCGCCGTCGCGTGGTGACGTTGAAAGACGGTCAACCGGGCGAGCGCTCTTTGTCGATTGCTTGTATGCATTGCTCCGACGCTCCATGCTCGGCTGTTTGTCCGGTAGATTGTTTCTACCGCACAGACGACGGTGTGGTTCTGCACTCTAAAGACCTCTGCATTGGCTGTGGTTATTGCTTCTACGCGTGTCCATTTGGCGCGCCGCAATATCCGCAAGTGTCAAACTTTGGTACACGCGGCAAGATGGACAAATGTACCTTCTGCGCTGGCGGTCCTGAAGAAGACATGTCGCAAGCAGAGTTCGTCAAATACGGTCGCAACCGTTTGGCGGAAGGCAAATTGCCACTTTGTGCAGAAATGTGTTCCACAAAAGCTCTACTCGCCGGTGACGGCGATGTGGTCTCAGCCGTCTACCGCGAGCGCGTCGTCGCCCGTGGCTTCGGTTCAGGCGCATGGGGCTGGGGCACAGCTTACGGAACAAAAGCCGGTGGCTAAACCAGTTATCTCAAAAGCATGCATGTTGTGCGATTGATTTGACACCTTAAAGAGGCGGCTTTTCCATTGCGAAAAGCCGCCTTTTTACTCAGAATCTAAGAGCGTTACAAAGACGCCTTTAAAAAAAGTTTAAGCGTCAGACATAACGCTGGATGACGCAAATGGGGAGTGTATCCGTGTCTTATGGTACCGATTTAAATAAACAAAATAAACGTGCGCCGCGTGCTGCCGTTCAACGGCGTTCAACCGGCCAATGGATGGCGATTTTATGGCTTATGGCGTCCGTTCTTTTCATTGGCGCTTTATTGCTTGCACCCACGATGAGCCATGCGCAAAGAGCTGAAAGCCCTGTGGCGGGCAACGTGCCTGGCGGTTCTTCGGGCGCCACGTCAGATTCTGAATTATGGCGGGCACTCAAAGGTGGTGAGAAACTCACGACCCAAAACAAGGACCCCAATGCTGGTGTTGCTATTCAAACCAACGGTCAAGAATGGCGGATGATTAAAAACGGCTCTTACCCAACATATTCAGCATGGGGCATTCTTGGAACCATCGGCATTTTATGTTTGTTCTTCGCAATCAGAGGGCGCATACGCATTGGGCATGGTGGCCCGTCTGGTGAAACCATCACACGTTTCAAATTGATTGAGCGCCTCGGCCATTGGCTGCTTGCTTCAAGCTTTATCATTTTGGCTCTAACCGGATTGAATTTGGTCTATGGCAAAGATTTGCTCTTGCCACTGATTGGCAAAGAAGCCTTTGCATCCATCACCATTTTCGGGAAGTGGATCCATAACTATGTGGCTTTCTCCTTCATGCTGGCTCTTATTTGGGTTGCGATCACATGGATTGCTTACAACATCCCTCACCCACGGGACATCATGTGGTTCTTGCGTGGTGGCGGCATTTTGGGTGGTGGGCATCCACCAGCCAAAAAGTTCAACGCCGGTCAAAAAGTAATTTTCTGGGTGGTGATCTTGGGAGGGTTTTCCCTATCGCTTTCTGGTTGGACACTGTTGTTCCCGTTCACAACCGAGCATTTCGCCGCCACTTTCGGCGTCGTGAATTCAATCTTCGGCAGTGAATTACCAACCGCTTTGTCGCCACTGCAAGAGCAGCAATTGGCGCAGCTTTGGCACGGCATTATGTCGGTTATCATGACTTGCATCATTATCGCGCATATCTATATCGGCTCCATCGGTATGGAAGGCGCTGCTGCTGCCATGACAACAGGTGATGTCGACCGGACATGGGCGTCTGAACACCACAGCCTTTGGGTTGAGGAAGAAAACGCAAAATCTGACCGCGCCGTCCAAGCGGCAGAATGAAACGGGTGACCGCTTCATGGGCGTTCTGGAGCACCAGATACACACATTAAAAAGCGCGGCACTTATGGCCGCGCTTTTGGTCTTGTTTATTCCAAGCCATACGAGAGCAAACCCATTCCCTGACAAACTAGAAGGACATGGCGGCCCGATCCGATCCATTGCTGTGTCTGAGGATGGCAAAACCGCCCTCACCGCTTCCTTTGACTATGGGATTATCATTTGGGATTTATCGCCCCACGGTGCCAAAATTCGCCATCGGCTTTCTGGCCATGATGCCGCTGTCAATGATGCCGTCTTCGTTTCAGGCTCCAATGAAATTGTCTCGGTATCCGATGACGGTAGCTTTGCTATTTGGAACGGTGAGACAGGCAAACTTGTAGAAAAGATAGATGACACACCCGTCAAGGTTCTTGATGCTGCGACGTCGCCAGATGGCAAGATGGCAGTGATTGCTCGCTGGGATGGAACCGCTCGGCTGTTGGATATTAAAGCCCGCAAGGAAGTCGCCAAACTCGAGGGCCATCGCGGCAACGTCAACTCGGTCGCCTTTTCAGCCGATAACAAGATCATTTATACCGCTGCTTATGACGGCACCGTGCGGGCATGGCGTGCGGATGATGGCGCGTTCATCGATCAGATTTATGATCATGGTTGGGGCATCAATGTTATTACCGTTACATCTGACAACACGCTCTTTTTCGGCAGCCTAGATGGCACGGTTGGCGCCGTTGACGCAAAAACCGGCGCGTTCAAAAAAGAGCTCTCTAAGTTTGATCGCCCTGTCCTTGCCCTCACCTTGTCACCAGATGGCAAAACGTTGGCAAGCGGCAATGGGGCTGGTTTCGTCAATCTTTATGACACCACCACCCTCACCCAAAAGCGCGACGCGGCAGGCTCATTTGGCCCAATATGGGGCATTGCCTTCACTGGTAACGACGATGCGCTTTATCTGGTGGGCTTGGATGATTTCGCCAGTTGGCATCCGCTTGGCAAAGGGGAAAAATTAAAACCTATAAAAAGCAAGTTCCCCCGTCGTTTTCAATTATCAAACGCTGAGAGCGAAGGCCAATTGGAGTTTCAACGAAAATGCTCTGTCTGCCACACTTTAACGCCTGATGGAGCAAACCGCGCAGGGCCAACGCTTTATGATGTCTTTGGCCGCAAGGCTGGTACGCTGGCGGGATACAAGTTTTCAGAAGCAATCATCGCCTCAAATATCATTTGGAATGCGAAAACCATCGCACAATTGTTCGATGATGGGCCTGATGTGATGATACCTGGGACAAAAATGCCTGTTCAACGATTAAAATCGATTGAAAGGCGCGACGAACTAGTAGAGTTTTTAAAGAAAGCAACAGCACCAATTGATGCTGTGAAACAGGGAGGTACAACACAATGAAATCTATAATTGGCGGTATCGTCATTATGGCCATCGTCGCCTTTATCGGCGGCTCACTCTTCAATGCAACATTCAGCCAAACCGCTGGTGAAACGCATGTTTCACAAAACGGTTCTGTTCGGCTGGGTAACTAAGCGCAAGACCTTAAGAAAGAACACTATGTCAGAAGAAACATTCAACATGTCGATGCGCAAATTTCTCAAGCAAGTTGGCGTGACATCGCAGCAGGAAATTGAACGCATCGTGCGCGAGAGCGATCTTGCTGGGCAATCGAATTTAAAAGTAAAAGTTGTCCTTACCGCAGAAGGCACGGACCTTAATCATGTGGTCAATGGCGACATTGAGCTTGGCTGATTAATGACCCCACAATTCCCACCCATGATGAACGGCCATGAATTAAAGGCTGGTCAAAGCCCTGCCCGCAAAGCAGTTGGCGGCGCCGTCAAAGGTAAGTACAGTGCTGGTGATATTTTATGGGTGCGAGATGTCGACACCCTTGATTGCGCCATCGTCCTGGAACCTGAGGTTTCACGCGAAGAAGCGTTGTCGATGGTTTTTACCAAGATGGTGGCGATTGGTGACGCGGTGGGTGCCATCGCGCCACCAGAAGTTGCCATCACCTATCATTGGCCGAACAAGGTGCTGGCAAACGGTGCATTGATTGGCCATGTGGATGCGATCTTCAGCGAAGGCGATCAAGATGGTTCACCCATTTTCATGGTTCTGGTCGTCACCCTGAAAGTGCGGCCAACAGCTGATAATATTGATCCGGGCCTTGATGAGAGCAAAACCACATTATGGGATGAAGGTTGTGGCGACCTTGATGCGCTGCAAGTGCTCGATTCAATGGCACGCCATTTCATGACATGGATCCACACGTGGGAAGAAGAAGGCATGCAACCTGTGCTCACTCAACTTGATGGACGTATGGAGCAAGGCCACGCACTTTCCTTTGATGGTGCGGACGGCACCTTTCTAGGCCTTGATGAGCATGCCAATTTGATCTTGAAAAAACAGGCGGGCGGCAGCGCTGTGATTAAGACCATTGATGCGCTCGACACCAGCCTTGAGGCGCATCTGCCATGAAGATGTTGAAGACCATCCATTTTGACCAGACAGACGGCAATGTTTACGAGCATCCTGCTGGAACAGACGAATGGGCAATTTCTGGCGCCTTTGCTTTTTCTCGCCTTGAAGAAGACGAGATCAAGGGCAAACTCAAACAAGCTTTTTCAAACGGTTTCTTGTCACTGGAAAATTTTGGCCGCGCGACCTTTGCCACTGTCGCGGAGATTGAAGCGGATCAGAAAACGGAACTGACTAAAAAGCTCGCTCAACATTTTCACGAAAGCTATGGTGCACCGTCAACCAATGTCGCTTTGCCTGTGGCAGGCCATGAGATCGACTATATCGTTTCGCTGTGCGACGAACATCCAATTAACACCGTATTCACCGTTCGTCGTTTCTTTGATGACAAGGGTGATATGCGCGAAGAATTTAGAACCGTGACACCACCATCTGAACCGATCCACACGAAGATTTGGGAGATCGTCGAAGATGAATGATCACGCTAAAGCCACACAAGACTTTTGGAAATCAGCCGGTTTTCACCTCGTCACCCAAAACGCGGATGGGTGGTTGGAAGTTACCGCTGATTTTCTGCGGGCTTATTATACGCGGCCAGAAATCCACCCGATTGACGAATCTTGTGCTGATGAACACCGCATCTTTGAAGCCTTGATGAGCGATCCATTTATGGCGGTTTCAGATGAGGACATCGCCACCATCAAAGATGCAGCGGCACAAGAAAACTACCGCATCATTCTTGGCTACCGTGATTTTTTGATCAAACACGGTTCTATAGAGGCGGCCTTCAGTGCGCTGTTTAACAGCGGTGAGAGCATCACCATCCCACCGATTTTCATTGATCAACTGATCCATTTGATCATGCGCAATGTGATGGACGGTACCCACGACCCGATGCAGCTTCGCGCGGCAGAACTTTTCTTCCGCGATCAAAAAGTTACCACCGATGACGGACAGCTGATGTTTGCTGACAGTGAAATTCTCGACATGCGCCAGAAAGATGGCGGGCTTGGTGGATTGGGTGCGCTGATTGCAGAAAGCGGAACGCCCTTGCGCGACGTGTCGCTGGATATTTTGAGCGAGGACAACAAGCATACCTATTATGAGCGTTCTGACCGCTTTGATACCGCGATTGATTTCCGCTTTACCGAACCTGCCAATGATGCCTTTGCGCGGGTGATTGAAAAATGGGTCGGCCACTTCTTCAAGATCAGGGTGCGGGTTCAAGCCATGCAAACCATCAAGGATGATGCATGGCGCTGGCATATTGGGCTTGATGCGGCGGCGAATGATTATCTCAACAAGCTTTATCAAGGCGAGATTGAGTTTGACCCGACGACGACCAAACTTACGGGCTTATTCAGCCTGACATTTTTAAACCGCAACGACGCAGATAAGCGCCTTGGTGACAAGCCGGTTTATCTAGGGCTTGCGATGGACCACAATAATGAGGTTAAATTAAAACCACAAAACCTTTTGACAAACCTACCGGTGCGAAAGGCAAACAGCTGATAAATTCAGCCTATAGGGAGAGAGCAAATGACAACGGCAAATGACGAACGATTCCTTCACGGCATACCAGCGCGATTCATCATCGGTTTGATTGGTGTATTATTCCTCGGCTTCATCGTTACCAATTGGAATGAAGAAGTGTTGGCGCTTGGCAGCTCCTCTTCAAACGACAACAATGTGACAGCCGCCCAACAAGCAAATGGCGAACGCGTGTCAGAAGCCAACCCAGGACTTGCCGCCTGCCTAGAAGAACGCCTCGGCCATGTCGCCCAAATGCAAGAAGACGGTGTGATCGGCGAAAAGCAAGCCGCAGCTTTCTCACAACGCGCAACATCACTATGTAACGTGCAGAACCCTTCTTGAGGGGGGTGGGTTTAATTCTCCCTGTCAAAAGACACGTCAAACTGCGTCTCCTGATCAACGCAATCTGAACCATCGTGATTTGAAAAATTTCGCTTCTGATGGTCGGATGAGCAAAGCATGGAACCATTACCGAACAAACGAAATAAGCAGGTAAGTCTATCTGGACCTGCAGAGGTTACCCCTGATGAGAAAAATGAAAAACCTATTTTGGCTTTTAACAATCGCGATCTGGAACTTTTCCGGATCATATGCATTCGCCGATATTGAAAAACTAACAGTCGCCGGCGGGTGTTTTTGGTGCGTGGAAGCAGATTTTGAAAAGGTCAAAGGCGTGAGCGACGTTGTATCTGGCTATATGGGCGAGAATGGGCATTTTGAGGTGGTGGAAATTGATTTCGACCCAGCAGTTGTTACACGCGAACAATTATTAAAACTGTTTGTTCGCTCTATTGATCCAACGGATGATAATGGTCAATTTTGTGACCGCGGACCACGTTATAGAACGGCGATTTTCACAGCAACCCCTGAAGAGAAAACGCTTGCTAAAAAAGTCTTGAGCGATGCACAAGAAGAATTAGGCAAAAAAGTTGTGACAAGCGTTTTTCCAACATCCACTTTCCATAAAGCAGGAAGCCGCCATCAAGATTATTACAAGGGTGAAAACAAGATTCTGACCCGATTTGGATTTATCACACAGTCTGCCGCCTACAAACTTTATCGCAAAGGGTGTAAACGCGATGCCAGAGTTCTAGAACTTTGGGGCGATCAAGCAGCCTTTGCAAAATTCCACTAAATGGTAAACAGCGGCGTTTTCGCAAGTGGGCGACATCGCTTTGTAACGCGCAGAACCTTTCTTGAGGAGGGTGTTTGATCGCACTCGATCAGCAATAAAGAGAAAACCATTATGTGGAGCAAGTGCGACGCAACTGATAAAAAAAGCCCCGACATAAATGCGGGGCTTTTTTTATTGATTTTACAGGGACTATACTTTGAACCCAGTGATCCATACATCGTGTAAATTGCACATGGATAGGGCGTAAAGCTGGCCACTATGGCCTTTGAGGCTGTGTTGAGTAATCGGTGCATCTTTGTTTGGGTCGAATAGTTTTTCTTCAACCAGTTGGAAATTTTCATCCAACAATTGATGCTTGACGATATAGTGTTCAAAGCCACGCATTTCATGACCCGTTACGATTTCAATATTTGACGCAGTGCGTTCAATCGTTGGAGCATGCCCTTTTTCTTTTCCAGCCCAGCGTCCTGGGTTTTCAGATGTATAAAAGACAGTGCCAGCAAGTGGGCCATTTAACCCCGCCTTGTCCCCTGCTTGCGCACTAATCGTGTTCAAAATGACAGGCGCTGTAGTTCCAACAAGTCCAGCCTTCAGAATAATTCGACGGTTAAACATC
>CAZKKW010000002.1:0-26650 GCA_964553335.1 uncultured Hyphomicrobiales bacterium | reverse complement strand
AGGCGCTGTAGTTCCAACAAGTCCAGCCTTCAGAATAATTCGACGGTTAAACATCTTAATTCTCCTCCTCGTTTAAATTATCTCTAAATTCATAAGAAACGGCAGCTTAACTTGTCTAGGGTCAGATGGTTGTTCTCACGCGCTTTTGAAAGGTTGTTATAGTGGGTGCCGCACCACCACATGGTTGTTGTTCAATTGAGATACCTCAGAACACCCCATCAACCGCATATCGCGTTCTAACTCAGATCGCATGAGGCCGAGGGCGCGGTCTACGCCGGCTTGTCCGGCGGCGGCGAGTGGATAGAGGTAGTAGCGTCCAAGACCGACGGCCTTTGCCCCTAGTGCCAGCGCTTTTAGAACATGGGTGCCGCGCTGAACGCCACCGTCGATGATCACATCAAGCTTGTCGCCAACGGCGTCCACAATCTCGCTCAATTGATCAAAGGCCGTGCGTGATCCATCGAGTTGTCGTCCGCCGTGATTTGATAGGATAATGCCCGTGCATCCAATTTCTGCCGCACGCTTTGCATCTTCGACACTCATGATGCCTTTGAGACAGAATTGTCCGTCCCATTCGGCAACCATTTTAGCAACGTCGTCCCAGTTCATTGATGGGTCAAGCATGTCTGTGAAGTAACGCCCGATAGACATGGCACCGCCGCCCATGTCGACATGTTCGTCCAATTGCGGCAACCGGAACCGCTCATGAGTTACGTAATTTATTCCCCACATGGGCTTCATGGCGAATTCCGCCAGACCACCAAGTGTGAGGCGAAAGGGGATGGAAAAACCAGTGCGCAAATCCCGCTCGCGGTTTCCGCCCGTAATTGAATCCACCGTCAGCATCATCACTTCAATGCCCGCCTCTTTGGCCCGCTGCATCATCGCTGAATTAAGCCCGCGATCTTTGTGGAAATAGAACTGATAGACTTGCGGATTAGCGTGCTTTTTACGTAGCTCTTCCATGCTCACCGTACCAAGCGAGGAGACGCCAAACATGGTTCCGTGCTTTTCAGCCGCCGCCGCAACAGCGCGCTCGCCTTGATGATGGAATAATCGTTGCAGAGCCGTCGGCGAGCAATAGACAGGCATATCAAGTTTTTGCCCCATCACCTCAACCGATAGATCAACATCGCTCACACCGCGAAGGACGTTGGGAACGAGATCGCAATTATCAAAGGAAGTCGTATTGCGGCGCATCGTGTCTTCATCGTCAGAGCCGCCATCAATATAATTGAAAATCGGCCCGGGCAGACGCTTAGCCGCGAGAGCTCTAAAATCATGGTGATTGTGACACTGCGCTAAACCCATTGATAACTCCTGTTCAACATTGATTTTCTTAATTGGTATTTTCATTATACTAATATTGGTCTATAAACTAGACCAATAATTGATTGATTTGAAATTCACCAACAACCTGCATCTAAGGCAAAACAAATGGACCAGCCCAACACGGTATTTACCCCCGTCGGCAATCATTCGGTTGCAGAGAAAGTCGTCTTGCAGTTTGAAGAGCTCATCATTCATGGTGTTCTTCGTGAAGGAATGAGGCTACCGGCTGAACGCGAGCTTGCCGGCATCATGGAAGTTTCACGCGACAAGCTTCGTGAAGCGATGGCGATATTGGAGCAGGCTGAATTGATTACATCACGCAAGGGGGATGGGACTTATATCGCAGCGCTGACGGGAAGTGCTTTATCGCCCGCCATGCTCGCCCTTTGTAGTCGCCACCCAAAAGTCTTTACAGACTACCTCGAGTTTCGCCGCCACATAGAAGCATTCGTTTCTAAACTTGCCGCAAAACGTGCCACCGATACGGATAAAAAGATGATCCAAGCCTGTCTTGATCAACAGCGCACTGCCCTTGATAATGATGATCGTGAGGCAGCGTTAAAAGCGGATATCGCCTTTCACGCCTCCATATCGGACGCTGCGCATAATTCGATTGTGACACACAACATCACCTCAATCCACGACCTCACAGAGGCTGGCATTTTTTATAATCGTGAAGCCATGCGCGAAGTGCAAGATGCAGATGAAACGTTGCTTTTGCAACATCACGCCATTGCGGATGCAATCTTTAAAGGTTCACCTAAAGAGGCAGTAGCTGCGTCTAATGCTCATTTGGACTACGTGGCAAACGCCGTCCAACAAACGCTTAAACAGATCAAAAGGGCTGAGATCGCGGACCAACGATTTTCAATAATGCAAGCAAGCAAAGGCAAGAAGTAAGGTATCAGCCCCCTCCTCTCATGTCTCTTAATGCTTGATCAGGAAGTCTTCCATCGATAGCCCCTGCTCTTCGCTATCAATATAATCCTGCGTCGTGCGAATACGAGGACGCTCGCCACCACCGAAAGGATCGCCGCCTGCTTCTGCTTGTGCTTCCACGCGGCAATCACCACACATTTTGATAAGCTCGGAGCGACTTTCGTCAGCAAACATATAGTGCTTGCCTGCTAGCTGATCTGAAATGCGGTTGATGGTTGATTTCGTCGCAAACGGTTTTCCGCAACTGATGCATTCGAAAGGCTCTTCCTCTTTCAACGTAATCGGCTGCATGGCGTTCGCAGAAAAATCAAGTTGCGGCTCAAGGGTCAACGCTTTTTCTGGGCAGGTTTTGACACAAAGCGAACACTGGACGCAGGCCTGTTCAACAAAGCGCAATTTCGGCTCACCAGGTGTATCCATCAATGCATTGGCGGGGCACGTTGAAACACACGCCATGCACAGGGTGCAAGCTTCCAAATTCATCGCAACACGGCCATAAGGTGATTGTTCCGGCAATGAGATTGGGCCTTCAACGCTTGAGCCTTCCGCAAGCTTTGCAACGGCCAACCGCGCAAGGCTGCGCTTCTCACCACTTGCCACAAAACTATGGGGTGCCCGTTCGCACACATCAAGATCATAGAGCAGGTTTTCCAAAAGCTCAGGGTCTGGCTCTGTTGAACATTGCACCGTGCCGCCGAGTTCTAGGCCTGAAAGCATTGCTTCAACAAGTTCAATCTCATGGTTGAGACCGGTGAGCTCATCCTGCTTTTGTGGATCGCACAAGAAAACAATATCACCGAAGCCTGCCACCAAAGCTGCCAGCATTTCTGTGTGGCCAAACACGGTTGGTGAATGCACAGCTATCGGCAAAGTGTTCGCTGGAAGCCCACGCGAAAACCGCGCCATAGCGTCAATGATCGGCGCTCCAAAACCATCATCATGCACCAAGAGAACGGGCTTTGCGCCGCCTGCTTTATGGTACGTTTCGCTCAACGTCATCAAGCGTGTGACCATGTCTTGACGGGTCGGGTAATTATAAGAAATCGCCCCTGTTGGACAAACGGAATGGCAAGAACCGCAACCGCCACAAACCAGCGGGTCTATCTCGACATTCTCACCATTGGGCGTGATCGCACCAGCAGGACATACATCCAGACAATTAGAACAACCCGTCTTTTGATTTCTGGAATGGGCGCAAATATTGGCGTCATAATCGACATAGATCGGCTTTTCGAACTCACCCACCATATCGCTTAAATCAAAAACCGCTCGCATTAACGCTGCTTGATCGGTTGGCTCGACATGCACATAGCCGTCACGCTTTTCATGCCCGACCATAAGAGGGGCATCGCCGCTTACATCAAGGATAAGGCTGCATGTGGAATTGACGTCGTCTTTTGCCATGATGAAGCTTGGCTCATGGCGTGATGAAGGCACTAAGGCTGCGTGATCATCGACCACCACTTTAAACCCACCGAGGGCACCTGAAACGGTTTTGATACGGCCTTTATAAATCGCAAAATCCAGCGTTTGCGGCAGCACCACATCGCTGGCATCTGTGAGGATCAGCGTGACGGATAGGCGCGACGATAAAAGCTTAGCTGCTTCTAAGGCTTCTTGGCCACGTCCATAAACAAGGCATAAGCCATCTGATTGGATGGTGCGAAGGCGCGGCGGTTCTGCATTGGTCAGTGCTTCTTGGATAAGAGCTGCAATCTTAGGCGTGGTTGATGCCTCATCCGTGCTCCAGCCAGCGCGTTCGCGAATATTGACAAAGCGCGGGGACGCTAGATGCCCCTCCTCCTCAATGATCTCGCCGAACAAAGGCGCTTCTTGCGTACAGGCGATAACCAGTTCGCCCTCACCTACTGCCTCACGCTCAAAAGCGCTTAGATCACGCCTGCATAAATTCGTATGAACTTTGAGGGCTCCAACACCAAGAGCATCACCGAGTGCTGCTCCATCAAGTTCCATGGTTTTTTCGCAATTACAAACCAATACGCGCGACGTCTCGCCCATTCAGTCCTCCCAAACCGTTTGAACCGATAGCAAACCACGCCTTTGGCCGATTAGCAAATATTACACGCCAAGAAACTCAGTTTAATCAGCGTGCTGTCAATTCTAGGATGACAAGCGCCTTCATTTGAGGCTAGACTTTACATACATTCGGGAGGAAACCGATGAGCGATCATCAAACCGAAGACATTGAAGACGTGCTGACAAAGCGGGAGCTTACTATTCCTGTTGGCGTTGTCTTGGAAAAACGCAAATCCACCCATCCTTGGGGTGATTGGATTTTGCGACCTGTGTCTGTCTTGCCCGGTGCTGGTCCCGTCAAAGAATGGGTGTCACTGCACAGGCAAGAAGATGTTGAGCACTTTCACATCGCCACCTTGCCGTTGACCCTTCACCGCAAAGAAACCGAAGCCTTCAAAATCAATATCGAAAGCGAAAGCCCGCATCTTTATGTGGTGTTACGCGAAGATGATGAGAACCATGAGCAACCGCTCAGCGCCCATGTGGTGACAGCTTCACCTTATGATGCACAAGATTATATGGATACGTCTGAGGACTTAATCGAAAAAGTGCCAATGCCTGACAGTATTTTAGAATGGATCAAGGCGTTCATCCAAGAACACCATGTTGAGGAAACCTTCAAAAAGCGGCGTCGGGATAAATTGAATGTTGAAGACCAAAAATTTGGCAAACAACCAATTTTTGCCTCTCCAACCCGCCACTAGTTCAAAGGCCTGTAGGAACGATAATGGCAACAGAAGATGACAAAGGTTTTTTCTCACGCTGGTCTGACCGCAAGCGCGCGATAGCGGCTGGCGTTGATGTTGTTGAAGACGACCCGCAATTACCGCCACCTGTTAATATGGTGGAGCCTGAAAACGCGGAAGAAGAAGCGGCACGCCTTGCCGAACTTGACGCCAACCGAGAAGCGGCCGAAGCAATTGATATTGATGCGCTTGATTACGATTCTGATTATTCCGCTTTCTTCAAAGATGGTGTGCCGACCGTGTTGAGACAAAAAGCCATGCGGCTTTTATGGCGCTCCAACCCCATCCTCGCCAATGTTGATGGTCTTTGTGACTACGACGAAAACTTCGGAGATCCAGCGCTTATTTTGGAGAAATTTGAATCCGCTTATCGCATCGGCAAAGGGTATCTTTTTGAAGAAGACATCGAGGAGGTTGCCGATGATGAAACCCTCCAAACTGATTTAGAAGAAGCGGTCAGCGACAGTGAAATAGCGGATGTAACAGAACCAGACGAAGAACCATCAGAGCCAGAAATCACTGAGCCCGATACTGCGTTGAATGATAATGTTGACGTTGCTCAAAGTGTGGTTGACGATCAACTTGAAAGCGACCTTGAGCTAGAAGAAGTGCCACTAGAGCGCCCTCGCGTCTCATTGCGCAAGAGGCTTCAGTTCGAGAGTTAAGGCCTCAACCTTCTGTTATAAAACAATATTTTCAACCAATCCTGCCTTCAAAAATCACTCACACCGCCGTTATTGGCTGTGAGGTTTCGCTTTCGCTTGTTTGATTTGAACGTGCGAGAACGAACAACCATTTTAAGGGTAAGACAAACCAAGGTGACGGCAAAAGTACACGCCGTTAAATAAGGCAGGTTATGAAAACAGTTTTGATCTCAGCTTTTGCATCAGCAGTTCTTGTTGCAGGCTTGGCCTATGCGGACAAAGCGCCCGCGACGCCTATTCAAATTGACGCGCCCCTAACAAAGGCAAATTGATCGACGAAAAAACGAACACAAATTCATTGATCTCTCCAAGAAAAAGCGGTTCTCCAACCGCTTTTTTCTTTGCCTAAATTTTTGAAAGAAATCTATCCAATCCACTGAAGAGCAAGTGCTGCAACGGCAAAGTATCGGGCGAATTTGGCAATACCGACCAAAATGATGAAACTCCATAGAGGTTCCCTCAAAAAACCAGCAACAACGGTTAGAGGATCACCAATGATCGGCACCCAACTTAGCAGCAAGCTCCAGCGCCCATATTTGCGATACCAGCCGCTTGCGCGCGCCATGCCCTCGTTTGACACGGGAAACCATCTTCTTTCATGAAAACGCTCAAAACCGCGTCCAAGCACCCAATTGACGATAGCCCCAAGCGTGTTGCCAAGGCCTGCGGCTAATATCAGCAAACTGATGGAATAATCGCCCCCTATGATGAGGGCTGCAAGACCAAGTTCTGATTGCGCAGGCAATATCGTCGCGGCAAGAAACGCGACCGAGAACAAGCCCGTATAGACGGCAATATCACTCATCTAAGAAAAGCCACTGCGAGCTTCAACAGATCAAACGTTTGGATCAGCAAGGTGATTTCGAAGCATCTCGCCATATGTTTTCATCATCTCATTCACATAGGCTTCTTGGTCATCAACCTCAACAATGTTTTTGCCCACATGGGCATTATAGCGTGACGCCGCATAAAGAAACGCCATGTGCAAATCGGTCGCTTTGACCTTTTGGTTTTGTCGGTTGGCAACATCAATGAAGCTGTCAGCGACTTTTAAAAAAGCCGCCGTATCGAGTGTACCTTCAGCACGGGCCGCACGACGCTCTTCGCGATTTCCTTCATCCTTCATGATGCATCCACTTTTTTAGCGTTAGGAACGAACAAGGTCTGCCCGTCAATTTGATAGGTGCCGATGAGCTTTTGCGCGCGCTCACTCACCAGCCATGCTTCCAATTTCTTGGCCAAGCCTGATTTGATGTGCGGGTGTTTGTCAGCATTCAGCGTCAACAAAGCATATTGATTGAATAATTTCGGATCGCCCCAATTCAACAAAGCAAGACCGCCTTTGTTTTTGAAATTAAGCCAAGAGGCGCGGTCGGCCAGAATATAGGCGTTCATGCCGCTTGCAATGTTCAAGGCAGCACCCATCCCCGCGCCAACTTCGCGATACCACGAGCTATCATGCGCTTTAGTGTCAAAACCCGCGGCTTTCCAAAGTGAGATTTCGCGCTTGTGGGTGCCGCTTTCATCACCACGGGATACGAAGGGTGATTTTGTGGTTGCGATATTTTCAAGAGCTTTATGGGCGTCTTTGCCACCTGCCAGTTTCGCCGGATCATCCTTCGGCCCGATGAAGACGAAATCATTGTACATAATTTCGGTGCGGCGTGTGCCGAAGCCTTCGTTGATAAACGTCTCTTCTGCCTTTTTAGAATGAACCAGAACAGCATCCACATCGCCTTGTCGACCAAGTTTCAAGGCTTGGCCTGTGCCAACCACAAGCAGATGCACGTCAATGCCTGTGTCCTTTTTGATCGCTGGCAAAAGCACATCTGAAAGGCCGGAATTATGAAAAGAGGTTGTCACCGCAAGGCGCATGGTGTCTGCGGCGAGCGCAAAAGAACTCATCAAAAATAGGCTGAGCGACAAACCCCAAGCAAGCATACGCATTACACAATTTCTCCTTCAATAAACCGCCGCGCTTCATCGCTTTGCGGTTTCTCCCAAAAGGAGTTTGCCTCAGTATTTTCAAGCAGTCGAGCCTCATGCAGGAAAATTATATTCTTCGCCAAACGTCGTGCTTGGCCCATGTCATGGGTGGTCATGATGATTTCAACACCATCAAGAACTGCTTGCTTTATCAGCGCTTCAATATCGCGCATCGCCTGTGCATCAAGGCTGGCTGTTGGTTCATCCAGCAAAAGCAGATCGGGCTTTGTTACCAAGGCGCGGGCAATGGCGAGCTTTTGCGCTTCCCCGCCTGACAAGAACGTCGCACGGGTCGCCTCGCTCCCCTTCAAGCCTACCCGCTCAATCATCGCCATCGCGCTTTGTTTTGCTTCTTCACGCGCGACACCGCGAAGCGACAGAGGGTAAATCACATTATCCAAGGCAGAGCGGCGCAGCATAATCGGTTTTTGGAAAACAAAGCTCTGTTTGCTGCGCACCTGCTTAATGTCATCAACAGCAAACGCCACCCGCCCTTGCCGTGTTTTTTCTAGCCCATGAATGAGCCGTAACAAGGTGGTTTTTCCTGCTCCATTGGGACCGATGATCATTGTTGGCCCGCCAGCATCTATGGTGGTGGAAACTGGGCCAACCAGAACTTTCGAGCGCTTTGAAACGACAGCCTCTTCGAGGCGGATTGGTAAAAGAGAACTCACCATGTTCCCTCCCGCTCTGTCTTGGAGATTGTATGGATCAAAAGGTTCAATGCAACAGCGATGATAATCAAAACAATGCCAAGCGCCAAAGCGAGCGAGAAATCACCCTTGCCTGTTTCAAGCGCAATGGCCGTGGTGAGCACGCGGGTCACATGATCGATATTGCCCCCAACAATCATGATGGCACCAACCTCGCCAATCGCTCGCCCGAAGCCTGCAAGCACCGCCGTTAACAAGGCGCGGCGCGCATCAAACAGCAAGGTGATCACGCGCTGCCATCTGCTTGTACCAATTGAGATCAGCAAATCATGGTAATTCGCCCATAGATCACGGATGGATTGATGAGTGATTGAAATGAGGATCGGCAAAATGATGATCACTTGAGCAATCACCATCGCTGTTGGGGTGAAGAGCAAATTCAAAACCCCAAACGGACCAGAGCGCGACAACAAGATATAGACCACAAGGCCAACGACCACCGGCGGCAGCCCCATGAATGCGTTGATGATGGCAATGACATAACGGCGGAAGCGAAAGCGGCGCACGGCAATCCATGCGCCAAAGGGAAGACCAATTAGGGAAGCAATCACAACAGCTGTAATTGTCACTTGCAGGGAACGCCAGACAATTTCCATTAAATCCGCATCGAAACTGACCAAAAGCCAAAATGCGTGACTGAGGGCGGCTAAGATATCAGCCATGTCGTTTAGTCCGAAGAGTTACGCCGTATTGCATCGTGCTTGATCTAGTCTTTCTTCAATGTTTCAGCGTAAGCAACTAAGGGGTCAATATCATCAATTGTCAAAAAGATAAGCACTGTTGTTGGTGGGTCTTGGGGATAATCGAAACCCTTGATGCGCACCACAGAAGGATGCGGCCTGCGCACATGGAAGGTTTGGAAGCGTTCGCGCCAATCATCCAACTCATTGACCATGAGTTGAAACGATGGCGTTGACGAAATGCCGCCCTTGGGATTGATATCGCCGACCACATGACAACGCGTGCAATGCTGGCTGGCTGTCTTCTTGCCAGCCGCAATTTCTGCATCATCTGCATGGCCGATACTGGCACCCAGCAAGGCGAAAATAGGCAGTATGGTACGCAACTTCCTCATCTGTCCTCCCAACAGCTGATGGATACAGGTTAGGTGAGAACGAGGATTTTGCAAGTTTCTCCAGTTAAGCTTTCAAAAAGTCACGAATATAGGCCGCGATGCGGTCGTTATCGACCGAAGTGCCAAGGGTGTCGATCGCGTCATTTGATAGCTCATCGCTAAAGGTCAAACCGCGCCGAACCTCAATCAGATCATTCATAAAATCAGGGCCAAATTCTGGATGCGGTTGGAAGCTGATTGCTTTGCCTTGATAGCTAATTGCCGCATTTTCGCAAAAGGGCGAAGACCCGATCACCTTCGCATCTTTAGGTAGTTCAACCACTTGGTCTTGGTGCACGGCATTGATGCGGATTGGCTCTGGCCCGTTGCCAAGATCAATTTGGTAGTCATGAACGCCAAGCCCCCATCCGCCGTCAAACTTCACCACCTTGCCACCGAGCGCCTGCGCCATGACTTGATGTCCGAAGCAAATGCCAACAAGCGGAATGTTCGCAGCATAAGCCTCGCGAATGAATTCTTCTAAGGGTGGAATGAAAGCATGATCTTCATAAGCCCCATGCGCTGAACCGCTTAAAACATATCCATCGCACTCATTGACGCTTGAGGGAAACTGTTGGTCAACGACAAAATAGTCTTGAAATTCGAACCCGTCAGAGCCAATCAGCTTTTCAAAAAAACCGCCATATTCGCCATAGGCTTCGACAAGTTCTTCACGCACGTGTCCGGTTATTAGGATACCAATTTTTTTCATGCGCCTAAGCCTGACTTTGAGCCATTTTCAATCGTTTTTCTTGCCGCCACATCAACACACCAGCAATGATGACACCGAGTGCCACTGCACCAATGAGCAAGGTTGCGACTGCGTTGATTTCAGGTGTAACACCAAGGCGGACTTTTGAGAATATGACAATTGGCAAAGTGGACGATGAAGGGCCAGAAACGAAACTTGCAATAACCAGATCATCAAGCGAAAGCGTGAAAGCAAGCAGCCAACCGGAGATCATCGCTGGCATAATGGTTGGCAACGTTATGTCCCAAAACACCCGCGCAGGTCGTGCGCCAAGGTCCATCGCGGCTTCTTCGATAGAGCGATCAACAGACGCCAAGCGCGATTGCACAACAACCGCGATATAGGCCATTGCGAATGTGGTGTGCGCGATGATGATCGTTAATTTACCGCGTCCTCCCGGCCAACCAAAGGCAGCTTCCATCGCGATGAAGAGCAAAAGCAACGAGAGGCCAGTGATCACTTCTGGCATAACGAGCGGAGCCGTGACTGCCCCCGACAAGGTCAAGCGACCACGAAACTGCTTGAAGCGCACGAGTGCGAAAGCGGCCAATGTTCCAAGCACGAGAGCAAGGCTAGCGCTGATGAAGGCGATCTCTAAGGATAGATAAGCAGCGCTCAATATCTGCTCATTTTCAAGCAACGCGCCGTACCATTTCGTCGAAAAGCCAGACCAGACTGTCGCCAGGCGCGATTCATTAAATGAGTAAATGATCAGCCATAAAATCGGCCCGTATAAAAACGCAAAACCCAAAGTGACCGCGATGAGGAGTGAGCTGGAACGACGTTGCATCTATGCCTCCTCTTTTTGTTGTGCGCGAAGGAACATCGTCGGCAACACAATGAGGAGAAGCATCACGACCGCCACCGCAGAAGCAACAGGCCAATCGCGGTTGGAGAAGAACTCATCCCACAAGACGCGGCCAATCATCAATGTATCTGGTCCACCCAGAAGGGCCGGAATAACAAATTCACCAACGGCTGGAATAAAGACCAGCAGTGAGCCTGCCATAATGCCCGGGATTGAGAGCGGCAATGTCACCGTGAGAAAGGTTTTGATAGGCCGCGAACCAAGGTCTGCGGCGGCTTCCAACAAGGTGCCATCGAGCTTTGCAAGATTGGCATAGAGTGGCAAAATCATGAACGGTAAATAGGTGTAGACGATGCCGAGGTATGTCGCGAAATCGGTTTGCAAAAGCTGTAAAGGCTCATCGATAATACCAAGCGATAGAAGAGCCGAACTCAAAATTCCCTTCGGCTTCAAAATCCCGATCCACGCATAAACCCGCAGCAGGAATGAGGTCCAAAAAGGCAAGATGATCATCAGCAACAAGATCGCCCGAAAAGCCCCCTGTTGCTTCGCGATATAATAGGCCATCGGATAGCCGATCAACAGGCAGATGACCGTCGAGAAGAAGGCAATCGTTACGCTTTCAAGGTAGGCTTTATAATAAAGGCTGTCCTCAATCAGATAGGCGTAGTTGCCGAAATTGAGAGTGAATTTTAGGAAATTATCATCGGACCATTCAAACAAGGGCAGATAAGGCGGCCTTGCAAGTGCTGCCTCTGACACTGAAATTTTCAAAACAAGAAACAGCGGCAAAATGAAAAAGACAAACAACCAAATCAGCGGCACCAAGATAACGAGGGTGCGGCCTGACGGGATGAACCGCCCTAGCCCCAGTCTTCCCGCACCAGCATCATCCACCATGCTCATGAGACAAGCACCACACCAGCACTATCGTCCCAACTGACGTATACATCTTCTTCCCATGTAACAGCATCTTGGCGGCGGTCTGTATTGGGTGTTGTCACCCGCAGCATTTTGCCGGATGTGAGCTTGATCAAATAGACGGACTGCCCGCCCAGATAAGCAATATCATCGACCTTGCCAGCACAAATGTTATGCTTCTGCTTGGGCTTTGTACGGCTGATTTTGATTTTCTCAGGCCGCACAGCAAAGGCGACCTTTTGATTGAGCACGCAGGAAATGGAATGCCCTACCCGCAATTCGCTCTCCGCTTCAGGGGAACGCACGCCTGTCGCTTTTTCATTGTCGGTTGAAATTACCCCTTCAAACAGGTTCACCGACCCAACGAAATCTGCAACGAAGCGGCTTTGTGGATATTCATAAATATCGCGTGGCTCACCAACTTGAATGATACGGCCCTTGTCCATTACGCCGATGCGGGTGGAAAGGGTCATCGCTTCTTCTTGGTCGTGGGTGACGACGACGAATGTAACACCCAGTTCTTCTTGGATGTTGACCAGTTCAAACTGTGTTTCTTCCCGCAGCTTTTTGTCCAATGCACCAAGTGGCTCATCAAGCAGCAAGAGCTTCGGCTTTTTCGCCAAGGCTCGCGCAAGCGCCACACGTTGGCGCTGACCACCAGAGAGCTGATGCGGTTTTCGCTTGGCAAATTCTTCCAGCTGCACAAGGCCCAACATCTCTTCCACACGGGCGTTGATATCAACCTTCGCCATACCGTCGCGCTTTAAGCCATAAGCGATATTGTTCATCACACTCATATGCGGAAACAGTGCATAAGATTGGAACATCATGTTCACAGGGCGCTCATAAGGCGGCACGCCGGTCATGTCTTGTCCGTCAATTTCAACGGTGCCACCTGATATTTCTTCAAAGCCTGAAAGCATGCGCAAAAGCGTCGACTTGCCGCAGCCCGAACCACCTAGCAGACAGAAAAGTTCGCCCTGATAAATATCAAGACTGACATTATCAACGGCTGTAAATGCGCCAAAATTTTTAGTGACATTTTTTATGCGAATAAACGGGGTTGCACTTGGATCAGCCCAAGGCTTGTTTAGCGTATACTGGCCCGACTGCTGTTCCATTTTCCCCTCGCCTTACAAAAAAGGCGGCGCTTTTAACAGCGCCGCCTTTTCAAACCAACCCTATTGGCCAGTTTTAATTTTAGTCCATGCGCGTGTTTGCGAACGCTCATAGCGAGCAGAACGAACAGCGGAAGCCGTCAGTTTACTTTTCACTTCTTCTGACGGGTAAATCGCAGGATCTTCTGTCACATCTTTATCGATCAGATCGAACGATGCAGAATTGCCGTTTGCATAATAAACGTAGTTCGAAATTTCAGCGATAATGTCTGGACGCATGATGAAATCGAGGAATTTGTGCGCATTATCAACATGCTTGGCATCCGATGGAATTGCCATCATGTCAAACCAGATTAATGTGCCCTCTTTAGGAATTGTATAACCTACTTCAACACCCTTTTCAGCTTCCGCAGCACGGTCACGCGCTTGAAAAACATCGCCAGACCAACCAACAGCGATACAAGTGTCACCGTTCGCTAAATCTGAGATGTATTGGCTTGAATGGAAATAACGAATGCTCGGACGGATCGCTTCCATTGCTGCTTGAGCTTTTTCAAGATCTGCTTTTTCTTCAGAATTTGGATCAAGGCCAAGAGCATCTTTCACACTTTGAAGCACATCATCTGGCGCGTCCAAAAAGGAAACACCACAATCAGCAAACTTAGACACAACATCTGGCTTTAGAACCAAATCCCAGCTATCCGTTGGCGCATCGGCCATACGTTCAGCAATCATTTTTGTGTTGTAGCCAATGCCAACCGTGCCCCACATATAGGTGATGGCATGCTCGTTATTTGGGTCGTGCAATGCTACGCGAGATGCAATTTCAGCATCCAAATTCTTCAAGTTCGGCAATTTGCTCTTATCAAGCTTTTGGAAAACGCCCGCTTTAATTTGGCGCGCTAGAAAGCTGGAGCTTGGCACGACAACATCATAACCTGTGCTACCAGCAAGAAGCTTCGCTTCCAAAACTTCGTTTGAATCAAACACGTCATAATTGACTTTAATGCCGGTCTCATCTTCGAATTTTTTCAATGTTCCTTCAGCAATATAATCAGACCAATTATACACATTCAAAACTTTTTCTTCAGCAGCCAATGCCGAAGAAGAAAACAACATTGCCGTTGCAACAGCGCCTAAAAGATACTTTTTTCTCACGTCGATCTCCCCACTACAAACTATAATCTAGTTATAATTATAAACATTTATGGCACTGGGGAAAGCCTGAAATTTACGCAGCATTATTAAACAGTCTCCACATAAGTCTCATATTCGAACTTAGAAATCTGCGTCCCAAAAACAACCTGCTCTTGTTGTTTACAAGCCACCATCATGCGCATCAAACGTGGGTCAAAAAGTACATTATTGTTCTCAAACGTCTTGAAAGCACTCACAGCCTGCACCCAGCTCAATGGAAGTTCCGCACGGTCTGCATCATAGGCGTTACCAACCACCGGTTCGCTCGGCGCTAATTCCTCATTCATCCCATAAAGAGCCGCGCCCATTATGGCGGCTAAAACCATATATGGATTGGCATCTGCACCCGCGACGCGATGTTCTATACGGCGGGCTTTTGGCGGTGAATTTGGAACACGCAGTGCCGTGAGGCGGTTATCATAACCCCAGACTATTTTCGTTGGGGCAAAACTGCCGGGCAAAAAACGGCGGTAGGAGTTTGCGTGAGGGGCAAACAAAAGCATATGACTTTGCATGAAGAGTTCGAGCCCAGCCAAAGCGTGACGAAGGATTGGTGTTCCCTCTTCGCCGCCATTATCAAAAATGTTATTGCCGTCAGCATCCAACACGCTGAAATGCACATGCATGCCATTGCCCGCGCCATCGCCAAATGGCTTGGCCATAAAGGTTGCTTCCAAGCCGTGTTTTACCGCGACACCTTTGATAATGCGTTTTAAGAAATACGTATTGTCAGCAATTTGCACCGCGCCTGCTTGGTGTTTTAAGTTGATCTCATATTGCCCAGAACTGGCTTCAGAAATTGCAGCGCCAAGGCCAATACCCCAAGCGTCAGCCGTCTCATAGACTTCTTTGAAGTAGGCTTCTTTTTCCTGCATCGCATCAATGCACTCAACAGCGGCACTGGTTTTCAAGCGACCATCGCCGTCCGGTTGAAACGTTCCGCCGTCACGCTTTACAAGATGAAATTCAAGTTCTGTTGCTGAGACTATCGATAGGCCCTTTGCAGCATATTCTGCTTCAATTTTCGCAAGCGCCCCACGCGGACAAACGCCATTAGGGCTTCCATCCTCTTCCACCATCATAACCGGAATTAAGCTGGTTGGATCATCAAACCAACTTTGAAGTAACGTGCCGCGATCTGTCGGCATAAAATAGCCATCAGCGTCGCCGTTATCTAACACCTGCGCACTGTTCTCGATGTCATTACCCCAAATATCCACACCGACAATGGAAAGCGGCATGCGAACGCCGTCTTTGATTGACGCTTTCACATAGTCTCCGGTTAAGCGCTTACCCCGCAAAATACCGTTATAATCAACAACCGCCATCATGGCAGTTTCTGGTTCATTTTTTGGTTTAGAGGTCATTTTGCATTTACACCGTAGTACGGTTAGAACAAGCAATGTTATAGTCCCAAAGTAAAAAGAAAAACATCTATTTTTCAATGCCTCAAAACGACACCGCCTCGCTCTCACTCACTTTACAAAATCTCGCTTGTGTGCGCGGCGATAAGCTTTTGTTTGAAGGGTTCTCGCTTAAGGCGGCGGGTGGCGAGATCGTCGAAATAAAGGGGCCAAATGGGGTTGGAAAGTCCAGCCTTCTGCGCATCATCGCAGGGTTAGCGCCTGCTTATGATGGCGAGTTGACGTTAGCATCCAATGCAGAACCAGATTTAATCATTGAAGACCACGCGCACTTTCTTTCGCACCAAAATGCCTTGAAAGAAGGGATGACTGTCATCGAAAATCTGGCTTTTTGGCACCATTTTTCACAAGAACAAGGCCTGTCGCCAAGCCAAGCGCTTGAACAAGTCGCCCTTCCTCATTTGACTGATCTTCCTGTTGGTGTCTTGTCTGCGGGGCAAAAGCGGCGCGTGGCTTTTGCCCGTCTTTTGGTTGATCGTCGCACAATCTGGCTGCTTGATGAACCAACCGCAGCCCTTGATGCAAGTGCAGACGAATTGGTGGGCGGTTTGATTTCCAACCATGCACAATTGGGCGGTATTGTGCTTGCAGCAACGCACCTGCCCTTGCAAATTGATACGAGCCAAGTGAGCGTTAAAACTGTGCAGCTCGGCAAGTATCAAGGAGGGCAAAGCTAGTGGCGTTTTGGACCCTTTATCGTTTTGAAACACGCCTTGCCATGGCATCCGGCGGCGGCATGTTAACCGGCGTTATTTTCTTTTTGTCGCTTGTCACCATGATCCCCTTTGCCATTGGGCCAGACCTGCCGCTGCTTGCAAAAATTGGCCCTGCGATTTTGTGGATCGGTGCTTTACTCTCAACCTTGCTCGGACTTGATCGTTTGTTCAAAATTGATCAAGAAGACGGAACGCTTGATGCTTTGCGACTGAGCCAGCAATCACTGGAAATGATTGTCTTTGTAAAATGCGCCGCCCATTGGACTGTCAGCGTTTTGCCCCTCGTTGTTGCCGCCCCATTATTTGGGCTTTTGCTCAATATGGAAGTTGCAGGCATGGCCTCGATTGCTGGCACTTTGCTGGTCGGCACGCCTGCGCTTACTTTCTTAGGGGCAATCGGCGCTGGCTTAACCGTTGGTCTTCGTCGTGGTGGATTGCTTTTACCAATCTTGATCTTGCCGCTCACGATACCCGTCGTGATCTTTGGCGTTGCGGCAAGTGTTGCAGGCAGTCAAATCGGGCTTGATGCAGCGGTTAATTTCAAAGCACCATTTTTGTTTTTATGTGCCATGACATTATTCAGCGCCGTCTTGTCCCCTATAGCAAGTGCATGGGCGATCCGCTTGAATGACAGCTAGCGCTTGAGCCTAATCGAGCTTTTTTATAATATCTTCGAGGGCTGCTTCTTCTTCATTTGATAATTCAGCGGATGCTGCAATCTCTTCTTGTGAACGCTTTCTCGAAAATAACAAAACCAATAGGCCAAAGATTAAAGCTCCAAAAGGTGATACCCACAACAACAATGTGTGGCCACCGAAGCGAGGTTTCAACAAGACGTATTCACCGTAGCGATCAACAATGAAATCCACCACAGCCGCATCATCATCACCTGCTGTCAACCGCTCACGCACAAGCACACGCAGGTCTTTTGCAAGCTGTGCATCGGAATCGTCGATTGATTGGTTTTGACACACAAGGCATCGAAGTTTCGTCGAGATTTCTCGCGCGCGTAGTTCCAGCGCCGGGTCGGCCAGAACTTCGTCCGGGTTTACCGCTCTTACAGGACCAATCAGCATGAAGGTCATAAGTAGAAGAACGAGAAACCGCATAACCAACCCTACTCCGCTGCCTGCAAAGAGGCCGATTTAGCCGCCCCGCGTTTTGGAACGCCAATGCGCAATCTTCGATCTGCCAAAGATAAAGCGCCGCCGATGAACATCAAAATCGTGCCGTACCAAATCAACGTGACATAGGGCTTCCAATATGCCCGCACCACCGTTGTACCATCGGTTTGCACATCACCAAGCGACATATAAAGTTGCGAGAAGCCGTAAGTTGCAATGCTCGATTCAGTCGTTGGGAATTGGCGGGCTGGATAGATGCGCTTTGCTGGTTCAAGCTGGTCAATTAGCTTGCCATTATAACGCACCTCAAACACCCCAACGTCTTGAACATAGTTTGCATGACGCTCTGGCCGGATGGTTTTAAAAGTCATTGTGTACCCTGCCGTTTCAATCGACTGGCCTGGTGTTATTTCTTCAAACACTTCCGTGCCATAAGCTGTCACCGCGACAGCGCCAAGCATGGTGACACCCATGCCCGCATGACCGAGGGCTGCTCCGTAACTTGCACGCGGCAAATGACGAAGGCGGCGTAAAGTCTCGCTGAAATCTGCCTGAAACGCTTTCGCCCGCCATAAGATTTCGGAGATTGAACCAACAATCATCCAGACACCAACGGCAATACCAAGTGGCGCTAAAACAGGGCCGTCATTGGTCATCACATAGACGATGAAGGCGGCGACAATGGCAAGGCCCAGCGCTGTAAGCAGACGCTGCATAACGCCCAGAAGATCACCGCGCTTCCATGTCATGAACGGGCCGAACGGCATGGCAAGCAAAAGCGGAATGGTCAGCGGTATCATCGTTAGATTGAAGAACGGAGGACCGACGGAAATCTTGGCACCCGTTACCGCTTCATAACCAAGCGGATAGAGCGTTCCGATCAAGACTGTCGCGGTCGCTGCAGACAAGAACAGGTTGTTCAACACCAGCGCCCCTTCACGACTAACCGGCGCGAACAATCCACCTTGAGTGAGCGATGACGAACGCCAAGCAAACAGCGCCAATGAGCCACCGATAAAGATGATCAAAATACCCAAAATCACGATGCCGCGTGTTGGGTCTGTCGCAAATGAGTGGACTGAGGTCAACACACCCGAGCGCACAAGGAACGTACCAAGCAAGCTCAATGAGAACGTGAGGATCGCGAGCAGAACCGTCCACACACGAAGCGCGTTTCTCTTTTCTACCACGATGGCTGAATGCAACAGCGCCGTGCCCGCAAGCCACGGCATGAAGCTCGCGTTTTCAACGGGATCCCAGAACCACCAGCCGCCCCAGCCAAGCTCGTAATAAGCCCAGTAAGAACCCATAGAAATGCCAATCGTGAGGAACATCCACGCAAGCAATGCCCAAGGCCGCACCCAGCGCGCCCATGCGCTATCAAGCTTGCCTTCAAGCAAAGCGGCTATCGCAAATGAGAAAGTGATCGAGAAGCCGACATAGCCCAGATACAACAACGGCGGATGGATCGCGAGGCCAATGTCTTGCAACAGCGGGTTCAAGTCTTGGCCTTCAGCAGGCGCGGGGTTTAAGCGTTCAAATGGGTTTGATGTGAAGATTAAGAACATCAAGAAAGCAACACCAATCCAGCCTTGAACACCAAGCACATTGGCTTTCAATTTGAGCGGAAGGTGGCGACCAAAAGCGGCAACCAAAGCACCGAAGAATGACAGGATAACAATCCACATCAACATAGAGCCTTCGTGATTACCCCATGTACCTGAAATTTTGAAAATCAGCGGCTTATCGGTGTGAGAGTTTTCATAGACATTCTTGATTGAAAAATCAGAGACAAGATAGCCATGCATTAAAATAGCAAAGGAAAGCCCGACCAACAAAAACTGCATTAAGGACAAAGGCCCAGCCGTTTCCATCAATCGTTGATCACCAACGCGGGCGCCCCATATTGGCACCACTGATTGCAGTAGCGTCAACACCAAAGCGAGGATCAGCGCATAATGTCCAAGTTCAACAATCACAGTTTCGCGTCCTTAAACAGTCAAAAGCTTAGTTCTTTTTCGCCGATGGATCTTTCCAAACGC
The DNA here is from genome assembly GCA_964553335.1 of uncultured Hyphomicrobiales bacterium. Taxonomy (GTDB): domain Bacteria; phylum Pseudomonadota; class Alphaproteobacteria; order Rhizobiales; family JACESI01; genus JACESI01. The sequence continues at coordinate 6,978 of CAZKKW010000002.1, read as the reverse complement.
CTTGTTCTTTCAAAGCGTCGGCCACTTCCTTCGGCACGTAATTCTCGTCATGTTTGGCAAGCACGGTTTTTGCCACAAAGATGTTCTCGCCATTAGCTTCACCATCCAGCACCACGCCCTGCCCCTCGCGGAAGAGGTCCGGCAAAATACCTTCATAGCGCACTTTAATGGTGTTTTCTGTATCCGTTACAGTAAAGCTATGTTTGGTCCCGTCTTTGACCCAGCTGCCTTCTTCAACCAGTCCACCAATTCGAATTTTCTGTCCCTCAATCAAGCCTTCGCGGGCGATGTCTGATGGTGATTTAAACAGCGTGATTTGATCGTTCAGTGCTGTGAGCACAAGCCCAACGGCAACAACGAGGATCAGGCCTGCAACACCGATCAAAATCAATCTATTTTTCTTTCGTGCCTTACGCATAAGCGATTAAACCTATCTTCTAGTCTCGTTAAAGCCCTTGGGCCTTCGCCGATTGTTTCAAACTATCTGTCGCGCTTTTATTACCTGAGAAGTGGGCCAAAGCACGGCGTAACGCGTTTTTTGCTTGATCTTTACGACCCAGCACCATGTAAGCCTGAATGAGACGGTTCCATCCTGTCAAATCATCAGGTTCGTCATTCAATCGATCTGCAAGCCGTGAGACCATGCCTTCAATCAACTCATTACGTTCAGCAGAAGACAATTGCTTCGCGGCGTCAACCTGTTCAGCTGTTGGGTTTTGCTCTTGCGCCTTAAGGGAGGCTAAAGCGTTTTTTGCGGTAGCGAGCCAAGGCGGATTATCATGTCCAAAACGGTCAATCAAATCCGTCCAAGCGGAGATGGCTTCTTGCATTTTATCTTGTTGTGTCAAACCAACGGCAAGGAAGAAAAAGGCTGTCGCATCATTGGGCATGTTTTGGCTTGCCTGCTCGAACACCTCAAATGCTTCACCGCTAACGCGTCCTTGGTTTTTGGCAGCAAGAATTTGACCAAGCCCCAATTGTGCCTGTCCCTTAGAAGCCTTGTTATCATCAGCAAGCGCCCCCCATTGGCGAAACGCGTTTTCCGCATCATCAAAACGTTCCATCCTTTGATAAATCGGAGCGAGAGTCTGCCATCCTTTTATGTCATTAGCATTGGTCTCAAGATGTTTTTCAATCTGCGACACAATCAAGTTGATGTCTTTGTTTTCGGGCGGTTGCGACAAACGCGCTGAAATGGGTTGGTCTGGTAAATTGGGGCTACCGAGATAGTGATAGGCACCGACAGCCAAAACAGGAATGAGGACAATACTGACCCACGGATAGAGGCGACCCGATTTCATCGCGGCCTCATCTTCTTGGGCCACGGATTGCTCAAGCGCTAACAAACGGCGGCCAAGTTCTGCCCGTGCGCCCTTTGCTTCTTCATCATTGAGAAGACCGCGTTCTCGGTCGCGCTCGATCTCATCAAGCTGATCAATCAAAACGTGGCGCGTGCCTTCGTGGTTGTCATCTGTTCGAGCCGCGTCCCCCTGTCGCGGCTTTTCGCGCACCAAAGGCCAAATCGCAGACAAGATGCCAGCAACCGTCATAATTCCGGCGATAATCCAAAAGAATATAGAGTGAATTTCCATGATCTATTCGTTTAAGCTTACTCGCCAAAGGGTGCGGAAAATCAACGTCCAACAAGGCCTAACCGCGTGGCCTTAGATATAGACTACCTGCTCCAAAGAGCAACCAACTTGAGCCTAAACTCGATGTTACTAAGCGCTCTTTTTTAGGAACCAGAAAACGCGTCATCTTCTAGATAAATTTCAATGATTTCATCAAAGTTCGCATCACCTTGAAACCCCATTGCAATGGCCGTTTTTGCCGCAAATGCTTTTGGCCATCCCATGACGATGGTTTTGATCGCATCATCTGCTTGTTCGTGAATAAGGCTGGTTGCTTTAGTGCCAGCGGCGCGTTCCAAAGCAGCCATCATTTCTTCAATTGAGGCACTAACACCCGGCAGGCTTAATGCGCGCGATTTTGGCAAATTATCCGTTTTAACACGACCAGCATGAGCAAGATTGAAGATCGCACGTCTGGGACTTTGAAACCAATGACGCACAGTTTTCGGCACAGGCAACGCCGCCTTTTCACCATTCAACGGCTCGCGAATAATGCCGGAGTAAAAACCTGATGCCGCTTTATTGGGTTTTCCAGGCCTCACCGTAATTGTTGGAAGCCGTAGTGATATGCCATCAATGAAGCCTTTGCGGGAATAGTCCGCCACCATCAACTCGCCCATCGCCTTTTGCGTGCCATAGCTTGAAAGCGGTGTAAGGCGTTGATCGTCTGGAATGAGGTCTGGCAAAGGAGTGCCGAATACTGCAAGCGACGATGAAAACACGAAACGCGGGCAATAGCTGTCCTCTGCAGACTGTTTGCGGATTGCTTCAAGCAAATGACGCGTGCCGTCGAGATTGATTGCATTGCCTTTCTCGAAGTTCTCTTCCGCCTCACCTGAGACGATGGCTGCTAAATGATAGATCACATCTGGTTTTGCCGCGATTAACCCTGCGGCAGCCTCAGCGTTCGATATGTCAGCAACCACTGAGTGAACATCACCATCAAAGCCTGTTGGGGGAACGGGCGCAAAAATATCGGCTAATGTGAAAATAGAAACACGACCTTCTACCACCAGATGATCGACCAATTTGCGGCCCAACATGCCGCTTGCGCCTGTTATCAAAACATGCATGGTCTAGATCATACCAGCTTTGCGCGCCTTAAAGACTTTGCCAATCGTCCTGATCTTTGTCAGCGAAGACAAATCACCCTCTTCCAACATGGCCTGCGTCGCCAGATAAGCGCCGTCCATGGCCGCGTTATAAAGCATTGAACCAAGGCTAATGCGCACCGCACCAGCAGCCTCCAATTCAGACACGGAATGATTGGCGAAGGCACCAGCGGCAAGCGCGTTGATCGGTGCGCTGGTTGCGGCCCGCACTTTTTCTAGGGCTTTAAGGTCTGGCAATTGCGGGGCGTAAATACAATCAGCACCTAATGCTTCAAATGCTTTAAGGCGGTGGATTGCTTCATCCACATCATAAGCATTGATCATAACGCCATCGGCACGTGCGCAAAGCTGGAAGGGAAAACCTGCAGCACTGGCTGCTTCAACGCCCGCTTTGATGCGGGCAACGGATAGTTCGAAATCGATCACGGGATTATCGTTCACCATATTGACGTCTTCAATCGAGCAACCCGCAAGCCCTGCATCAATCGCGGCCTTCACAGTGAGCGCTACATCTTCAGGGCTCTCGCCGTAACCAAATTCAAAATCACCACTGACGGGCAGATCGGTTGCTTTTGCAATCTCGCCCGCATGAGCAACAGCAAGTTCACGGCTGACCGCGTTTTTGCCATCAAATGTCCCAATCGTTCCAGCATGTCCCGCACTGGTTGTCGCCAGCGCTTGGGCCCCTTGGCCTGCAAACATTTGAGCTGACCCAATATCCCAAGGGTTCGGCAGGATGAAAGCTTTGCCCCCTTGGTGAAGGGCTTTGAAGATTTCTGCTTTTTCTGCCTGTGTAACCATGATGAGAGCCTTTATGAGGTGAGTTTTTTGCGTAATTCAAATTTTTGTATTTTGCCTGTTGCCGTCTTCGGCAATTCTTCGAAGTAAACCGATTTCGGACATTTGAAGCCAGCTAAATGCTCTCTCGTGAAAGCGATGATTTCTTCTTCTGTCACCTCTTCGCCCGGCTTAAGCTCCAAGAAAGCTGCTGGTGTTTCGCCCCATTTCTCATCGGGCTTGGCAACCACTGCCGCCAACAAAACGGCTGGGTGTTTTGTGAGAATACTCTCAACCTCAACAGATGAAATATTCTCGCCACCTGAAATGATAATGTCTTTAAGACGATCTTTGATTTGAATGTAATTGTTTGGATGGATCACAGCCAAATCGCCAGAATGAAAGACGCCACCCTTGAAAGCCGCCTCCGTTGCCTCAGGGTTTTTGAAATATCCCTTCATTACGCAATTACCGCGCAACACAATTTCGCCGATGGTCTCACCATCGCGCGGGACAGGTTTGCCCGTTTCAACATCCCAAATATCAACTGGGGTCATGTTATTGAAAGCAACGCCTTGTCTTGATTGAAGCGCTGCTTGCTCCTCGATGGGCAGATCACCCCATGCTTCTTGCCAGCAACATTCCGTCACATGGCCATACGTTTCCGTCAGCCCATAGACATGGGTGACCTTGAGGCCGAGCTTGCTTGACGCTTCCAAAATGGCAGGTGGAGGCGGAGCGCCTGCTGTATAGACATTGACCTCATGATCAAAGTCGCGACGTTCCTCGTCTTTCGCATTAACGAGCAGCGAGAGCACAATCGGCGCGCCACCAAAATGGGTGACTTTGTGGTCTGCAATGAGATTGAACATGTCTTTCGCCACAACATTGCGACAGCACACGATGGTTGCGGCCATCGCCGTCATCGCCCACGCATGGCACCAGCCATTACAATGGAACATCGGAACGATATACATATAGGTTGGATGGAGCGGCACAGGCCAGCTCATGATCGTGCCCGTTGCCATTAAGTGCGCACCACGGTGATGGTAGACGACACCTTTAGGGCGACCGGTAGAGCCAGAGGTGAAGTTAAGCGCCATGGCCTCCCATTCATCTTCTGGCATAATGATCTCAGCGGCAGGGTCGCCTGTTACCAGCAATTCCTCATAGGTCATGTCACCGAGGCGTTCACCACCCTGTGGCAAAGGCATGGCTTGCTCATCAACAATATCGACCACAACAATGTCGCTGCGCCCTGAAAGCTTGATTGCTTCTTTTACCGTGTCTGAAAACTGCGTATCGGCGAGAACAACTTTGGCCTCACCAAATTCGAAAATATAGCCGACCGTATCTGCATCTAGGCGCACATTGATGGTGTTTAAAACCGCGCCCGCCATGTTGACGGCATAATGGGCTTCGAAAATTTCTGGCGTGTTGAGCGCGAGCACAGAAACCACATCGCCCTTTTCAACTCCAAGCTTTCTCAATGCGGAAGAAGCCCGAACGCACCGCTCATATGTCTCGGCCCATGTATAGCGACGATTGCCATACACCACCGACTGCCGATTGGGGTAGATATCCTTCGTACGGATCAAAAATGAGAGTGGCGTCAGCGGCTCATAGTTAGCGGCGTTCTTATCAAAAACTTCAAAATCAGCACGGCTCATTTAGTGCACTCTCCTAGTCGGCAAGTCATTCACACCATAGGTAAAGAATTAGCCGATTGGGTCAAGAGATTTGACCTCGTTTTGCATCACGTGCGCGCGGCCAATTTAATTTCGCAGCGTCCCCTCGCCGTTCAACATCGCATCTATACGTGCTTTGGTTTGAGGAGTTTTTGCTAAACTTAAGAAGCTGGAGCGCTCAAGGTCATAGAGGTCTTGCTCGCTCGCATCACGAGGATCGGCATCTGGGCCGCCTGTCACAATGCGGGCAATGGCGCTTGCAACAGTCACATCATGCGGCATGAAGATGCCGTCGTCGCGACCTTTTTCTAAGAAGGCGACCATCTCGGCATAGACCTTGCCGCCAACCAAATGGAAGCTTGGTTCTTGTGGTGGGGTGTAACCTGCTTCTAGCTCACCGACGATACGCACAGCGCCATCAACCAAACGGTCGCGGTTCATTACTTCCTCGTCACGCTCAGGCAAGAAGTAGCAATATTTGGCAGACTGATTTGGCGAGGCGCCGGTTTGGCTGTAGCCGACTTGGTTGAAGGTGTTCCATGCAGCCTTTTCCCAATCACCCGTTTTTTGATACCAACGATGCAGCGTTTCTTTAACGCCGCCACCACCCGGCACAACGCCGACAGTGCACTCCACCAAACCCATCACGGTGTTGGTGTGGGCCAGCACTTTGTCGCAATGGGCAATCACCTCATAGCCACCGCCAAGGGTGAGACCAGAGGGTGCGCCGACGACGGGCTTGTTGCAATATTTTAGCGTGCGGCAGGCCTGCTGAAAATCGTTGAGGAAGACATCAATTCCATCCCAATCTTGTGCTGCCATCATCTCTTGAAAACGGACAAGATTGACGCCCGCTGAAAAGTGCTGACCGTCATTGTGAATGATGATCCCACGACCTCTCGCGTTGGCTGCTTCTTCTACAATCTTCATACAATCCGCATCAAGCGCATTGGCCTTAGTGTGGAATTCAACAAGGTGAACATCACCGTCCAATTTGAACAGACTTGCCGATGCATTCTCACTGACAGGTGCGAGTGTTTGGCGGGTCATATGGAAACGTACAACACCGTCTGGCAAGTTCACCGGACGATACTGACGGTCTGCATGACGCACCAAAAGCGCGCCGCCTTCTGCCTTATAAATTGGCTCGCCGGCGCAATCTCTCAGGTAGTCTGGAATGTCCAACCCTTCTGCCTCACAACGCTTGGTGAAGGCTGCAACACCAAGCTCATCTAACATCTCAAACGGACCTTTGACCCAGTTATAACCAAGCTTCATCGCATCATCGATATCTTGCGGGGTTTGGGTGACATCTGGAATCAAGTGGGCTGAATACCTCAGAACTCGATTCAAGAAGTTCCAACAAAATTGTGCTTCTAAATCAGTGCCTTCTGCTAGATAACTTAAACCTTTTTGCTCACCTAATACGGCACGTTCAGGTAGGCTATCAGCACGAGGACGATAAGATTTTGATTCAAGATCATAGGCGTATTTGGTGCCGTCTTCATCTTCTTTGTAAAAACCACCAAGCCCCTTTTGGCCTGTATAGCCTTCTGCACATAGATTGTTGATGATAGCGTTTTCTTCGCCCACCGGATGGAAGGCATCGCCCTGCGGCAAGATGGAGCGCAGCGAGCGCACCACGTCGGCCATAAGGTCGAGACCGATCAAATCATAAAGGCCAAAGCAACCCGTTTTCGGAATACCCATCGGGCGGCCCATTAGCGCGTCTGCTTGCTCTACGGTGAGGCCTAATTTCATCGCTTCATC
>CAZKKW010000001.1:0-69413 GCA_964553335.1 uncultured Hyphomicrobiales bacterium | reverse complement strand
TTTTAATCAGTAGGTCCAGGGTTCGAACCCCTGCCGGCTCACCATCTTTTCTCAACAATTGAAAAAACGCGAAATGGCGTTATCCCAAAAGGGCAATGTGTTGCTTGACGCTCGGTGATTGAACCATGTGCAGATTACCCTTCTACAAAGACAGTGTTTTCAACCATCAGACAAACAGTTTGAACGACTGAATTGCAATTGCCTTGAACCGTAGATAGCAATCAATCCAAGCGCGCTCGACTGCTTGCGACGCAAAACACCTACTGCTGATTAGTTTTTGAGATTGTTGTCCGCATCTCCTGATGGGATTGTTTGGTGCGGCCGAGAAGACTCGAACTTCCACGGGTTTTACCCCACAGCGACCTCAACGCTGCGCGTCTACCAATTCCGCCACGGCCGCAACCAAGTACCGAAGATTTCTCTTCAGGTGCGCTGACTTAGCAAATGCAGACTGTGAGAACAAGCTGCAATTTCGCTATTACGCATATTTTGAAAATAAATTATTGAGCGGCTTCAGTTGGCTTGACGAATTTATCAGATGGCGCGCGGTAACTTTGGCCGCGTAACTGGTTTTCAGTCACAGTCACTTCGATCTGCTCACCATTAAGACGCAGCTGACCACTTGCTACTTGCGTTTCACCAGCAAGAATGCGCACATCCTCATCCTCAGTTGCGTTGAGTGAAATCACTGCCCCTCGCCCCAAACGCAGCAATTCGTGCAATGCCATTTCTGTCTCGCCTAGAACAACATCAAGATTAATGACAACATCATCAATCGGCGTATCTTGAGGCTTTGAACTTACGCTATCGCCTGATATTAACTCTTCTGACACTACGCGCCTCTTTACAGATACAATCCGCGCGGTAAAACACGGACTTACAACGGTTGAATTACCGCCCTAAGATGACTCCTTATGGTTACTGAACAATGAATCAAGGCAGATCTATTTACGAAAGACCGGATTTTTTTCCTTTATCTGCCCAGCAACCTGTTGAATGGCTCATTACTGATGGGGAGACGGACTATGAAACCGCCCTTAGCGCGATGGAAAATCGTGCGCAGCAGATAGCCAATGGTACTGCTGGTGAATGTGTCTGGCTGTTGGAGCATCCGCCGCTTTATACAGCAGGAACGAGTGCAGACAGCAAAGACCTCGTCAGTCCCGAACGCTTCCCCGTGCACCAAACAGGGCGTGGTGGCCAATATACCTATCACGGCCCGGGTCAGCGCGTTGCCTATGTGATGCTAGATCTTAAAACCCGCGCGCAAGATGTGCGCCTTTATGTGCAAGCGCTGGAACAGTGGCTGATTGATACACTCGACGCCTTTAACATTAAGGGCGAACGCCGCGAGGATCGTGTTGGAGTTTGGGTAACAAGGCCAGAACGGCCCCTCGCCCTCGATGGCAGCATGGCTGAAGACAAGATCGCAGCCCTCGGCATTCGCCTGCGCAAATGGGTGAGTTTTCATGGGATAAGCCTAAATGTCAGCCCCGACCTCACGCATTTTGACGGTATCATCGCTTGCGGCGTGCAAGATCATGGCGTGACCAGTTTTGAAGATCTTGGTTATTTATTGCCCATGAGCGACATAGATGTGGCGATGAAGCAGGCGTTTGAACAGACTTTTGGCCCTGTTGGGGAAACCACCTCTATTCAAACTCCATAATCACAGCGTCAACGGCGAGGCTTTCGCCAACCTCTGCATTGATTTTCGAAATCACCACGTCTTGTTCTGCGCGTAGCACGTTTTCCATTTTCATGGCTTCAACGCTTGCAAGCGTCTCGCCTGCCTGCACGGTTTGGCCTTCTTTCACAGCAATGGAAACAACCAAGCCCGGCATTGGGCATAGCAGTAGCTTCGATGTGTCAGGCGGTAGCTTAATCGGCATATGGGCCATCAGCTCGGCATCTTGTGGGCGCATTAGGCGGGCTTTAACGGTCGATCCGCGCTGGCTTAATTCTGTCACACTGCCGTTTTGACTAACCTGCATATGAACGATACGGCCATCAATTTGCGCGGTGAATAGTTTTTCGCCCGCTTCCCAATTGGTGACGATAGTAACGGGATCATCACCTTCTTTTAAAACGGCCTCAATGATCGTGTCTTCATCTTGTTCAAAGCCTGCTAAGATGACCGGATGGGCATCACGGCCCAGCATCGCCACCCAATGAGGATTGAGCGCGCCATTGTGTGGGCGCAAACGATTGCCAAGGTTGTCGGTTCTAACACGCTGTAAAAGCCCGATTGCGAGCGTTGCCGCAACAAAAGCTTCTTGCGTCACATCATCCGCTTCAACGCCTTCAAAGCCTTCTGGATATTCTGCTGCGATGAAATTAGTGGAGATGTCTCCACTCATCCATTTAGGGTGCGCCATTAGCGCTGAGAGAAACGGTACATTGTGCTGAATGCCTTCAACGATGAACTGGTCAAGCGCCTCACTCATGGCAAGTGTTGCCTCTTCGCGTGTTTCAGCATGTGTGCAGAGTTTTGCAATCATCGGATCATAAAACATCGAGATTTCCGAACCTTCGCTCACGCCCGTGTCGTTACGAACAATGATCCCATCAAATTCGCCCTCTTCTGGTGGACGGTAGGTTGTTAGGCGACCAATGGAGGGTAGAAAATTGCGGAATGGGTCTTCCGCATAAATACGGCTTTCAATCGCCCAGCCATTCAGTTTGATATCGTCTTGCTGGAGCGCCAGTTTTTCGCCGTATGCAACGCGGATCATCTGCTCAACGAGATCAACGCCGGTGATCAGTTCCGTGACAGGATGCTCCACCTGCAAGCGCGTGTTCATCTCAAGGAAGTAGAAGTTTTTGTCCCGATCAACGATGAATTCAACTGTGCCGGCACTTTCATAATCAACCGCTTTTGCAAGTGCGACAGATTGTTCGCCCATGGCGCGACGGGTTTCTTCATCCAAAAAGGCTGATGGCGCTTCTTCGATTACTTTTTGGTTGCGGCGCTGGATAGAACATTCACGCTCACCCAAATAGATCGCATTGCCATGCTTATCACCCAGCACTTGAATTTCAATGTGACGCGGTTCTTCAACGAATTTTTCGATGAATACACGGTCATCTCCGAACGAGTTTTTCGCCTCGGATTTTGCAAGTTGAAACCCTTCTGGCACCTCTAACGCAGAACGAGCAATCCGCATACCTTTGCCGCCGCCACCAGCTGAGGCTTTAATCATTACGGGAAAGCCGATATCTTCGGCAATTTTCAACGCCTCTTCGGGGCTTTCAATTTCGCCAAGATAACCCGGCACCGTGCTGACCTTCGCGTCATTGGCGAATTTCTTGGATTCAATTTTATCGCCCATGACCTCGATCGCGCGAATGTTGGGACCAATAAAGGCGATGCCTGCTTTATCGAGTGCTTTTGCAAAGGATGGGTTCTCAGACAGAAAGCCATATCCCGGGTGAACGGCCTGAGCGCCTGTTTGTTTGCAAGCGTCAATTATTTTTTCGATTACAAGATAAGACTCAGCAGCCGTTGGCGGGCCAATATTCACCGCTTCATCTGCCATTAAAACATGCGGTGCGCGTGCGTCAGCGTCTGAATAGACGGCAACCGTTTTAATGCCCATAAGGCTTGCCGTCTTCATAACACGACAAGCGATTTCGCCACGGTTTGCAATCAATATCTTATCGAACATCGTCTTTAACTTCCTCTTTCGGTCGCCGCAAAACAATCACGACTTCCCTTCCAATTTTGAATTCATTGCCTCACGCCAAAAGATATAAATGCCTGATCCAACGATGATGAAAATACCAACCCATTTTATGAGGTCAGGGAAATCTCTGAACACCACATAGCCAAGGATCGTACCGCTGACGATCTCGACATATTGGAACGGGGCCAAAATACTGGCTGGAGCGCGAGCAAAGGCGAAAACAATCAAGAGATGACTGCCAGTACCAAGCAGGCCCAAAAGCACGACCAGAGACCATGTGAAGCTGGTTTGCGGCCATGTAGCAACGAGCGGATCAATGCCAAGCATGTTGCCGCCGATGATCAAGGCGATAAACATGGTCAAAGCACCACCCACCCCCGCTGTAAGCTGCATCGAGAATGGATCATCCTGCCCCGCATATTTACGGGTTAAAATGAGATAGAGCGCAAAGATAAAGGCAGTCGCAACTGGCAACAGCGCCACAACTCCGAGTTCTTGGAAGCTTGGCTGGATAATCAACAACGCCCCACCAAAACCGACCAAGACCGCAATACGTCGACGCCATCCCACGCTCTCGCCCAACAAGAGTGCGGAGAAAATGGTCAAAATGAATGGCTCAACGAAGAAGATCGCGATTGCGTCGGCCACTGGCATGAAAGTTACGGCGGTAAAAAATAAAAACGCAGCACACCCCATCATCGCGCCACGAAGCAGATTGATTGCAATGTTCTTTGGCCAGATCCGTTTTCTGCGAGAGGTTGCGACCAACAACAGCATCAAACTGAATAAGATAACCGCCTGCACCACAAACCGACCAAAGGTTACAACACCAGGTGCTACCTCACCGTCTGTGCCCAAATACTTCGCTATAATATCCATGGCAGGGGCAGCCAGCATGGCGGTGCACATTAAGACCATGCCAAGCACAATGTTTGGTTGCGGGGATGCTGGTAACATCTCCACAATCTCATGCGCAGCCTTTGGGCGGTCATAACGAGCCATTTAGGAACCTTTTAAAGCGGAATATTGTCGTGTTTTTTCCAAGGGTTTTGCAAATCCTTATCACGCAACATTTGCAGGGCACGAGAGACGCGCTTGCGGGTTGAGCGTGGGAAGATCACTTCGTCAACGTAGCCCCGTTCAGCGGCCACAAATGGCGATAGGAAGCGCTCCTCATATTCTTTCGTCAACTCTTCGATCTTTTCATCATCGCCAATGTGCTGACGATGGATGATCTCAACAGCACCTTTTGCCCCCATCACAGCAATCTGCGCTGACGGCCATGCGTAGTTGATGTCACCGCGCAAATGTTTTGACGCCATCACGTCATAAGCACCACCAAAGGCCTTACGCGTGATCACGGTCACCTTCGGCACAGTGGCTTCTGCATAAGCAAACAGAAGCTTTGCTCCGTGCTTGATCAGGCCACCATATTCTTGCGCAGTACCTGGCAAGAAACCTGGCACATCAACAAGGGTGACAATTGGAATACCAAAACAATCACAAAAGCGCACAAAACGCGCGGCCTTACGGCTCGCATCACTATCAAGAACGCCTGCAAGCACCATTGGCTGGTTGGCGACAAACCCAACGGTCTTGCCCTCCATGCGGCCAAAACCTGTGACGATGTTGGCGGCGAAACTTGCTTGGAGTTCGAAGAAGTCACCTTCATCGACGATCTTATGGATCAGCTCCTTGATGTCATACGGCTTGTTCGCGCTATCAGGGATCAGTGTATCAAGCGATTCATCAACGCGGTCATAGGCATCACTGGTTTCAAGCTCTGGCACATCATCTGTATTCGACAACGGCAGAAAGTCGATGAAACGGCGCATTTCGATCAAAGCGTCGATATCATTATCGAAGGCCCCATCAGCAATGGATGATTTGGTGGTGTGGATTGACGCGCCACCCAGTTCTTCGTGGGTCACCGTCTCATTGGTCACCGTTTTCACCACATCAGGGCCGGTTACATACATGTAGCTGGTATCACGCACCATGAAGATGAAATCCGTCATCGCAGGCGAATAAACATCACCACCCGCGCATGGCCCCATGATCATTGAAATTTGTGGGATCACGCCAGACGCTAACACATTGCGCTGGAAGACTTCTGCATAACCACCAAGGGCTGCGACACCCTCTTGAATACGTGCACCGCCTGCATCCATCAAGCCGATGATAGGAGCACGATTGCGCAAAGCCATATCTTGCAGTTTGCAGATTTTCTCCGCATGCGCTTCAGACAGTGAACCGCCAAAAATGGTGAAGTCTTTTGCAAAGACAAATATCTTGCGGCCATTAACAGTGCCCCAACCAGTCACAACACCGTCACCAGGTATCTTGTTATCTGCCATGCCGAAGTCTGTGGCACGGTGTTGGACAAACATGCCGAATTCTTCAAATGAGCCTTCATCAAGCAGCACATTAATGCGCTCTCGCGCCGTTAGTTTGCCGCGCTCATGTTGGCGATCTATACGCTTATCGCCGCCACCCTTAAGGGCCGTTTCACGGCGGTCTTTCAACTCGTCAATAATATCGCGCAATCCAGCCTCCCTGCGTCAATCAGGTCACCTACTAGACAGAATCCCAAAGCACTGCAATGACCTAAGGTCCAATCAGGCCATGCAAAACAGTTTTGCGCAAGGTGGCAGTTGGATACTACCGCTATTTCTTTGGAGCGTAAGGGTTGTTTCCTTCACGCATAATCATGCGAAGCGGCACACCTGGTATCTCAAAATCCTCACGGATCGCGTTTAACAGATAGCGCTTATACGCTTCTGGAACGGCATCAGCACGGGTACAAAACACCACAAATGTTGGCGGGCGTGTTTTGGCCTGCGTGATATAGCGAAGCTTAACCCTGCGACCAGCAACGGCGGGCGGTGGGTGATACTGGGTGATATTATCAAACCAGCGATTGAGCCTTGAGGTTGAAAGCCTTGTGTTCCAAACTTCGTGGGTTTCGGTCACTGCCTTCAAGAGTTTTTCAAGATTATAGCCCGTTTGGCCCGACATTGGCACCATGGGAACACCGCGCACTTGTGGTAGTAGGCGCTCACACTTCTCGCGCAAATCAAGCATTGTCTGGTGGCGGTCTTCGATTAGATCCCATTTATTAAGCGCAATCACGAGGGAGCGCCCTTCACGAATGACCAAAGCGGCAATCTGCAAATCTTGCTTCTCAAACGGCATTGTGGCGTCAAGTGTGACAACCACCACTTCGGCAAAACGAATAGCGCGAAGGCCATCCGCAACAGATAGCTTTTCAAGCTTCGCATTTACCTTGGCTTTTTTACGGATACCAGCTGTATCAAACAGCTTGAGACGGCGCCCTTCCCATTCCCAGTCAATAGAGATGGAATCACGCGTGATTCCCGCTTCTGGACCCGTCAGCAATCTGTCTTCGCCAAGCAGCGTGTTGATGAGTGTAGACTTGCCCGCATTTGGACGACCAACAACCGCGATCTTCATCGGCTTTTCGCGGTCATAGGCGATGGTTTCGTCAAACTCGCCGATCTCATCATCCTGCCAATCAGAATTGGCGGCAAGTTCTGCGGCTTCTTCAATTTCCGCGTCATCAACGAATGGACGCAACGCATCATAAAGCGAACCAAGCCCCTCGCCGTGTTCAGCGGAAATTGCAACTGGATCACCAAGACCGAGCGAGAAGGCTTCATAAGCGCCCATCTCTCCACGACCTTCTGATTTATTAGCAAGCAAAATGACGGGCTTTGATGATTTGCGAAGCAGTGAACCAAAATGCTCGTCAATAGGTGTAACCCCTGCCCGCACATCCATCATGAATAGGCAAACGTCTGCATCACTAATTGCCGCCTCAGTTTGTTGGCGCATGCGTGCTTCTAGGCTGTCATCGGTTGCGTCTTCAAGTCCGGCTGTATCGATGATCGTGAAAGACAAATCACCCAGCTTAGCATCCCCTTCACGGCGATCGCGGGTTACCCCTGGGGTGTCATCAACGAGAGCAAGCTTGCGCCCAACCAATCTGTTAAACAGGGTGGATTTTCCAACATTGGGGCGACCGACAATTGCGACGGTAAACGACATAAACGGACCTACTTAAAACCAAAGAGGCTCCGCACATAGAGATTGGCGCGTGTCAAAGTCGAAAAACCTTGCCATTAGCCGCTATGATATAAAGCCTGCCACTCGCCACAATCGGGGCTGAATTTATGGGCGCTTTGATGTTGCGCAACAAAATCAGTTTACCGTCATCGGCATTGAATGACGCGACATAGCCTGTATTGCTAGCAAGATGCAAGCGCCCACCGGCCAATATTGGTCTGCTCCAGCGTGTTGGTGTGCCAATGGTCTTATTTTCTGGCAGTTTTGATCGCCAATTGAGCTTGCCATTTGTGCGATTAAAAGCGCGCAACGCGTTGTCTATACCCGTTGAAAAAATCGTATCACCAGAGGCAATAATCTGCCCCTCACCGCCCTTTTTCTGTTCCCATAATCTTTGGGTGCGTTGTGGTGTATAGCGGCTAAGACTATTCTTCCCGCTAACGATGAGATCTTTTGATGTTGCGATAAGCTGGCTTGCTTTTTGCGCACTTGAAAATTCGTTCTTCGTTTTTTGTTTTCCTGTGCTTTGTTCTAAGTGTACAAACTCATTCTTGCTCGTCAGCAATTGGATTGTCCCGTTTGAGACCGCCAAAGCGTCAATGGAATTAGTGGATTTATAACCCCATCCAGCTTCACCGTTGTCCTTGGAAAGGGTCAGCAACTGATTATTACCAATTTTCAACAGCAATGCCTCGCCCACCAAGCGCAGTGCCCCCGTCACCAAATTCTTGGCTGAACCGGATACTTTCTTCTTCCATAAAATAGTTCCGTTTTTCGACGAGATTGCAATAACATGACCATTGCGGGTTGCTGCATAAAGGACATCTTTGTCTGCAAACAATGTTGCGATGGGTTGGTCGGTCTGGCCATCAGATAGATGAACCGCCCATAACAGCGCCCCATTGCTTGCTGATACGGCATAAAGGCCACCGCGTTCATCCCCATAAAACAACCGCCCTGCATTTAAAACCAGCGGCGTTGTAACGCGCCCTGCGTTTTTAGTTGGCTTCGATTGCCAAGATGCGCCGCCGCCCAGCAAGAGATGGTCAATATTATTGCCGCTGAACCCAAATGTACTGGGAAACTCTTGATTAAGGGCCGGCAAATCAAAGCTCGCCTTTGCCACAAATTGATAGCCAAGCGATTTAGACGGTTTCGGATTGGGTATTATCGCAGTTTTCACCGCTGTGCTTGCTACTCGTTGCGTTTTTTTAGCTTGAGGTGCTGGCTTAGCATCTGGCGAACTCAGCTCAGGAATTTTTAAATCGGGGCTAAGGGCTGTAATATCGGGCGTTGCGTGCTCGGCGACACAGCCTGCTAGTGCAACACAAGTGATCACAACGCTCAGCGTTCTCAAACGCCACGGGTGATTACCGTCAACTGACCCAAAAAGTGCCATCGACATGTTTCATTCCTTCCAACGGCCACCGTGGAGGAACGCATCCAGCAAAATTACCAGATAACAATACTACGAATCGGACGTTGACGGAAGCTTACCGCCGCGCGAAATGATCAGATCTTCAATAATTTCGATACGCGAGCGCATGCCTTGCGGCAGTTCATTGTTGGATTTCAACTCTTGAACCCATTTTGCCGCTTCATCCAAATCGCCCGCTTTCCAAGCTGCCAATGCCCGTGCTTCCCGCGCAAAATTACTCCATGCGCTTTCTGGGCCAAGCAGGCCGCCTGTGCGTGCAACAATTTGATCAAAACTCTCAATATCAACCGCTGCCATAGCCGCTTGCACGCGGGCATAGTCTTGTAGGTCACCTGACAATACACTGTTTTTTGAAAGTGCATCGAGGGCATCAATGCCTTCTTTGGTCTTTCCCTCAGCAATCAACGTTGTTGCGGAGCGAAGGCCTGCAAGGATTGGGTAACCGCCCCATCCATCCTGGGCCAATTTGTCTAAAATTTTGCGAGCGCCAGCGCGGTCTCCATCATTGGCAAGTTCAAGCGCCTGCAAATATTGATCACCAGCCGCCCCTGCCTGCTGCTCTTGCCAATGCAGATAATAGCGATAGCCAGCGGTCGCGGCGATCAGCAATACAGCCACACCGATGATAATCTTGCCGTAGTTCGTCCACACGGCCTTCATTCGGTCGTTGCGAAGCTCTTCATCTACTTCACGAAAAAAATCTGACATTCTGCAACCAGTTGTAAGAGTTTATAGGTTTCGCGGACATTATGCGCCACGATCAAAAATTGCAACAAATGCAAGCTGCAATCAATCGTCTTTCTTTTGCTTTTTCATCGCATAGGTGTGTTCTGCAGCGGGAAATGACTGATCACGAACCGCATCGGCATAAGATGTAACGCTTTCTTCGATATGATCTTTGATGGAACCAAACTTCTTGACAAACTTAGGTACCCAATCAGACAGGCCGAGCATGTCTTCAAGCACGAGGATTTGACCATCACAGTTTGCCGATGCACCAATGCCGATGGTTGGAATTGGCACAATCTCTGTCAGCTTATCGGCCAAGGGTGCAGCAACCCCCTCAATCACCACTGAAAACGCACCTGCATCACTAACAGCACGCGCGTCTTCTTCGATTATCGCCCATTCGTCTTTACTTTTCCCTTGAACCTTAAAGCCACCCATTGTGTTGACGCTTTGCGGTGTGAGGCCGATGTGGGCCATCACTGGGATGCCCCTGCTTGTGAGAAAGTCGATTGTGGGTGCCATGAGAGAACCACCTTCGAGCTTAATCGCACCGCAACCTGTTTCTTTCATGATCCGCGCTGCATTTCGAAAGGCAGCTTCGGGACTTTCTTCATATGAACCAAATGGCATATCAACGACAATCAACGCTTGTTTTGAACCACGCATAACCGCATGACCCTGCAAGATCATCATATCAACGGTAACAGGGATCGTTGTCTCTAGCCCATGCATCACCATGCCGAGACTATCACCCACAAGGATGAAGTCCACATGGGGATCGATAATCCCTGCCGTGTGCGCATGATAAGCCGTCAGAGAGACGATTTTACGCTCGTTCTTCATTTTCAAAATATCAAGCGCTGTTTTGCGACGAACGGTTTCAGTTTGCGAAGACATGGTTCAAAGCCTTATCTTTATGAATTGCATCAGTGAGGATGGGTCATACACAAATTTTCTAAAATGTGCGAGCATTGTGCCATGAATTGACGGCAGCAATGTGGGAGATGAGCCATGTCGGTTGATCACAAACGGGCAATCAAGCGGCTGGAAGCACGCAAGCAAGAATTGATGCAACTGCAAGCCATGTCTGAAGAAGCACGCTCAGCCGTGGAGCTTGATCAGCAATCGGTTGGTCGCCTCTCGCGTATGGATGCGCTGCAAGGTCAGGCAATGGCACAAGAACAACAACGCAGAAGACAGCTTGATTTGGTGCGCATTGATGCTGCCTTTCGCCGGATCGACGATGACGAATATGGCGACTGCCTAGAATGCGGCGATGAAATTGCAGACAAACGTCTTGAGATCGACCCAATGGCAACGCTTTGCATCAAATGTGCAGGATTAAGCGAGCGCTGAAAAGGCTATTAACTAGCCTCTTCTTCAAGAATATATTTCTTCATGATGTCCGCCATTTGTTGCGGCTCTAGGATCGGCGGCACCAAGGTTTTGACCTTACCGTCTGGACCAAGCAGATAGATAAAGCTGCCGTGGTTATAGATCGGATTGTCGTCAATATCGGTTCCGACAAATTCAATACGTACCTGAAACTTCTTGCGAACATCAGCCAACTGACCTTCTGAACCCGTCATGCCAATCAATGCCGGATGATATTCAGCGAGTTTTTCACGCATGAAGTCTGGCGTGTCATTTTTTGGATCAACGGTGATCATCAAAGGCACAAGATCAGCTTTGCCGTTGTCGCCCAACAAATCAATGACATCAGCCATCAATGGCAAAGCAGCAGAGCAAATCGCGAGGCAATTGGCATAGCCAAAGAATACCATCACATGCTTGCCCGCATAGTCTTCAAGCTGTTTCGGCTCGCCGAAATGATCGATGAGATCGAAAGACCCACCAAGGTTGGTGCCAAACAAGGCCGCTTGAAGGTCATCAGCGGATAACGCAGAATTTTCTAACCCAGCAATCTCCGGCAATTTTTGCTCGCTCGTTGCGGCAGTTTGTTTTGGTTGCGGCACGGCATTGGTTGCAGGCGCACTCGCAATCTTTGCCCCCTCATCTTGAGGGGCAAAAAAGAAGGCCGCCGCACCAAAACTAAGTGCGGCAAGCCCTGTTATGTATAGACCAGCAAAAAGCGGTTTCATTACGTAATCAACTAGTAGTTTTCAGCAATGAACTTCTTATCGACATCAGCGCCAAGGCCAAGCCAACCGTCTTTTTCAAGCTGAGCTTTCACCCGTGGGTCACGACGGAACCAAGGGCCTTTGCCACCAGCATCAGGAAATTTCGTCTTCCATGTCTTCGTGTGCAAATTTGCTTTTTGCCACTCACCATCACCAACTTTGATCAGTTGAACTTGATAGTACTGTTCAGGAATATCTTCTCCTACAAAAAGACCGTCCACTTGAACATCTTTACCGCAAAATGGAAGTAGATCGTCTGTTGTACCATTAAATGATGTTTGACCATTTTTCATGGTTGGAACAAGCTTACCATCGGTTGTCAAAATGCCGAGGTGGTAAGCACCAGCCCCACATTCATCCCCGCATTTGCCGGTCACTTCACAGCTCACATCGACAACTTTACCAGTAAGGATTGCTTTCTTTTGAGCAACAAGGTTCCAGTTTTTCGCTTTACTATTTGGATCGTCAGCAAGTGCTGCAAAAGGGAAAGCGGTCGCACAAAGGGCAATAATAAGTTTTTTCATGGTCTAGCCTCCACGTGCAGATTTAGGAATAGCAAAGGCAGGGATAACACCGAAATCATCGTGTGTTAGATTTGTAATGCCTTCGTTTGATACAACTTTTTCAACAACCAGATATTTAAATCCGTCACGCTCATAAAGCATAGCATCAGCTGTGATTCTGTCTGATTGAATGTCGAGGATTGTTTCATTGCCGTCAGCAATGCCTTTGCCCTCAACTTCGAGAACCAAGAAAACTTCGCCTTCATCAGTGAGAAGCCCCACAGGAATACCGCCAGCAGCACACCAAACAGCGCATGTATGGTGGGAAGACCCAACAACCGCGTCACGGCCACCCATAACACCTGAGTAATAACACCAAGTGTCCATAATCTCGCCAGTTACCTGCACACGTTTTGGTTCAGTTGCGGCAAACGCTGATACCGAGCTTGCTGCAACAATAGATGCTGCCAAGGTCGATTTTAATAACTTCATAGTCATCTCCCATTTAATTCGAACATAGAAGATAACATAACGGACGCGAGGTCAATACTGCTTAACCTCACTCTGTTGTTATCTACTGTGATTCTTACGCCTTATACCTTATATATGAACCGACGATCAAACACAGGTTATTCTGCAGCCTCTTTGACCTGTTTTGGTTCAACCGCAGGTGGGTTGTCTAAACGGTCGATCAATTCAGCATTTTTTGCATAATATTCAGCAATCGCCTTATCTTTGATCGGGCCATACCCCCGTATGTCTTTTGGCAAGGCTGCGATCTCGATTCCCAAGGCTTCTGTTTTCCTTGATACTTGTCTCAAAACATGACGGATTGTTTTTTCATAATCCTTGATCAACTGGCGCTCAGCTTTGCGTTCTTGTGAATATCCGAAGATGTCAAACGGTGTCCCGCGTAGAAACTTGAATTTCTTCATCAAACGGAACATCCGCAACATGGAAGGGCCGTATCTCTTTTTCTTGGGGCGTCCGGTATTGGGATCCATCTTCGACCTTAGTGGCGGCGCCAAATGGAAATTTAACCGTCCCCCTTTTTCAAATGTCTGAGCAATCTCTGCCTCAAACTCAGGCGTGGTGAAGAGACGCGCTACTTCATATTCATCTTTGTAAGACAGAAGCTTTGCGTAATTTCTGGCGATTTCTACCGTGATTGTGTCACTCACCCCAGCATTCAGCGTTCCATCCTGACATTTTGCAATGAAGGCACGGAAACGTTTGGCCAGTGCCTTGTTTTGGTACTCTGTCAGGTGTTTTGCGCGATGTTCCACAATCTCTTCTAGTGTACGCGGAATGGCCACATGTTCAGGCAAGGCATCGCCGAGTAATTCTTGCAAGCGTTCAGGATCATGAGCCAGCAAACGTCCCCAACTAAACGCACGTAAATTGAATTCAACAGCAACACCATTCAGTTCAATTGCCCGCTCAATAGCTTCGCGCGTTACTGGCAACTTGCCTGTTTGATAGGCGTAACCGACCATCATTATGTTGGTTGCGATGGTGTCACCACATGCAGCTTCAGCAATTTCAGTAAAGTTGTGGGTGCTCAGGTCATCACCAACAGCCTCTTTGATTTTACCCATCACTGCATATTCTTGGAAATCAAAATCACGCTCGCGAACAAATTCTTGGGTTGGCGTTAGGTGAGAATTGACGACGCCTGATGTGTGGTCCGCCTCGCAAAGAACGACGCCGTCAACAGTGCCAGCAACCACATTATCAGCCGCGATAAGCAAATCTGCGGAGCCTGTTGAAAGGCGGGCAGCACCTATGTCTTCAGCATTTTCAGCCAATCTCACATGGCTAATAACCGCCCCACCCTTTTGGGCAATGCCAGACATATCGAGAATATTCGCGGCTTTGCCATCAAGGTGGGCCGCCATGCCGATGATTGCACCAACCGTCAAAACACCCGTTCCACCTACACCTGTAACAGCAATATTATACGGTCTGTTTAGTGCTGGTGTTTTTTGTGCATCTGGGAGGAAAGAGAAATCAACGTTTTGCAGACCTTCGCTCTTCTTTAAGTCAGCGCCTTCAATTGTAACAAACGATGGGCAGAACCCGTTCACACAGGAAAAATCTTTGTTACAAGCAGATTGATTGATTTTACGCTTTCGGCCAAGCGGGGTTTCGAGCGGTTCAACAGAAACACAATTCGATTGAACCGAACAATCACCGCAGCCTTCACAGACGGCGGAATTGATCATAACCCGCTTTGACGGATCTTCCATCAAACCACGCTTACGACGGCGACGTTTTTCTGCCGCACACGTTTGGTCATAAACAATTGCAGTACAACCTTCGATTTCTTTTAAATCGTTCATGGCTGCATCAAGCGTATCTCTATGGCCTAGGGTTACACCCGGCGCCAAAGTAGATTGCGGATAGCGTTCAGGTTCATCTGAAATCAGATAAATCTTTTTGACGCCTTCATTATACAGTTGATGCGTTATTTGGGGCGGCGTTAAACTACCGTCCACCGATTGCCCGCCTGTCATGGCGACCGCATCATTATAGAGAATTTTGTAGGTAATATTCGCACCACTGGAGACCGCTTGGCGAATGGCCAATGAACCGGAATGGAAATAAGTCCCGTCGCCTAAATTAGCGAAAATATGCTTTTCTTTGGTGTAAGGCGCTGATCCTGTCCACGCGATACCCTCACCCCCCATATGGCTAAAGGTTTCCGTACTACGGTCCATCCAAAGCACCATAAAGTGACACCCGATCCCGCCAAGAGCACGGCTACCATCTGGCAGTTTGGTTGAGGAGTTATGCGGGCAACCCGAACAGAAATAAGGCAACCGTTCAGTGGCAGCGACGTGCTTCTTGCGCATTTCAGCACGTCTGGCAAACCAATCGAGTTTCCTTTGTAGTTGCTCTTTAAGGCCAGAATCCATTTGCACCTTCATCACAAGGTCACAAATTGCCCGCGCGATAATGCCCGTGGTCAGTTCTTTGCCCAAAGGCAGTAACGGTTTATCTTCTATATCAAATTTACCAATCACTTTTGGCCGCTTGTTCGGCGTCCAATTGTAGAGCTGTTGTTTGATTTGATTTTCAATGATTTCGCGCCGTTCTTCGACCACCAAAATAGTCTCAAGCCCTTCAGCAAATTCTCGCACACCATAAGGCTCTAATGGCCAAGGCATCGCGACTTTATACAATCGAAGGCCGAGACGGTCTGCGGTTATGTCATCAATCTCTAGCTCTCGTAAGGCCTGACGCACATCTTCATAAGATTTTCCGGACGCGATAATGCCGATTCGTGGACGCTTGGTGTCCATCACCACACGGTCAAGCTTATTGGCGCGCGCCCATGCAAGGGCAGCATAGCCTTTTTGCTCTTGTAAGCGTTGGTCCTGTGTCCAGCGATCATCTGGCCAGCGAATATTCAGCCCATCCTCTGGCATATCAAAATCAGTTGGCTCAACGAATTGACGTTGTTCACCTGCCAGATCAATCACACCTGTGGTCTCAATTGTATCGGCGATGACTTTCATCCCCGTCCAGCAACCAGAATAGCGAGACATGGCAATACCCGCTAAACCCAATTCCAAAAACTCACCTGCGTGACTTGGATAAAGCATCGGCATAACCGCACTCATAAAGGCGTGGTCAGATTGATGCGGCAATGTGGAAGATTTAGCTCCATGATCATCACCAGCCAAACACAAAACACCGCCATGCTTGCTGCTACCAGCCGCATTGCCATGTTTGAAAACATCACCAGAACGGTCAACGCCCGGCCCTTTTCCGTACCAAATGCCAAACACGCCATCATATTCAGCACCCGGCGACAAATGAAGTTGTTGGCTACCCCAAACGGCGGTTGCGGCTAATTCTTCGTTGACACCCGGTTGAAATTTTATGTTGTGCTGATCCAGCCAAATTTTGCTTTTTTGAAGTTGCTGATCGTAGTTGCCAAGAGGAGAGCCGCGATAACCGGAGATGAAACCACCTGTTTTCAGGCCCGCAGCACGGTCGCGTTTAATTTGAGTCATCGGCAAGCGAATGAGCGCTTGAACCCCACTCATAAAGACCTGACCACTTTCTGCGTTGTACTTATCTTCCAACGTCACATGGGCATTAGGTAGTTCGTGTTTCATAACTCTCTCCCGATGCTGGCCTCCCCAACAATTAGGTCAACACTACTGACCTTTCTTCAAAAAATCAATCCGTAGTCGATCAAATTCTATATCAATCCCATGGGTAGTGCACGAGGGCATAACGCGACTTTGCAAGAAATCGCTTATAATCTATCGCGAATAGAATAATATGTCATGGCAGCAACAAGCAACGGCCAGCGCAGGAGTGAATTGCCCGGAAAACCCATCTTCGGCACCTTTTGAAATAGATCGAACTTGTCACTATCGCCAAGCACCACATCGGCAAGTATTTTGCCGCCCATTGTCGCCATGCCGACACCGTGACCTGAATAACCGCTGGCTGCATACATATTGGCGTTGAGACGTTGGAAAGCGGGCATTCGTGGCACAGTGATCGCAAGCGTACCACCCCAGCCATAGTCAATCGCATGGGGCCTCATTTGCGGATAGACCTTTATCATCGGCTTTTTGACGAAGGCTTTGATATCCTTTGGGAAGCGATAGCCGTAATTCTCACCCCCGCCAAAAAGAAGACGTTTAGGCCGATCAGGCGCATCACGCACCATTCTAAAATAGTTCACCACAAAACGGCTATCGGCCACCGCATAGTCATTCTTCAATACACTATCAGCGAAATCATCATCCAATGGCTCACTGACGATGATGAAATTATTGATCGGCATAACGCGACTGCGACACGGTGCTGTTGTCTTGTCTCCAAGATTGCCGAGATAGCCATTGCAGGCAAAAAGGACCGTATCGCACACCACTTCGCCAGTGGCTGTTTTAACAATGGGCTTATTGCTTTGGCTCACCTCGGTCACAAAACTATTTTCAAAAATTTGTACGCCGGCCTCACTTGCAGCCTTAGCGAGGCCAAAGGCAAATTTGAGGGGATGAAGATGCCCTGCTCCTAAATCGAGCGTACCGCCATAATACCCCTCACAGCCAACGATCTCGTGCACCGATGATTGATTAAGATATGAAATATCATTGTATCCGTATTCCTTTTGAAGAAAGTCAGCATATTGCTCGCTTTCCTTCACATAGGATCGTTTGTGGTCTGCGTGCACAATGCCGGAATGATAATCACAATCAATATCGAGGTCATTGATTAAGGATTTCACGAGCGTTTTAGCGTCTTCTGCCAAGGTCCACATTTCGTGGGCGGCTGTCTTGCCAAGCATTGCTTCAAGTTCGTCTTGATCGCGGCGCTGGCCTGTTCCAAGCTGCCCGCCGTTGCGACCTGATGCACCCCACCCCACACGGTGCGCTTCCAGCACCACGACACGACGCCCAGCCTTAGCAAGATGAAGGGCCGCAGATAGGCCTGTGTAGCCTGCCCCAATAATGCAGACATCCACAAAAAGCTTGTCACTTAAACTTGTTTGAAGCGGCGGTTGAGACGCAGTTGCCGTGTAATAAGAAGGCGGATATTCGCCCAACTCATCATTCACCGTTAGCAGATCTAACGCCACGCTTTACCTCAATTCAACACAATCAACATCCAAGTAATATCTTTGACACAATCAGCTCTTACGTTCCAGCATCACATGAGACTCACAACAAGATGAGTACGGTTTACTCGCCTCTTAGCGAACCGTTCTTTAGGCTTTATTCTAGAAAGGGGAATACCATGGCGGACGAAAACAAAAATTCAATTTGGCGGCATTTTGCAATTGGTCTTGGTTTTTCGCTTATCCTATGGGTTGGCGTTATTGCAGCTCTTATGGTGTAAGCTGGTGATACCTCGTTAAAAATTGCCGTAAACGCGACAATTGATCACACGATGCTAGGTGTGATAAGACGTTTGCTCGTAACTTATGGGCATGGCGCGACACAGTGACTATTAAATTCCATTTTGTCGCCTCACAGGCGGAAGACGCGCAACAAGCGCTGCAAGAATGCATCGACCTTTATGGACAATGCGAAGCTGATTCCGCCGAAGTCATTGTGGCCCTTGGCGGCGACGGCATGATGCTGCATACGGTCAACTCTGTTCTCAACAAAAACACACCCATTTATGGCATGAACAAAGGAACCATTGGTTTCTTGATGAATGAATATTATGCGGAAGGGTTGCCAAAGCGGGTTGCCGACGCGGTTTCAACACGCATCTACCCGCTTTCCATGACCACCGTTGATGGGGATGGCAACATGTCCCATGCCCTCGCCCTGAATGAGGTTTCGCTATTTCGTCAATCTTATCAAGCGGCAAAACTGCGCATTTCAATTGATGGCAAAGTGCGGCTTCCAGAGCTCGTTTGTGACGGCATTTTGTGTGCAACACCGCAAGGCAGCACGGCTTATAACTTTTCCGCTCAAGGCCCCATTATCCCAATCCGTGCGCCTTTATTGGCACTAACACCCATCAGCCCGTTTAGACCAAGACGTTGGAATGGCGCTTTGTTGCCGAACCAATCTCACGTCAAGATTGAGGTATTGGAACACGAAAAACGCCCTGTGAATGCTGTTGCGGATCATACCGAAATGAAATCCATCACCGAGGTGCGCATCCATGAAGATCAAAGCCAAAGCGCTGTGATCATGTTTGATGCCAGCCATTCATGGGAAGACCGAATTTTGGACGAACAATTCAGAAACTAACAGTTTCACCCACGACGCCTGGGTTAAGCGTCTAGGTCTTCGACAGGCTCACCGCCGCCCATAACCCGTTGGGCAAGAGCTGCTTCCATGTATTTATCTAAATCACCATCGAGGACCGCTTGTGGATTGCCGCTTTCAACGCCTGTACGCAGGTCTTTGACCATTTGATAGGGCTGTAAAACATAAGAACGGATCTGGTGCCCCCAACCAATATCGGTTTTTGTGGCTGAACTGGCATTTGCTTCTTCTTCGCGGCGTTTTAGCTCTTCTTCATAAAGGCGCGCGCGCAACATTTGCCAAGCGGTTGCTTTGTTTTGGTGTTGTGAGCGACCGTTTTGACACTGGGCGACAATGCCTGTTTCAATATGGGTGATGCGCACCGCACTATCTGTGGTGTTAACGTGCTGCCCACCCGCGCCTGAAGCGCGGTAGGTATCAATGCGCACATCACTTTCAGACACTTCAATCTCAATGGAATCGTCAACAACCGGATACACCCACACGCTTGCAAAACTGGTGTGGCGACGGTTTTGACTGTCAAAGGGAGAAATGCGAACCAGACGATGCACGCCTGATTCTGTTTTGCCCCAACCATAGGCATTTTGGCCCTTAATCAACAAAGTCACAGATTTTATGCCAGCTTCTTCGCCGTCTTGCATCTCCAGCACTTCAACTTTGAATTGGCTGCGTTCTGCCCAGCGCGTATACATGCGCATGAGCATTGACGCCCAATCTTGGCTTTCTGTGCCGCCGGCGCCGGAATGCACCTCGATATAAGTGTCATTGCCGTCTGCTTCGCCAGATAGGAGTGTTTCCACCTGTTTGCGGGCAATCATCTCTAGCATATCGGTAAGGCCAGCTTCGGCCTCTGCTACGACATCCGCGTCATCTTCCATCTCACCAAGTTCAATCAACTCGATGGCGTCGTTGAGGTCTGTTTCAACTTGGGTAACAGATGACATTTGGTCATCAAGCTGTTGACGTTCGCGCATTACTTTTTGTGCATTGGCAGCGTCATCCCACAGGTTCGGGTCTTCCACCTTGGCATTCAATGCCTCTAAGCGTTTGACGGCGCTATCCCAGTCAAAGGTGCCTCCTCAGCAAGCTAAGCGCCTGCTTGATTTCTTCGATGGTCGATTGGGTTTCTGCGCGCATAGTTTTTTGCCTTTAACAGTCTGCCGCGACAATAGTCATACGCGGCAAACCGTCAAGGATGGAATTCGCTTGTTAGCTACTTAATAAAGTCCGCCAGTACCGGAGATGATGGCTCGGTCTGTTTCTTGCGAACGGGTGATAGGTGCGCCACCTAGAGCTGCTGAATAACCAATAACGTCTGTTTGGCTAGGCGGTGCGGTGCCCGGCTTGAAGGCTTCTAAGATTGTTCCATCACCTGTTGAACTCGTGCGAAGGCCCGTTTTCGCGTTAATTGAAATCAATGTCAGACCTTCAGGAACGCGAAACTCTACAGGCGGCTTACCTTTAAGAGCCTCTTCCATGAATGCTGCAAAGATAGGTGCTGCCAACTGGCCGCCTGTATTACCTTTACCCATTGCACGTGGCGTGTCGTAACCGACATAAACACCAACAACAAGGTCCGGCGCATAACCAACAAACCATGCGTCTTTTTCATCGTTTGTTGTGCCTGTTTTACCAGCAATTGGCTTGCCAAGAGCTTTAACTGCAGCACCAGTACCGCGTTTTACAACGCCTTCCATCATAGACGTCACTTGATAAGCGGTCATTGGGTCAAGTACCTGTTCGCGCTCGTCAATCAGGACTGGTTCATTCTGATTTTCCCAAGCATTTGCTTCACAGCCCTCACAAATACGCTTGTCGTGTTTAAACACTGTTTTACCGTAGCGGTCTTGAATACGGTCAATCAAAGTTGGTTCAATCTTACGGCCACCATTGGCAAGTACTGAATAAGCACTCACCATGCGAAGGGCTGTTGTTTCACCAGCCCCAAGAGACATCGCAAGCACAGGTGAAAGATTGTCATAGATACCGAAGCGTTTTGAGTATTCAGCAACCAGCGGCATGCCCATATCTTTCGCCAAACGCACGGTCATGGCGTTTCTTGAACGCTCAATCCCAAGACGAAGCGTTGACGGGCCGTAGAACTTCTTACCGTAATTTTTAGGTTTCCAAATCCCAAGACCATTACCTTGGTCGATCGCAATTTCTGCATCAAGCACCACAGATGACGGCGTGTAGCCATTATCAAGGGCTGCTGCATAAACAAATGGCTTGAATGACGAACCAGGTTGTCGTTTTGCTTGTGATACACGGTTAAATTGGCTGTCTGAAAAACTGAAACCACCGACCATTGCAAGAACGCGGCCTGTGTAAGGGTCCATTGCGGTTATAGCGCCTTCAATCTCGGGCACTTGTCTCAGAGCATAATCACCAGCGGTTGCACGACGGTTCTTCGGCTGAACAAAAATAACATCCCCTATCGACAGAATATCATGTGGTGTCTTTACAGCGATGCCGCGTCGATCACCTTTAGCCCAACGCGCCCATTTCATTGTATCAACAGGCACCCGAACTTTATTGCGCTCTTTCGACAGCGCGCCAGAGACAAGCTTCGATGGCTGCAAGCCGACCGTTGCGCCTTGATCATCCATATCGAGGACGACCGCAAGTTTCCATTCAGGAACATCACGAAGGCCTTTAACCTCGCCGAGTTCTTTACCCCATTCATCTTTAAGTTCTAACTTAGCATGAGGACCGCGCCAGCCGCGTCGACGGTCAAAGCCCAACAAACCATTTTGCAAAGCCCGACGTGCTTTCACCTGAAGGGATGGGTCCAATGTTGTGCGAACAGAAAGCCCCCCTTCATAAAGGCCTTTCGTGCCATATAATTTAATGAGTTCACGGCGAACATCTTCCGCGAAGTACTCAGAGGCAAACAATTTCGTTCCCCTAGAACGCGGACGAACGACCAAATCTTCAGATTTCGCTTTCTCGCCAACTTCTGTCGAAATGTAACCATTCGCGACCATACGGTCGATAACCCAATTGCGGCGACCAAGAGCGCGCTCTTTGTGTCTAAATGGATGATAATTCGTTGGCCCTTTTGGCAGTGCCGCGAGATAGGCTGCTTCAGCAAGAGAAATTTCACTGACTGAGCGATCAAAATAAACAAGTGATGCAGCCCCTACCCCATAAGCACCAAGGCCGAGATAAATTTCATTAAGGTAAAGTTCTAGAATTTTTTCTTTTGAATATGCCGCCTCAATTCGCAGCGACAAGAGCATTTCTTGTACTTTACGCTCGATCTTTTGCTCGCTCGTCAAAAGAAAGTTTTTCGCGACCTGCTGTGTAATCGTCGACGCACCAACAAGACGACGGTTACGGCCACTCACTTTGTTTTGGATATTCACGTAGACCGCACGACCAATACCGGTCAAATCAATGCCTGTGTGATTGTAGAAGTTTTTATCCTCAGCAGAAATAAATGCAGCTTTGATGAGGTCTGGAATGGCTGGGCTTGGCAAAAACAAACGACGCTGTTTTGCATATTCCGCCATCAAGGCACCATCAGAGGCGTGAATACGGGTCATTACGGGCGGTTCGTATTGGCTCAGCACTTCATAATCAGGCAAATCCTTTTTTTGTTCGCTGATATAATAAGTGACACCCGCAGCAACGATGATAAAACACACCGTTCCTATGCCAAACAAATATCCAAAAAACCTGAAAAACATGTAGTTTTCGCCCTTTAGTCATCCATTGCTAACGTGCATTTAAGCTGTTTGACGCAAAAATGCGAGACACACTTTGTTAACTATAACAATTAAGTCCCTAACTAAGTGTTATTTCATTACAACTAGCCAAATTGAGACAGCAATGTGGCAAGTTGTTAAAACTGCAACATATTTCCCCATTAGTATACCATTTTCGCAATAAAAGTTCTAAGCGTGGCGATCTTGTCACTCCCCTAGCCCCAATATCACTCCCCAAGCCCCGACAACGGCGTTTTGAAGTAAGACGCTATTGTTCCCGCCATTTCCAGAGCAATTCGCTCTCTCCATGCCGGGGAAGACAAGAGTTCAGCATCCGCATTATTTGATAAAAACCCAAGCTCTATCAACGCTGACGGAATGTCAGGTACTTTTAAAACCGTGAAAGCACCACGCTGAAGAGGCACTTTGAAAAACCTGATCTTACCTTTCATGTCTTTCAAAAAATGGCGAGCAAATAAGACCGAGAGATTACTCGTTTCTCGTCTCGTAAGATCAAACAAAATATCCACCACTTCGTTTGGGCCATCCTTTATTTCGTAGCCAGCGATTGCATCAGATTGATTTTGTTCGGCGACCAATTGAGCTGCCATGCTGTCTGAGGCTTTTTGGGAAATTGTGTAAATCGCGGTGCCACGCACACGACGGTCTCTGGGAAAGCTATCAGAATGGATTGAGACGAACAGGTCAGCGTCATTATCGCGAGCAATTTTTACCCGTTCTTTTAACGGAACGAATGTATCTGATGTCCGCGTCAAAATGATATCAAACCGTCCGCTGCCGCTTAACGCTGTTGCAAGGTGCTCGGCAAAGGAGAGAACGATTTCTTTTTCAAGCACTCCTTTTCTCGTTTTTGCACCACTATCTTTACCCCCGTGCCCCGGATCTATAACAATCCGCCACCGACGCCCGCGCGTTAGGGCATCAGCCTTTTCAGATGCTTGCGCGTCATGTTTTTTGATCGCTTTTGTTTTTTCAAGCCGTGCTTCTTCAGCTTGTCTTGCCATAGCAATTCTAAAGCGGGCTTGCGTTGTCTTGTCAAAATCAAACACCAACCGCGTTGGTTGGTTTGTTTCTTTAGGGACGATAAACGTATCCTTCAAGACAAAGGGCACTTCAGCACCGACGATCAAACGAAGCTCATTCTTTTCGTTGCGGCCATATTTGATCGACTTTAAAAATCCCGGTTCACCTTGAATTGCTTTCCCTTGCAGACCCACTACTGTGCTAGGAAGATCAATCGCATAGCGGAATGGGGCGCTGGAAAGAAACCCCGTCGGCACGACAACACCATCGACTTCCAGAACAAGGCGAACTTTTTCTTCATCACCTGCAATTTTGAATCCAATCAATTTAGCGGGCGAATCTTTTGTTGAAATCTCCTGTGCGCTGGCAATATTGATCGAGGTTTGAACCAAAAACAAAAAAATCATAACAGGCAGCAAAACAGGCAAAATGGTTAAACCGCTTTGCCGCAGCCTTTGAAAAACGTAAGAATCCGCGCACATTTTCACGACTTCAGCACCTTTATATGTTCAATCAACACGCCCTCGCCCCCCTGAATATCTAACAGAAGAAATTTCTTTTCCTTGAATTATTATAGATTCGCACATAGAGATATAAATGCGGCAAAATTTTTGACGCTTTGTACAGCTGTCTCAGGCGTAACAAAGGCGAGCAAAGTAGCAGGAAGCTCTTGATCACGTTATCAAAGCATCCGATTGAATTCGACCCCAGACGTTTAGGGGCATGTTCAGACCACTTTGCGATGACCGTTTGATACCATGAGAACGTGGACAAGAAGTTTCTTTGGAACGTAACCCGTTCGAGAATTTTCAACTTCCACGCAACGCTAACTGAAGTGTCGAGATTGCCGCCATAACAGATTTTCCCTCTATCGGGATGTCAGTTGTGCCTATTTCTTCATTTGGAACAAACTTGTTCCTTCAGGTATCAAAATTGCCAAGCGAACTGTTAAACGACGAAACCTTTATTGTTGCAGCACTTACGTCTGCAGCACTCCTATACGCAGGTTTCACAACGCGTATGTCTATGATCAGTGTTGAAACGAAACGTTTGACCACATCTAGCTTGGCCCATAACCCAACCAACCTCCTCGCACAAAACGGCTTTAGTCCGGTGGATCGGCAATCCGATCACCATGATTTAGGCCATGATTTGCGGCGCGGTTGTGGAGACCAGACTAAATGGACAACAAGATGCTCATTGATGCCGCCCACCCCGAGGAAACTCGGGTTGTGGTGGTTCGCGGCAACAGAGTCGAAGAATTCGACTTTGAAGCCGAAAACAAGAAACAACTAAAAGGCAACATCTACCTTGCAAAAGTAACGCGGGTAGAACCATCATTACAGGCAGCCTTTGTCGACTATGGCGGCAACCGTCATGGTTTCCTTGCTTTCTCGGAAATTCATCCAGATTATTATCAAATTCCAGTGGCAGACCGTCAGGCTTTGCTGGAAGAAGAAGCAGCCGCCCATAAAGCAGCCAATGAGGAAGACGAAGAAGAAGCGCCGAAAAAGCGCGGTCGCCGTCGTCGCGGCTCAAGCAAAGCTGCTCGGGCTAAAAAAGATGAAGTCGTTCAGTCTGACGTTGTTGAAGAAGAGGCCACTGATGCTGCTGAAGATAGCGCAACAGATGAAGCGGTAACTGCTAGCGAAGGCGAAGACGCCGTTGTTGATGCAGCCGCAGAAAACGCTGAAGAAGCAGTTGCCACCGAAGATACTGCCAAAGCAGAAGAAGCGGCTGATGAAGAGGCTGATGAAACTGAAGCAAAAACAGTTGAAGAATCAACTGATGACGCTGAAAACGAGCCAGAATCAAAAGCGGACGCAGAAAACAGCGACGAAGACGAAGATGAATCGGACGATGAGGCTGAGGAAGACGTCGAATCCGTTGGGTCAGAAGATGCTTTAGAAGAAGTTCCAGAGCGCCGCTCTCGCCCTCGCGCAAAACAATATAAAATTCAAGAAGTTATAAAACGTCGCCAAATCATTTTGGTGCAGGTTGTCAAAGAAGAGCGTGGCAATAAGGGAGCAGCCCTTACCACTTATCTTTCACTTGCTGGCCGTTATTCGGTCTTGATGCCAAACACCGACCGTGGTGGCGGGATTTCTCGCAAGATCACCAATCAATCCGACCGTAAGCGCTTGCGGGCAATCGCGACTGACCTTGATGTTGCTGAAGGCATGGGCGTCATTTTGCGTACAGCTGGGGCAAGCCGCACCAAGCCTGAAATCAACCGCGATTTTGAATACCTCATGCGCCTTTGGGAAAATGTGCGCGATTTCACCTTAAAATCATCTGCCCCTGCCCTTGTCTATGAAGAAGGCAGCCTGCTTAAGCGTTCCATTCGAGATCTGTATAATAAAGACATCAAGCAAGTGCTGGTGTCTGGTGATGAAGGCTACCGTGAAGCAAAAGACTTCATGCGCATGCTGATGCCGAGCCACGCAAAAAACGTGCAGCCGTATAAAGACTTGCAGCCAATTTTTGCGCGCTACGGTGTCGAAGCTCAACTGGATGAAATGTTTTCCACGCGCGTAACATTGAAATCTGGTGGCTATATCATCATCAACCAAACGGAAGCTTTGGTTTCTATTGACGTGAACTCCGGTAAATCGACCCGCGAAAGTTCGATTGAAGAAACAGCACTCAGCACAAACCTAGAGACGGCTGAAGAAGTGGCTCGCCAACTTCGATTGCGCGACCTTGCAGGCCTTGTGGTGATTGACTTCATCGATATGGAAGAAAACCGCAACAATCGTGCGGTTGAACGCAAGCTTAAAGAATGCCTGCGCAATGACCGTGCACGCATTCAAGTCGGCCGTATTTCTCACTTTGGTCTACTTGAAATGTCACGCCAACGCATTCGTGCAAGTGTCCTTGAAAGCACGATGGAAGAATGTCCGCATTGTGAAGGCACTGGCTATGTACGCGGCCCTGCCTCCGTTTCGCTGTACGTGTTGCGGGCAATTGAAGACCATTTGAACAAGGGTTCAAAACACAATCTAATTGTTCGCACTCGGGGCTCCGTCGCACTTTATGTGCTTAACCACAAACGTGCCAATTTGATGGAGCTTGAAGAGCGTTTCGGTCTTGCGATTACATTTGAATCGGATGAGACGATCATTGGCGAATATTGCACAATTAGTCGAGGAGAACGCGCTGAAGCGCCGAAGTCTCCGTCGATGGTGACACCTGAAACCGTCGATATTGACGCAGAACTTGCCCGCGACGCGGAACTGGATGCGGCGGCGGAAGCAGCGGAAGCAGAGCTTATCGCCAAAGATGTTGCAGAAGAAGAAATCCGCGACGAGGATGATAAACCCCCTCGTAAACGCCGCAGAAGACGGGGCCGTAGACGTGGCAAATCTGATGCGGATGCTTCAAACGAAGATGGCAATGAAGACGACAGCGAAAATCAAGCTGAAGCTTCATCTGCTGACGGGGAAACAGAAGACGGTGACGGCGAAGGTAAGAAAAAACGCCGCAGACGTGGTCGCCGTGGTGGTCGTCGTGATCGTGGTAGTGCTGATGCAACTGAGAATGCAGAAGCAGCTGATGGTGAAGCTGTAGACGCTGTCGCGCAAGAAGACGGTGCTGCAAATGAAGCAGCAGCAGAGGCCTCAAGTGAGAGCGTCTCGGAAGCCGCTGATGACAAGCCGAAAGCTGACGAAAAGCCAGCGAAAAAACCTCGCAAACGCGCACCACGCAAGTCAAAAGAAGTAGCAGCCGACGCAGAATCTTCTGAAACACCCAAAGAAGTTCAAGAAGATGTGGTTGAGGAAGCGCCTGCCAAGTTGACGCCTGCACAAAAACGGGCTGCAACGATTGCTAAAAAGAAAGCTGATGCTGCGGCAGCTGAGGCTGATGCACAAGCCAAGGCCGCTCCTGAAGAAACAGCACCTGAAGCACCTGCCGAGGCAGAAGCACCCACTGAGGCTGAAGCTTCGAAAGACGATGGTAAGGAAAAGAAACCAGCTAAATCAGGCTGGTGGCAACGCCGCTCCTTCTTTTAGATCGCTCTATGCTTTTGAAATAAACATAAATGCCCGCGTCTAACGCGGGCATTTTTCGTTAGAGCCAATTGCCCAAGCGCTCCATGGCGCGCTGCATATTGGCGGCTTCCCCCGCGAAAGAAAACCGCAAATATTGATGGCCGCGCACCGGATCAAAATCAGCTCCCGGTGTTGCCGCCACGTGAATTTCATCCAGCATTTTTTGGGAGAATTGCAACGAATCGTTCGTGTGGTTTTTAACATTCACATAGAAATAAAACGCGCCATCAACAGGGTGGTAATCTGTAAGCCCCATTGCTTTTAATGCTGCACTGATAATACGACGATTTTCAGCATAGCCTGCTTTTATAACTTCAAACTCTGCCATAGCATCAAAGGCAGCAATCCCTGCCCTTTGTGATAGTTCTGGTGCTGAGATAAAGAGGTTCTGCGCAAGCCGTTCTACTGTTCGAACCATATTTTCGGGCAAAATCATCCAACCGACCCGCCAGCCCGTCATGCAATAGTATTTGCTGAACGAATTCACGACAATCACCTCATCGCTATAACGAAGGGCTGTCTCTTCCTCCCCTTCAAAAACAAGACCATGATAAATCTCATCCGAGATGAAACGAATGCTCAGTTCCTTGCAGGTTTCACAAACCCGCTTCAACATGTCAGATGTGAGCATGGTGCCACTTGGATTGGCAGGGCTTGCGACCAATACACCCTTTAATCCATGGGTTTCGTGGGCTTCGCGTAACGCGCGCTCACTCAGTGTCCACCGATCCTCTGCGGTGGTTTCAATCTCTACCACCTCAAGACCGAGCGCTGCTAAAATATTGCGATACGCTGGATAACCTGGTGACGGCAGGCCAATTTTATCCCCAACATCAAAAGCGGCAAGAAATGCGAGATTAAAACCACCAGATGAGCCAGTGGTTACCGCGATACGGTGCGGATCGATTTCAACCGCATACTTTTCGTGATAGTGCGATGCAATCCGTTTTCGCAAATCATCAAGGCCAAGGGCGTCCGTATAGCCTAAACGACCTTTCGCAAGCCACTTTTGCGCCTCTTCAATCACGATGGATGGAGCTGAGGCCGCAGGCTGGCCAACTTCCATGTGGATGACGTCTTCACCCTCGCGTTCTGCCGCATTGGCGCGTCGAAGCACATCCATTGCCAAAAATGACGAAATCTCACTACGATCTGACGTAGATATTATCAATTGTCCCTCACTTACCCATAGCGATATGGCTCAGATGTATTTATGCTAAGTTTTATACGCTTAGCCATATTTCAGCCATGACCATTCGGCAAGCCTGATATAAAGTGTTTAAGCATGAACGACGCGACGAAGATTGGAACCCTTATAATGGCCTCTATCAGTGCACATGTAATCAAGGCTTTAAAAGTTATGCTGGCAGCAATGCTCGCATTTTCAATGACCATAGGGCCAGCAGCAGCTCAAGGTGGTATTCCCCTCGTTCGCGATGCTGAGATGGAAGCATTGATCAGAGATTACTCACAACCGATTTTCAAGGCAGCAGGCTTAAAATCTAATTTCGTTGCAATCCACCTTGTCAGATCCAACCAATTTAATGCCTTCGTTGCTAATGGTCGTCGCATGTTTATCAATCTTGGGACACTCAGACAGGCAGATACACCCAACGAAGTGATCGGCGTTATCGCCCATGAAGCAGGTCATATCGCAGGCGGACACCTAACCCGCATTCGTCAAGCCGTTTCTGGTGCGCGGACAATTTCAATTGTCTCAAGCATTCTAGCTGGTGCAGCTATTGTTGCAGGTGCTGCAGCAGGCAGCACTCAAGCAGCTCAAGCAGGTGCTGGCCTCTTGCACGGTAGCAGTTCCGTTGCTGGGCGCACAATTCTCGCACACCAACGCACAGAGGAAGTTGCCGCAGACCGTGCAGCCGTTACTTATCTGGAAAAAACAGGCCAATCAGCTGTTGGCATGCTGAAAACATTTGAGACCTTACAGCGTCAAATTCCTGTCACAGCACGATCCATTGATCCTTATGTGCTTTCCCACCCGTTACCACGGGAACGTATTGGATTGATCGAAAACCTCGTAGCAAAGAGTAAATTTAGAGACAAAAAAGACAGTAAATCTCTGATTGCGCGTCACAAATTAATGCAGGCCAAAATTTCAGCCTTTACAGAACATCCACAGCGAGTGGGACGGCGTTATCCCTCAAAAGATAAATCACTCGCCGCAGATTATGCACGCGCCATTGTTGGATATCGTTTTGGCAAAGTTAAACGAGCTCAAAAGAATATTGATAAATTGATCAAGCGCGCGCCAAACTACCCTTATTTTTGGGAGCTCAAAGGCCAAGCTTACCTAGAAGGTGGCCAGCCACAAAATGCCATTGCACCTTTGCGTAAAGCATTGAAATTGTCCCCTGGACAACCCCTTATTCAAACGCTCCTTGGCCATGCGCTCGTTGCGACCAACAATCCAAAGAACAATAAAGAAGCGATAAGCGTCTTAACGAAAGCAATTGCTCGCGACCAAACAATCGCCAATGCGCATCAACAACTTGCAATCGCTCATTCACGTGCAGGTCAGCCCGGTTTAGCAAGTTTGGCGACTGCAAACGGCCTTTTCTATTTCGGTGATATCCGGGGCTCTAAATTTCATGCTTCACGGGCAAAGAAGAAGTTAAAAACGGGAAGCAGAGGTTGGATTCAAGCTGATGATATTTTGAAATTCAAAAACCCTCGTCTCTAAAACTTGGCGGTTTGAACATTACGCTATATGGTCTTTTTTATCGTCGATTGAACCAAAAGGTTTACGTAGAAACAGATGAAAAGAGCTTGGCTTAAAATTGCAGGATTAAGTCTATTTGGGGCTTTGGCGATGGCAATGACCGCAGCACATGCCCAAGCACCGCAAACTCGCACCGATGCAGAAATTGAAAAACTGGTTCACGACTACCTTTTGAAAAATCCTGAAGTGATTGTGGAAGCACTGCAAACGCTTGAACGCCGTCACGAGGAACAAGTTGCTGCGAACCAACAGCGTCAAATTCAAGCAAATGCTGAAATTTTACATGCATCTGACCATCAAATGGTGATCGGCAACCCAGAGGGTGATGTCACACTGATTGAGTTCTTCGATTACAACTGCGGCTTCTGCCGTCAAACCTTGTCAACTGTTGAGGCCTTGATCGAGCAAGACCCAAAAATCAAAGTGATCTTGAAAGAATTCCCTGTTCTTGGGCCGGGTTCTCAAGAAGCTGCTCGCGTTTCAATTGCGGCGTCTAAAATTGCGCCAGCAAAATACAAAGAACTTCATACACAGCTTTTAAGCGCACACGGTCAGGTCAATCAACGTATAGCACTTGCCTTATCAGCCAATCTTGGTATCGACACCGACAAAATTGAGAGCTTTATCCAAACGCCCCAAGCAGATGAAGCGATCAATGAGGTCTACCAATTGGCGAGCGATTTAGGGATCAATGGCACCCCCTCTTTTATCATTGGCAATGAGTTGATACCGGGTGCGGTGGAACTTGATGTCTTGCAGCAAAAAGTGTCCGCCATGCGCGAATGTGGGAAAACAGCCTGCTCTTGATGCTTCCATCCGGTGCACAACACGGCTGAAAACATAGTTTTTCTTTCGATTTCCCCGCCTCTCCCCTATAAAGAACACCGACACTAAAAGTTTTGAACAAGAAAGCTAAGATTATGACCAATGTTTTGGTCCTCAACGG
The DNA here is from genome assembly GCA_964553335.1 of uncultured Hyphomicrobiales bacterium. Taxonomy (GTDB): domain Bacteria; phylum Pseudomonadota; class Alphaproteobacteria; order Rhizobiales; family JACESI01; genus JACESI01. The sequence continues at coordinate 37,589 of CAZKKW010000001.1, read as the reverse complement.
CCCTAACCTGAATTTGTTGGGAACAAGAGAACCTGACATTTATGGCGCGACCACTTTGGAGATGCTTGAACAAGAATGCAAAAGCATTGGTGAAGAACTTGGCTTCACGGTGGACTGCCAACAATCAAACCATGAGGGCGAGCTTGTTGATGCGCTTCAGCAAGCAGGAAGCGCTGGTACTTGGGTTATCTTCAATCCGGGCGCCTATACACACACCTCTGTCGCCCTTCATGATGCAATTGCAGGTAGCAATTGCAAGGTGATTGAAGTGCATATTTCTAACGTTCATGCACGCGAGGCATTCCGTCACCACTCCTATGTTTCCCCAGTTTCAAAAGGAACTATTGTAGGCTTAGGCACTTATGGATATACACTCGCAATGAAAGCTATCGCAGCGACCTCCTAAAAGGACCAATAACGTAGCGTCCCAAAAAGAATTAGAAGAATTAAAATGGCAAAAAACGAACCAATTGATCACGAACTCATCCGCAAGTTGGCTGAACTCCTTTCAGAAACAGATTTGAATGAAATTGAAATAGAGCATGAGACATTGCGTCTACGCCTGTCGCGGACCAGCGAGGTCACACAAGTGATCCAAGCAGCGGCACCCGCTCAAGCAGCAGCGCCTGTTGCAGCAGCGGCGGCAGCACCTGCGGCACCTGCTGCTGTTGCAGCACCTGCGGCTGATAGTTCCTCTTCAGAAAACGCCCTCAAATCACCAATGGTCGGCACCGCTTACCTGTCACCAGAACCGGGCAAGCCTGCCTTTGTTGCGGTCGGCGATAAGGTAAAAGCTGGTCAGACTATTTTGATTATTGAAGCCATGAAAACCATGAACCAAATTCCTGCCGAAAAAGCAGGGACGGTGAAAGCTATTTTGGTTGATGATGCACAGCCAGTGGAATTTGGCGAGCCGCTCTTCGTGATCGAATAAGGGAGCGTTGGTTTGTTCAATAAACTTCTTATCGCCAATCGCGGTGAAATAGCGCTTCGCATTCTTCGCGCTTGTAAAGAGCTTGGCATTCAAACAGTTGCCGCTCACTCCACAGCAGATGCTGATGCCATGCATGTGCGCCTTGCAGATGAGAGTGTGTGTATTGGCCCTCCGCCTGCGCGTGATTCTTATCTGAAAATCCCTGAAATCTTGGCAGCCTGTGAAATCACGGGCGCCGAGGCGGTTCACCCAGGATACGGTTTTCTTTCTGAAAACGCACGGTTTGCTGAAATTTTGGAAGCCCACAACCTGACATTTGTCGGCCCATCAGCAAAACACATCTCCATTATGGGCGACAAAATTACGGCGAAGCAAACAGCTGAAGAACTGGGCATTCCGGTTGTTCCAGGTTCTAAGGGTGCTGTAAAAAGTATTGCGGACGCCAAGAAGGTTGCTAGCGAAATCGGCTACCCAGTGATTGTAAAAGCTGCAAGCGGCGGCGGCGGTCGCGGCATGAAGGTCGCAATGACCGAGGCTGACATTGGTGAAGCTGTATCAACGGCTAAAACCGAAGCAAAAGCAGCATTCGGTGATGATGCGCTTTATCTTGAAAAATACCTCATCACACCGCGCCACATTGAAATTCAAGTGTTTGGTGATGGCAAAGGCAATGCGATCCATTTAGGTGAGCGCGACTGTTCATTGCAGCGCCGCCACCAAAAAGTTTGGGAAGAAGCCCTCTCCCCAACGCTCAATGAAGAAGAGCGCGAAAGCATCGGTAAAATTTGCGCCGACGCTGTTGCGAAAATGGGTTATTCGGGCGCTGGTACTGTTGAGTTTCTTTATGAAAACGGCGAGTTCTATTTCATTGAGATGAATACACGCCTTCAAGTGGAACACCCTGTAACCGAAGCGGTCACGGGCATTGATCTAGTTCACGAACAACTTCGCGTTGCGGCTGGCGGCGATCTTTCAGTTACACAAAAAGACGTCCAATTTTATGGCCATGCGATCGAATGCCGCATCAATGCAGAACATCCTGTAACTTTCGCCCCGTCACCGGGCACCATTACACAATATCACCCACCGGGTGGTTTTGGGGTGCGTGTTGATTCAGGTGTCTATCAGGGCTACCGAATTCCCCCCTATTATGACAGTTTGATCGGCAAACTCATCGTTCACGGGCGCAACCGTACAGACTGCATGATGCGTCTTCGCCGTGCTTTGAACGAATTTGTGGTTGATGGTATCGAGACGACAATTCCTTTGTTCCATTCATTATTGAACAACAAGGATATTCAAGACGGAATCTACGATATTCATTGGCTAGAAAACTTTCTTGCCACCCCGGACAACAATGATACCGTTTAAATAAGTTCGAACGTTTTCTGACTGGAATAGCTGTTGTCTTCGACTGCCGACTTTCAAATCACACCGCAAGTTTTGCTGAAAGCATATGCTTGCGGCATTTTTCCTATGGCTGAAAGTGCCGACGACGACAGCTTATTCTGGGTTGAACCAGAAGAACGCGGTATTATTCCGCTTACAGACTTCCATATCCCGCGCCGTTTGAAGAAAACCATCCGCAAGACCACCTACCACGTCGTTGTCAACAATGATTTTGAAGCCGTGATCGAAGGATGCGCAGCTGTGACACCTGATCGCGATGTGACGTGGATTAATGGGCCAATCAGACGACTATATAAAGAACTGTATGAAACAGGCCGTGCCCATACTGTCGAGGTTTACGATGAAGATGTTCTCGTCGGAGGCCTTTATGGTGTGCACCTTGGGGGTGCGTTTTTCGGGGAAAGCATGTTTTCTCGTGCACGCGATGCGTCAAAAATTGCCCTCACCCATTTGGTCGCCCGCATGTGCGCTGGCGGTTTCCGGCTGCTTGATACACAATTCACCACAGACCATTTGAAAACATTTGGTGCAATTGATGTGAGCCGCCACCGTTATCATCTTCTTTTGGAAACGGCTCTCGACAGACGCGGTGACTTTCACGCCTTAGACGCGTCCATTACAGGCACGGAAGCTCTTCAAATCATTAGTGATTTTGAACTTTAATAGCGATTAGCTGCGAAGCGGGTTGATCGCAGGTGCCGGTGGGACAACAGCTGCCGGATCGTTCGCGACGTCATCTGCTTCATTGTCATCAGCATCGTCAAAGCCGCGTCCACCCAAATCATCATCTGCAGTGGTGACCGTTTCGAGAGAGAATTGGTCCGCAGATTTACAATCCACCAGCCAAACATCATAAACCGCGTGATCGACAGCATGTAGACCTGGGCTTGCTGCAAACATCCACCCGCTGAAAAGGTCTTGGATCTTTTTATCCAATGTTTCTTCCGCAACTTTTACAAAGCTTGTTGTTTGCGGCGTTTGCGTTGATGGGCGGGAATAACAAACCTTAGGTGTTACCTGCAAAGCGCCGAACTGCACAGTTTCATCGACTTTTACATCAAAACGAATGATGCGCCCCGTAATTTTATCAAGGCCCGCGAACACAGCCACCTCATTGACAATTTTTTGGGGAGGCGGTGGCGAGGCAATTCCATTCACAAAACCTTCAGGGATTTCTCCGTTGGCATCCCGTTGGTCAATCACACCTTCAATAGATGTTTGAGCATTCACCGCACCAAACGGTAAAAGGCAACTAACGGCAAGGGCAAGGGCGAATCGATTTTGAAACATAAGTAACTTATCGTACGAAGCGTCTATCTTATTGTGACATTGATGGGTGAAGTTGAAACATTGATCAAAATGAAGGCGATTTAACGACGCATAAGCCCTTAAAGCCCGTTACTTCTTTATGGGGTCCATGCTTCATAATCGGAAGCAGGTGCATCCCCCTGCGCTGCACGGCGCACGGTTGCAGGACGATAAGCATTTGCGGTGCCCGTCTGATTCGCTTTATGAGCAAGTTCCCATGAATAAGCTTGATAGCCTTCTTCAGAGGGGGGTGTATCGGTTTTATGGTGCATCCAGCCGTGCCAGCCTGCCGGAATTTCCGATGCTTCCACGATATCTGAGTAAATCACCCAACGGCGTTCATCATTGTGATCACGGTAATAGACATTGCCATTATGGTCTTCACCAACACGCTCGCCTTTGCGCCAAGTGTAAAAACGAACACCAAGTGTTTGACCACGCCACCATGTAAAAACTTGCAACAGAAGGTTTTTCATATGTTTCCGCCAAAAAAGGAATCTAAAGTTGCTGAGTTTATGCGCTTTTAAAGCAATTTTGTCCAGCTTCATGCCTTAACTAGCACTAAAAAAATCAACCATTTTCTTCCCCAAAATTCTTTGCGGTTATCCCCGTAATTTTCATTGTTACCCCCATATTTAGATATTTTTTACGACTCGCACACTAATGCTTGACGCATAAAACCGATTCACACTAGTTTCGAAAAGTTGGTGGCGATGACTAACGGAAAATCCAGTGAGTTTCACTCTACATGTCTCTGGTAGAGCCAAAAAAGGCTTTACGAGACAAGGATTTGTGCGTCGTAACCTCAACAATCGGTTAGTAGCGTTTCAGCGTAACGTGTAGCGTCTTCTTAAAATTCCTAGTGTTTCTGCACCCTTCTTTTTCACATCAAAAACTGTTGTGGATGGTTTACCAAAAACACAATATATGGAAGACTAAAGCGGCATTAATACTATATTTAGTAGTTGAGCTGAAGCTTAGGGAAGTACCCGATATAGATTCGGGTCAAGCACGCAGTACCGAGACACCTCGGAAAGTGCAGTAACTACAAACACTATAAACCGCCGAAAACGGTTTATGGCAGGGGCAAATAACGACAGTTGTTTGAATTGCCTTTTAAAATTGAGGGTATGTCGGTCCGCGTAAGGGGTTCAGTGAGAACTGAGAAATGCGCGGCTGACATTTAAGGATAAATCTATACGGGATACGGGCACCAAAAGCCCGCTGGAGAAACAACGTGCGCATTGAAAGACGCTATACTAAAGAAGGCCAATCGGCATACGCGGAAGTCGATTTTCGCGAAGCAACAAGTGAAATTAAAAACCCTGATGGAACAATTGTGTTCCGCTTAGAAAATATTCAGGTTCCAAGCCAGTTTAGTCAGGTAGCCAGTGATATTCTCGCGCAAAAATACTTCCGCAAAGCCGGTGTGCCAGCACGCTTGAAGAAAGTTGAGGAAAATGACGTTCCTTCTTTCTTATGGCGCTCTGTTGCAGATGAAGAAGCCTTAGCTGAATTGCCAGAAGAAGAGCGCTATGGCTCTGAAACTGATGCACGCCAAGTTTTTGACCGTCTTGCCGGCACATGGACATATTGGGGCTGGAAAGGTGGTTATTTCGATAGCGATGCTGACGCACAAGCATTCTATGACGAACTTAGCTATATGCTTTGCACACAACGTTGCGCACCAAACAGCCCGCAGTGGTTCAACACGGGTCTACATTGGGCCTATGGCATTGATGGCCCAGGCCAAGGACACCATTATGTTGATTTTGAAACTGGCAAGTTGGTCAAATCCAAGTCTTCTTATGAGCACCCACAGCCGCACGCTTGTTTTATTCAGTCTGTAGCAGATGATCTCGTGAATGAAGGCGGCATTATGGACCTATGGGTTCGTGAAGCGCGCCTCTTTAAGTACGGTTCTGGTACGGGCTCAAACTTCTCGCATCTTCGTGGTGCGGGCGAATCCCTTGCTGGTGGTGGCAAATCATCAGGCCTCATGAGTTTCTTGAAAATTGGTGATCGTGCAGCTGGAGCCATTAAATCTGGCGGTACAACCCGCCGTGCAGCCAAAATGGTTGTGGTCGACATTGATCACCCAGATATTGAGGAATACATCAACTGGAAGGTGAAAGAAGAGCAAAAAGTTGCCGCTCTCGTCACTGGCTCCAAGGTTGCTTCCAAGCACCTTAAAGCGATCATGAAAGCCTGCGTAAATTGCTCAGGTTCAGGCGATGATTGCTTTGATGTCCAAAAGAACCCTGCCCTAAAACGCGAAGTGCGTGCAGCGAAAAAAGCGCTCGTGCCTGAAAACTATGTTCAACGCGTTATTCAATTCGCCAAGCAAGGCTATAAAGACATCGAATTCCCAGTCTACGACACAGATTGGGATTCAGAAGCTTACCTGACCGTTGCAGGCCAAAACTCAAACAACTCTGTTCGCGTAACCGATGACTTCCTTCGCGCCGTTGAAGAAGACAGCACATGGGATTTGACAGGCCGCATTTCTGGCAATGTTGTTAAAACACTAGAAGCCCGCGACCTTTGGGAACAAGTTGGCCATGCGGCTTGGGCCTCTGCTGACCCGGGCATCCAATACCACACGACAATCAATGACTGGCACACCTGCCCAGCCTCTGGTGAAATCAGAGCGTCAAACCCTTGTTCAGAATATATGTTCTTGGATGACACGGCTTGTAACTTGGCCTCATTGAACTTGCTTCAGTTCAAAGCAGAAGACGGTTCTTTCCAAGTGGAAGACTTTGAGCACGGCGTTCGCCTTTGGATGATTGTGCTTGAGATTTCAGTTCTCATGGCTCAGTTCCCATCTAAGGAAATTGCCCAGCTCTCTTATAAGTACCGCACGACAGGTCTTGGCTTTGCCAACATCGGTGGTTTGCTGATGACATCTGGCATTCCTTACGATTCAGATAAAGGGCGTGCGATTTGTGGCGCAATCTCAGCGATCATGACTGGTGTTTGTTATGCAACGTCGGCTGAAATGGCGAAAGAACAAGGTCCATTCCCAGGCTATAAGCCAAACCGCAAACACATGTTGCGTGTTATGCGCAATCACCGTCGTGCGGCCTATGGTGAGACATCAGGTTATGAAGACCTAAGCGTTGATCCGGTTGCTCTTATTGCAAAAGACTGCCCAGAGCCAAAGCTCATCGAACGGGCACGTGCTGCATGGGATGCTGCCGTTGAATTGGGTGAAAAGCACGGGTACCGTAATGCGCAGTCAACTGTGATTGCGCCAACAGGCACAATTGGCCTTGTTATGGACTGTGATACCACAGGCATCGAGCCAGACTTCGCGCTTGTAAAATTCAAGAAACTTGCCGGTGGTGGTTACTTCAAAATCATCAACCAAGCCGTGCCAGAGGCCCTTCGTACCCTTGGTTATGGCGAGAGTGAGATTGCTGAAATTGAAGCTTATGCTGTTGGTCATGCATCACTTGCACAAGCACCAGCAATTAATCACTCGACATTAAAGAATAAAGGTTTTGATGACGAGAAGATTGCAGCAGTGGAAGCTGGTCTCGGTTCAGCCTTCGACATTAAGTTCGTTTTCAACAAATGGACGCTTGGCGAAGACTTCTGCAAAGAGACCCTCAACATCAGCGATGAGCAGTTGAACGACTTCAACTTCAATCTGTTGGCACACCTTGGCTTCTCAAAAGCAGACATTGAAGCGGCCAACTCTCATGTTTGCGGTACAATGACATTGGAAGGTGCACCATTCCTCAAGGAAGAGCACTACCCTGTCTTTGATTGTGCAAACCCATGCGGACGCATCGGCAAGCGCTTCTTGTCTGTAAACAGCCACATCGACATGATGGCCGCATCTCAGCCGTTCATCTCTGGCGCGATCTCGAAAACCATCAACATGCCAAATGTTGCAACGGTTGAAGATTGTAAAGACGCTTATATGCGCTCATGGCAGAAAGCCTTGAAAGCAAACGCGCTTTATCGTGATGGCTCGAAACTATCTCAACCTCTCAATGCATCCCTTCTTGAAGACGAGGATATGGATGAAGATGAGGCATTAGATGCAGTCGAAGAATTGGCAGCAATGCCACAGACAGCGCAAATTGAGAAAGTGACAGAGAAAATCGTCGAGCGTATCGTGGAACGTCAAATTCGCGAACGTGAGAAAATGCCAGATCGCCGCAAGGGCTATACGCAAAAAGCGCGTGTTGGTGGTCACAAGGTTTATGTCACAACGGGCGAATACGAGGATGGACGTCTGGGTGAAATCTTCATCGATATGCACAAAGAAGGCGCTGCTTTCCGTGCGATGATGAATAACTTCGCAATCGCCGTCTCGCTCGGTCTTCAATATGGCGTGCCACTTGAAGAGTACGTGGAAGCCTTCACCTTCACCCGCTTTGAACCGGCAGGCATGGTGCAGGGCAATGAGGCGATCAAGAATGCGACGTCTATTCTTGATTACATCTTCCGCGAATTGGCTGTTTCCTATCTTGAGCGCCACGATCTTGCTCATGTGGACACATCAGACTTCGGCAACACATCACTTGGTAAAAACAAACCAGATGATGGGGGCGCTGGGCATGTGGTCTCCCGTGGATTGGTTCGCGGTCAAAACCTAAAACTTCTCACCAATGAACCAGTAGGCTCTGCCGGTGGAGATGGCCCTTCTGCAACTGTTACAGCCATTGGTGCGACGGCGGCAATTGGTGCAGCAACCGCAAGTGGTGCGGCGACTGCCTTTAAGCGGGACTATGAAGTGGAAGTAAATTCCGGCTTCGCATCCCCTGCTCAAGATGCCTATGAAGCAACAGAACCAATGCCTAAGCCCCTTGATACTGCTGAACAACGTGCACAAGCACGGATGAAAGGTTATGAGGGCGAAGCTTGTTCAGAATGCGCCAACTTTACAATGGTGCGCAACGGGACATGCTTAAAGTGCGACACATGCGGATCAACCAGCGGTTGCAGCTAAGCTTACCCCCCCGCAATAAACTAAAATTAGACGGCGCCCATGTGGCGCCGTTTTTATTTTATTCCTAAAAGTCTTTGTTTTTGCTCACGTTTTTGTTGCAAAAAAACATCACCTGACCCTAAATTTAAAAACCCACATATTGGTAAACATGGCTAACCCATTGAAATACAACAACATTGCCTCCGTGATAACAGCAAAAAACACATGACTGTGAAGTTTAGGCGATAGCAAAAAACAAAGACTCCGATTAGCTTGCTCTCATGAGATCAGTGGTTCTAACATTATTGGTGATTATTAGCGTGTTCGCGCAAGGGTTCGTAGGTTATGCGGAGGCTTCGCCTGCAATGCCTATCGATCATTCAATTGTATCTGAAACAATGGATCACCATACAACGACAGCAAACGCAGAAGCGTGTTGCACAGAAAACCAAGCAGAAAACACAATTACCACCTGTAATGGCGGTGACTGCAAATTGTTTTTTACTGATGTTTCTACTGGTGTGATATCGCCAAGTGATATCCACGCCACATTTTTGGTAGTGGAAGAATTCTCCTTCCAAAACGTCGTTCGACTGCGTCCACCAAACGCTTAGTCGATAGATTTTTTCGTATTGAGTAACCACGCATATGTCGCGTGAAAAATTAGACGTTTTGGAGAATATAAATGTTCACGAGAAGAAACCTACTTTTAGGCGGTTTAGCTGCTCTTGCTGTCGCACCGGCAACGACTGCTGACGCACATCACACCAACAAATCTCGCAGAAAATTCAAAATCAACCCTGCACACGTTCCACAACGGGTCTCGTTCAAGCGCGGCTATAAGCCTGGTACTATTGTGGTCGATCCGCATAACCATTTTCTGTATCTTATTGAAAGAGGTGGCAAAGCAAGACGTTATGGCGTTGGTGTAGGCAGAGCAGGCCGCGCGTTTCGTGGTGGTGCTACCATTGCTCGCAAAGCAAAATGGCCACGTTGGACCCCAACCCGCAATATGATCCGTCGCGAACCGCATAAATATGCTCGTTTTGCAAAAGGTGTTGCCGGTGGTCCAAACAACCCACTGGGTGCACGCGCCCTTTATCTCTATCGTGGTGGCCGCGACACACTTTACCGCATTCACGGAACAACACAGCCGTCATCAATCGGTCGTTCTGTTTCCAATGGTTGCATTCGCATGATCAATGATCATGTTATCGACCTTTACAATCGTGTGCCGATAGGTGCCCGTGTTGTTGTCCTTTAACTGCTCAAAAATAAGAAAAGATACACGTCAACATGTCTAAGACCCTACTTACAAGACGGAACTTTGTTACTGGTTCAGTCAGCCTTCTTGGTCTAACCGCAGCTGGCTGCCAAACGTTAGAGCAGCAATCCGCAGCAAAAGCGTTGAAAACAAAGGAAGCAAGCTCATTTGCACTGAATTATTCAGCGCGCCCAGATGAGCTGTTTCCTATTCCAGCCATCAGTGCTGAAAAGCTACCGTCAAAATTCCGCCGTCGTCTTGTAAACTACAAGACGAAGGAAAAGGTTGGTACTTTGGTCGTCGATTCAAAGAACTTCTACCTTTATCATGTGCGGCCGAATGGAAAGGCTATGCGCTACGGCGTTGGTCTTGGTCGTGCTGGGTTTGAATGGTCAGGCCGTGCACGTGTTGCATGGAGCCGCAAATGGCCAACTTGGACACCGCCTGCAGAAATGATTGCGCGTGAGCCAGAACTTGAAAAATATAGCTATAAAAATGGCGGCATGCCTCCAGGCCTAAAGAACCCACTGGGTTCACGTGCGCTCTATATTTTTGAAGGCAAGGTCGACACGCTTTACCGCCTACATGGCACACCAAACCCAGAAACAATCGGCAAAGCCGTTTCAAGTGGCTGTGTGCGCCTTGTCAATCAAGATGTGATCCATCTTTTTGAGAATGTAAAACGCAATTCACCAATTGTGGTTTTGCCTGCATAATTTTGGCACGCTATCGACACTTTAACCCGGCTTGAAAAAGCCGGGTTTTTTTGTGTTGAACACCAATCATTGTGTTGAAATTCGCACCCATATCAACCAGCTTAAATTGAACAGCTAAACTGAGATTTCCAGCCATGACTAATGAGCCTCTTATTTCCGACATCGCCTTTACCCCTGAAGTAAAAGCTGCGCAGGAGGAAAACAATTCTCGTGCGTTTTATCAATCAGCGATGGAAGAACGTGATTGGTTAGATTATGTCACCCAAGATTTGCAGGTTCGCCTCGCTGAAGCAGACAGTTTTTACCTCGCAACCGTTGGAAGTGATGGCCATCCCTATATTCAACATCGCGGTGGGCCTAGAGGTTTCCTCGTGCCACTGGATGAGAAGCGCCTGGCCTTTGCGGACTTCTCAGGCAATCAGCAATATGTCTCCCTTGGCAACCTTTCAACGAACACCAAAGCCCATATTTTCATTATGGATTATGCCAATAAGCAGCGCGTAAAGCTATGGGGCAATATTGAGGTGAGCGAGGCAACGCCGGAATTAGTCGAAAAACTCACCCATCCCAAATATCTGGCAAAAGTCGAGCGCGTGTTTATCTTCACCTTGAGTGCATGGGATCTTAATTGCCCGCAGCACATTCCCCATAAAGTTGACATTCGGGACGTGAAACAAGCAATTACGCAACTCACCATGCGGGTTAAGGAGCTTGAAGAAGAAAACGCAGAGCTGCGCTCATTCGTCAAATAACGGCTTGGCGTAGCAGCTCAAGTAACGCTCTAGCGTAACCGCTCAACTAATGATCTAGCGTAACCGCTCTAGGATGCTCACATAATTTGCAACAGACGAGCCGCCCATATTGAAGATGCCTGCAAGTTTAGCGTTATCAATTTGCATGTCACCTGCCTCACCCATGAGCTGCATACAGGAAATCGCATGCATGGAAACACCCGTCGCACCGATTGGGTGACCTTTGGATTTCAGACCGCCAGACACGTTAACTGGAAGCTTGCCGTCTTTTGCAACAATACCCTCATCAATCGCGCGGTGCCCCTGCCCTTTTTCAACAAGGCCCATGGCTTCATATTCCATCAGTTCTGCAATGGTGAAGCAATCATGGGTTTCAACGAGCGACAAATCATCAAGCGTTAGACCTGAATCACCAAGTGCCTTGTTCCAAGCGTTAGAGGCGCCGGCAAGCTCTGTCTTGTCACGGCGTGAGAGCGGCAGATAGTCATTCACCTGTGTCGCGGCACGGAAACCAATGGCTCTTGGTGCAGACCATGCACGGTCCATGTTCGTCAACACCATAGCGGCGGCGCCATCTGTGATGAGGGAACAATCTGTGCGGCGCAATGGACCGGCAACAATCGGGTTTTTCTCTGAAACGGTGTTGCAAAAATCAAAACCGAAATCCCGCTGCATTTGCGCATAAGGATTGTGCATACCGTTTGCATGGTTCTTGGCTGCAATCTTTGCAAGCGCCTCAGATTGATCGCCATATTTTTGGAAATAAGATTGGGCGAGTTGACCGAACACGCCGGCAAACCCGCCGTCGATGCCCGCTTCTTCTTGGTGGTAAGAGCAACGAAGCAAAAGATCGCCTGCTTCACGCGTGCTGACTTCCGTCATCTTTTCAACGCCGACCACTAAAACTGTTCCAGCCTTATTGGCATCAATTGCATTGATGGCTTGGTGGATGGCAGCAGAACCCGTAGCACAGGCATTTTCTACTCGCGTTGACGGAGTATAACGTAAAGCGTCATCTGCAAGCGACACAAGGGAGGCTGCGAAGTCTTGCTCGTTGAAGCCGCCGTTAAAATTGCCGACATAGATCGCATCAATGTCCTTTGGCTCCACCTCAGCGTGTTTCAGGGCGTCGATCGCCACTTCCGCGATCAAATCTTGAACGGTTCTTTCTTCAAGCTTGCCAAATTTTGTGTGGGCCCAACCTGTAATAACAGCCATTGCAGTGCTCCTCTCGCGTCAATTCATTGATGACAATATGCCTTGCTCATCGACCGCACACAATGCAGGCAGCCGCAAATTCATTTTGCGAATAGAGAAATCGAGAGTGCTCTATCAAAACGAAAAGGCCCCACGCAATGCGCAGGGCCTAAATCTTAGCAGTCTTTCTAATTCTTAGTGTGCAAGCACCGCAAGAAGAAGAAGGGCTACAATGTTTGTGATCTTGATCATTGGATTAACCGCAGGACCAGCCGTATCTTTGTACGGATCGCCAACAGTGTCACCCGTGACAGATGCTTTGTGTGCTTCGCCACCTTTTTCATGGCTCACGCCATCTTTATCGACGAACCCGTCTTCAAAAGATTTCTTAGCGTTATCCCATGCACCACCACCGGCAGTCATGGAAACAGCAACGTAGAAGCCTGTCACGATCACACCAAGAAGCATTGCGCCAAGAGCCGCAAACGCATCAGCAGGGCCAGAGATCGCCTTCACAACGAAGAACACGAAGACCGGTGAGAGCACTGGCAGCAGGCTTGGAATGATCATTTCTTTGATCGCAGCCTTTGTCAGCATATCAACAGCACGGGCATAATCAGGCTTAGAAGTACCCTTCATAATGCCTGGGTCTGCTTTAAACTGACGACGAACTTCTTCAACAACCGCACCACCAGCACGACCAACAGCTGTCATCGACATACCACCGAAGAGGTATGGCAAAAGACCACCGAAGAGAAGACCAGCAACCACATATGGGTTTGACAGGTTGAACAGTGTGTCAGCATTGATGCCGTGGAACACAGAGCCTTCTGCTGCACTTTGAGAGAAGAACTTCAAGTCTTCTGTGTAAGCTGCAAAAAGAACAAGAGCGCCAAGACCAGCAGAACCAATCGCGTAACCCTTTGTCACCGCTTTGGTTGTGTTACCAACCGCATCAAGTGCATCTGTTGTTGAACGAACTTCACTTGGAAGCTCAGCCATCTCAGCAATACCACCAGCGTTATCTGTTACAGGACCAAACGCATCAAGTGCTACCACGAAGCCAGCCAAAGCCAACATTGCAGTCACAGTGATCGCGATACCGAACAAACCAGCAAGTGAGTAAGTCACCAAAATACCAACGATAATGATGATCGCAGGCAATGCACAAGCTTCAAGAGAAACCGCAAGACCTTGGATCACGTTTGTACCGTGGCCAGTTACTGATGCTTGTGAGATTGAGCGTACAGGGCGGTATTCAACGCCAGTGTAGTACTCAGTCACCCAGATGATGAGACCTGTGGTGATAAGACCAGCAAGCATACACAAGAACAGATCAGAACCTGTGAAGGTCGTTCCTGTTGATGTTGTAAACTCTGTGTCTCCACCGATCCAACCATACATGACGATGGCAAGTGCAACGGCTGATAAGACAGCGCAAGCGATAAAGCCTTTATACAAAGCACCCATGATTGAGTTGTTTGAACCAAGCTTCACGAAGAATGTGCCGATGATTGATGTAATCACACACACACCGCCGATGACGAGTGGCAAGGCCATAAGAAGAGTTGCATTGTCGCCAGCAAAGAAGATTGACGCCAGAACCATTGTTGCAACAACTGTCACAGCATATGTTTCAAACAAGTCAGCCGCCATACCAGCACAGTCACCAACGTTGTCGCCAACGTTATCCGCGATTGTTGCAGGGTTGCGTGGATCATCCTCCGGGATACCAGCTTCAACCTTACCAACCAAGTCACCACCAACGTCAGCACCTTTTGTAAAGATACCGCCGCCAAGACGGGCGAAGATGGAAATTAGTGATGCACCAAACCCAAGAGCCACAAGACCATCAATAACTGCGCGGCTTGTGTTTTCATGCCCCATGATGTCGGTCAATACCCAGTAGTAAACTGTCACACCCAAAAGAGCGAGGCCAGCAACGAGCATGCCTGTGACGGCACCAGACTTAAATGCAATTTCCAGTCCTGCACCAAGGCTTTGTGAAGCAGCTTGTGCTGTACGTACGTTTGCACGAACAGAAACCAGCATACCGATAAAGCCAGCAACACCTGACAAGATCGCACCGATGGCAAAGCCGATCGCCGCGATTGGACCAAGCAATGCCCAAGCGATAACGAGGACGACAACGCCAACGATACCAATGGTCATATACTGACGTGAAAGATAAGCGGTCGCGCCTTCTTGAATAGCGCCTGCTATTTCTTGCATCCGTTCATTACCCGCACTCGCGGCCATCACAGATTTTGTTGCCCAGATCCCATAGACCAAAGACAACAATCCGCCAGCCATGACGAGATATAAAGTCATTTCCATTTTAGTTATTTCCTCCAATTAAACCCTTAGACTAGACAAATATGCCCTCCCCCTAAGGATAAGAATTCATAAAACCACAAAAGTGGATTTATGCATTGATCGGGATGAACTGTTAACGGAACTGTGAACTGAATCAAGTGTACTTTAGTTAGAACTGGCCATTCTTAGGCGAAAAATGCGTATTCATAACTCAATGGCAGTGAGCGCTACTACTTTTGGCTTACATAAAATCAAAATCTGGCTTCAAATGCTGCAATTGATTGGCGTTGAGCCAACAAAACAACCGCGCAAGTTCCCACCAATGGGAACCCTATACCCGCAAAAACCCCTATGGCCAAACCAAGCAGCAAACCAGCTCGGCGGCCAAACCGGCGCATGAACAAGGCTGCAGCCATTGCCCCAAAAAGAGGATGACATTGTTGGCCTAACTGTTTCCCATAAACGATGATCAATCGACCTAAAAATGAGTAAACCCGTTCAACTCACCACTCAAGTGCTCACCACCATTTGTTAATTGGAACAATGGTTCAGTTAGATTTGTAAAGTCACCTATTTTTTGGATTTTAAGTTTTTTATCAGCGCATAGACCCTTAAACGCCTCTTCTTGCTCAGGTGAGACGGCTATCAAACATTGATAATCATCCCCCCCAATAAGCGTCGTTTTTAGCAAGCTCCGCTCGGCTGCAATCGCGGCTTTTGCCGCATCACTTAATGGGATGGCTTGATCGTCGACCGTCGCAGAAACCCCGCTTGCACGGCACATATGAGCGAGATCGGAAAACAACCCGTCAGAAATATCCATCGAAGCTGAGGCATATCTTGAAATTGCGCCCTCCAGACCGTTTGGTGGCTGCGGCAGCAAATAGGCATCCTTCAAATAAGTTTGCGCCTCACCATCCAATGAAGTGAACAACTCTGGCTTTTGACGAAGACAAAGACCAAGCGCGCTATCGCCAAGTGTGCCGCTTACATAAAGCTGATCGCCAACCTTAGCCCCTGAGCGCCGCACCATTTGCCCCTCGCCGCAAAGACCGTAAGCGGTGATTGAAATCATAAAATCAGATGGGCTTTTTGTCGTATCACCACCAATCAATGACCAATCATATTTTGTTTGATCTTCCTGCAACCCTTCCGCAAACGCCTCAATGAAGGAATGAGATGGAGGCTGTGAAAATGCGAGACCGAGGCTATAGCGATAAGGCTTCGCCCCTTTTGATATGAGGTCAGAAACATTGCTGCGGACTGCTTTTTGAGCGATCAGTTTTGGCGCATCATCGGCGAAGAAATGACGCCCCTCAATCAGCAAGTCTTTACTCACCACCAGTTGCTGACCTGACGGCACATCCAAGATTGCGGCATCATCTTTCAGCGAGAAAGCACACGGGTCCGTTGCAAGTGGGCGCAGATAGCGCTCAATCAGTTCAAATTCGCTGGGCTTATCTTGCATTGAGACCCTTACTTACGATCAACCTCGTCTTCGCGGTGCTTTCGCGCCAAACGATCAAGCACGCCGTTGACCATACGCGGTTCATCAATTTCAAAAAAGGCCTTAGCCACATTGACATATTCATTGATGATCACGCGGGCGGGAACGTCTTTGCGCTTTTGCAGTTCAAACGTTCCACAACGAAGGACCGAGCGAAGCGTGATGTCTATCCGGCTTAAAGGCCAGTCTGGCGTCAACGCATCATTGATTTCGGGGTCGATGGTTTTTTGATCTCCCACCACCCCAGCAATGAGGCCACGGAAATAGGCGCTGTCTGCTTCCAAATATTGATCGCCATCAATATCACTGCCCAGTCTCGTCTCTTCATATTCTGCAACGATCTCAGGCAAGGTCGCGCCGCTGAGTTCCATTTGGTAAAGGGCTTGAACAGCCGCAAGTCTTGCAGCTCCGCGCTTATTGACGGGCTTATCAAGTGATTTATCGTTTGTTTGGCCAGCCATTATGCTGATTGTCCCAGCATCTTGTTTGACAGTTCAATCATGGCCAGAGCCGCCCTTGCCGCGCCGCCGCCTTTGTCTTTGTCAGACATCTTCGCCCGCGCCCATGCTTGATCTTCATTCTCAACCGTTTGAATGCCATTACCAATGCCGACAGGTGACGACACGCTAAGGTCCATGATGGCACGTGCTGATTCATTAGCGACAATATCATAATGGGTGGTTTCACCACGAATGACACAGCCTAGAAGAACAAAACCATCATAATGGACGCGCCCTGTTTCAATCGCCTCAAGAGTGATTGCAACGGCTGCTGGAATCTCCAACACACCCGGCACAGCGATCGCATCAAAGCTTGCGCCCGCCGCCTTAAGTGCCGCCTCAGCACCTTCGCGAAGAGCGGCAGAAATATCTTCATAATAAGGGGCTTCGATAATCAGAAGTTTGGGGGCTTTTGCGGCCATTTTGCAATACCTGTTTTAAATGCGTCGTTGAAGGGTGCTTGCACCACAGCTAAGGGCGCTTGTCCAGCATTATGTGCGTTAAAGCGACTGTTGCCGTTCCATAAGGCTAACAACATAGCGTGCAATCTGGTCAACTTCGAGATTTATCCTGTCACCCTCACCCAAATGGCCCCATGTGGTCACTTCAAGTGTGTGGCGGATGATCAAAACGTCAAATGTCGCGCCCTCTACTCTATTCACAGTGAGAGAGGTTCCATCAAGTGTCACCGATCCTTTGGGTACAATAAACTTGGCTAAATGATCAGGTGCTTTGAGCGTGAAGCGCGTTGCCTCGCCCTCTTGTTCGACCTTTGTGATTTCAGCAACGCCATCCACATGACCGCTCACCATATGACCACCATATTCATCGCCATGCTTGAGTGATCGCTCTAAGTTGATCGTTGTGCCAACTTGCCAGTTAACCGCATTGGTAAGTTCTAAAGCTTCCGCCCATGCTTCAACGGTAAACCAATTGGGTTCACCTTTGGCAGATAATTCAGTCACCGTTAAACAGCAACCATTGCAGGAAATAGAAGCGCCAATATCAATGCCTTCAGCGTCATAGGCTGTTGTAACCTTGAAATAACGGCCACTTGGGCGATCTTCAGCGACTAAGATTTTACCTTGATCTGTGACAATACCGGTAAACATCTAGGATCGCTCCCACGTTTCCAGCAGATCGCCGTCGTAATTGGCTGTATCGACAATTTCAAAACCAGCCGATGGCAACACGTCAGAAATATCGCGATTGTCAGTAAGGGGGTGAATAGTGTCAACATCGCCAAGTTCTTCTTGGCCGTGGAACAGGTGGACACGATCCACCAAACCAGCATCCAAAAACGCACTTGCTACTTGCTGACCGCCTTCAACAAAGAGGTTTGTCATCCCCTCTTCCGCCAGACGCATCAACAAGCTTTCAAGAACCAGCTCTTTGCCTGTGTTTTCCATACGGATTAAACCAGCACCGCGTTCTTCAAGAGCAATCACTTTACTCTCATCAGCTTCTTCACCCACAACAATGTGGACCGGTACATCGTCAATTTTATCAAACAGCTTCGCATCAAGCGGTGTTTGGGCTTTGGTATCCAGTATCAAGCGTGGCTTTGACCAGCTTTCCAAACCCGGCAATCGGCATGTTAGATCTGGATCATCAGCAAGGATTGTCCCAATACCAACCAACACCGTATCAGAACGCGCACGCATGGCATGAGCGGCTCTACGGGATAAATCATTGGTGATTTTGATGAAGCCCTCGCCTTTGCGGCCAATCTTACCGTCTTTTGAAACAGCAAGTTTCAAGGTGACGGCAGGCCGCGCAAGTTGGATACGCGTAATATGCCCGAGGTTCGCTCTGAGCGCTTTGGCACTTTCAACAAATTCAAAAACAGTGATCCCATTCTCACGCAAAAAAGAAGTGCCACGGCCTTTAACACGAGGGTCAGGGTCTTCCATTGCAATAACAACGCGAGCAATGCCAGCGTGCAAAAGCGCTTCAACGCAAGGCGGTGTCTTTCCGTGGTGGGCACATGGCTCCAAGCTCACATAACACGTTGCACCTTGTGCAAGTTCCCCTGCTTCACTAAGGGCTGCAACCTCACCATGAGGCCGCCCACCGTCACCCGTTACACCGCGACCAACAACTTTTGGACCGTCACTCTCAAAACGTACAATGATAGCGCCCACAGAGGGGTTCGGGGCGGTTCGTCCAATGTACTTATAGCCCAGATCAATCGACGCGTTTAAGAAACGCCGATCAAGATCGATCATCAAATTATCAAGTTGAACACTTTGCTGATCGCAAGACATGGGTCACTCGTCATCCGGCAAATTATCTTCTTCAGGAGATAATTCACCCAAAACGGCAGCGAAGTCTTTCGCCTCGCGAAAGTTGCGATAGACAGAGGCAAACCGAACGTAAGCCACATCATCAAGCTCTTTTAGCCGCTGCATAATAAGCTGGCCAACTTGTTCTGATTCAATCTCAGCCTCACCAGAACTTTCAAGCTGTCGCACAATACCACTGACAAGCCGATCAATCCGGTCAGGGTCAACATTGCGCTTTCTCAACGCCACTTGAACAGAGCGTGTAAGTTTATCGCGGTCAAAGGGAACTTTACGGCCAGATTTTTTGGCCACGGTCAATTCGCGCAGTTGAACGCGCTCGAACGTGGTAAAGCGCCCGCCGCAGTCTGCACAAATGCGTCTGCGGCGAATGGCCGTATTGTCTTCGCTAGGACGTGAATCCTTTACCTGCGTATTATCGCTTAGACAGAAAGGACATCGCATGGGCCAGAATTCACTTTTCGCTAGAGTTCGCCGTAAATCGGGAAACGTGAGGTCAATGCTATCACTTTCTCGCGGACAGCCGTTTCAACACTAGCATTACCCTCTTCGCCGTTTGCTTTCAATCCATCAAGTACCTCAGTGATCAAATCACCCACTTGTTGGAATTCAGCAACACCAAAACCACGGGTCGTTGCAGCTGGCGTACCAAGGCGGATACCAGATGTTACCATTGGTTTTTCAGGATCAAAAGGTACGCCGTTTTTATTACAGGTAATGAAGGCACGACCAAGTGCTTTCTCAGCCACATTACCCGTCAAACCTTTCGGACGAAGGTCAACCAACATCAAATGGGTGTCTGTTCCACCTGAGACGATATCAAAACCATTGCCGATCAAATTGTTTGCTAATGCTTTAGCATTTTCAACAACTTGCGCGATATAGGTTTTATATTCAGGGGTCAGCGCTTCTCCAAATGCCACTGCTTTACCAGCAATAACATGCATCAATGGGCCACCTTGAAGGCCTGGGAAGACGGCTGAATTGATTTTCTTGGCAATTGCCTCATCATTAGTCAAAACCATGCCACCACGAGGACCACGTAGAGTTTTGTGGGTCGTGGTTGTTGCAACGTGCGCATGTGGGAATGGGCTTGGATGGGCACCACCAGCAACAAGACCGGCAAAATGCGCCATATCGACGTGCAAATATGCCTCCACTTCATCAGCAATCTCGCGGAATTTCGCAAAATCAATGATTGGGCTATAGGCAGAACCACCCGCAATGATCATTTTAGGCTTATGCTCATGGGCTAAAGCGCGTACTTGATCGTAATCAATCTGACCGTCGCTTTCCTTCACACCATATTGCACAGGGTTAAACCATTTCCCTGACAAGTTTGGTTTCGCACCGTGGGTCAAGTGCCCACCTGCATCGAGGCTCATACCCAAAATGGTGTCGCCCGGCTTAAGAAGCGCAAGAGCCACCGCTTGGTTTGCCTGACTGCCTGAATTTGGCTGAACATTGGCAAAACCGCAGTCAAACAGCTCTTTCGCGCGATCAATTGCTGCATCTTCAACCAAATCAACGTAGTGACAACCACCATAATAGCGCCGACCGGAGTAGCCTTCTGCATATTTGTTCGTCATCACCGAGCCTTGTGCATCCAAAACAGCGCGTGAGGCAATGTTTTCTGACGCAATCAACTCAATTTCTTGGGACTGACGTCCATGTTCTTTTGCAATGGCTGCAGCGACAACAGGATCTGTGTCAGCAACTCTTTTTGAAAAGAAATCAGCGGCATAAGGTGTGCAGTGGTTATTTTTATCAGCGGACAATTTATTCTCCTTAAAGCAATCAACTGCTTTTGGGTTGGTTTACTCCTCCACGTCCAAACGAAGAGCGTTTAGAATTCAAAGTGATGTTGGACCATGCATGGAAAATCAAAATAGGATTATCGCAAACAGGATTATCAGGCGCCCTAACATCAAGGCGCTCTATGTAACGGAGTCTGTGGAAAACTCAAGGGGATATTGGCGTTTATACCAAAATGCCGCGCCCTGAACTGTCAACGGGGCTTTTGCTCGCTTTTGCGGTTTCTTGTTCAGCCTCTTGTTTAATGCGACGCTTCAGTTTTTCAACCGCCACATTACTCATTTCTGATTGCGAAGCTGTTTGGGGCGCGATGATGGAAACTTCGATCCCTGTTTCAGGATCAATGGCCATGACTTTGACTTGATTACCCATAGTCAGGAACTCGAGATAGAATGTCGCTTCACTCATCACGCGCTCCTATACTTTGTCACCCCGTTCACGCATCAGCGTGCCCACCTTCAGCCTTAGCGAAGTGCGATTGGGCCTAATCCGTCACGATTATAAACATCATCGCGGAAATGAACCACACCATCTGGCGAGCCCCAAGCCGTGACATAGGTTAGATAAAGCGGCACTGCCCTCGTCATATTGGCGTTAATACGTTCGCCACCTTTGATCGTCTGGTCGATGTTTGGTCGCGCCCAACCAGGGGTGTCTTTTAAGAGCCACTGAACGAATTCGCGAACATTTTGAACCCGAACGCAACCGGATGAATGGAAGCGTACTTCTTTGCCAAACAAATTTTTATTCGGTGTATCGTGAAGATAGACGGCATGCGGATTCTTAAAGTTGATCCGCATTTGGCCCAATGAATTTTTCTCACCCGGGTCTTGGCGGAAACGATAATTCACCGCTTCTTCTGTCGTCCAATCGAGTTTTTCTGGCGGAATCTCTGTCCCATCTGGCGCAAAAATACGAATTGAATGATTTGTCAGATACTGAGGTTCTTTCTGCATTATCGGGATTAAGTCTTTACGAATAATGCTGCGAGGTACAGTCCAGAATGGATTGAAATTCACCTGATGAATTTTGCTGTTCAAAATTGGCGTTTGTCTATCGATTTTGCCAACAACTGCAGTGTGGCGCGAATGAATGCGGCCATCATTTACAGTTTCAATGATTGCTGCCGGCACATTCACCATCACGTAGCGATTGCCAAGATAGCCTGAAAGCGAGCGCAAACGCACAAGGTTGGTTTCAAGCTGGCGGAAACGAACTTCAGCAGGAACATTAAGTGCTGCCAATGTCAGCTGGCCAATCACCCCGTCAACGGCCATGCCGTGACGAGCCTGAAAGTTTCTAACTGCTGCTTCAACGTATGAATCAAACACAGTAGAATTAACAAGGCCACCATCAAGGTCTTTTGAAATGGCCAAACGACGACGAAGCGCGCGAACACTTTCGTCGCGTGCTCCAAGTCTTAGTTTTTTCGTAACAGGAACCTTGTTCCAACCACCATTATTCACGAGCTGTGAATATTCACGAAGCGAGTTTTCGATATCGCGAACAGATGTCGGCGATAATGTTGGTTGAAAATTTCTGACCTTTTTCGCAGACGATAAAGCATCAAATCCATCATTCCATTCTGCTAGGTTTTCACTTTGCAAAAAATTGGAAATCTGATCTGTCTCTGCAGCCGCGCCATTTAGGCCAGCCGCCATTGAAGACATTGCAGCAGCACTACCGGCAAGAAAGCCTCTACGTGAAAGTTTATCGCTCAAAGGAACGCTCCTAGAATAGATTCAACCTAGATTAAACAGCATCACAAAAATGACCATAGTGTGATTGTTTGCCAATATCACACCACAATGATTGAAACAATTCCTTAACCATCAAAGCAGCCCGATATAATTTAAGATATGGTACTGTTTTTCATTAATTCAACTAGGAATAAGCCCCCGCAATGAATTTACTCCTGTTTACATTCCTAATCACACTCCTCGGCTTTATTTGCTTTTGGCTGATTCAAGTGAAATTGAAAGATGCTGGTGTGGTGGACATCTATTGGGGGCCAGGGTTTGCTGTTATTGTCTTTATCTATATCGCCTTTCATCAAAACACGACACCTTATTTGTGTATTATATCAATAATTACAATAGCTTGGTCACTTAGACTAGGCATCCACATGGGTGTGCGGCATCATAAATCAGAGGATGAAGATCGGCGCTATGCCTTGATGCGCCGCAAGAATGGTAAGTCATTTTGGTGGTTGAGCCTCTTTAAGGTTTTCCTCCTGCAAGCCGTCCTCATGTGGATTATCGCAAGCCCACAACATGCGGCATTTTCAATCACAAAAACTTTAGAACACCCGATCAATATTTCGATATTTTTAATCGGCTTAGGCCTGTTTGTCGCAGGCTTTGCTTTCGAAACTCTTGCTGATTATCAATTGGTGAAATTTAAATCTGATTCGAAAAACGACGGTAAAACCTTGACCCAAGGTCTTTGGGCATGGTCGCGGCATCCAAATTATTTTGGTGAGATGGTTTTGTGGTGGGGCTTTGGGCTATGTGGTTTTGCCGTTAGCGGCGCGTGGTGGGCCTTTGTAGGGCCCGCGCTTTTAACATTCTTACTGCTGCGTGTTTCTGGCGTTACGCTTTTGGAGCAGCATTTATTGCCAGAAAAAGAGGGTTATGACGCTTATATGAAAAACACCAGTCGTTTTATTCCCCGCCGACCCTCACGATAGACACAAAAAACCCCGCATAAAGCGGGGTTTCTTAATCGGAATATTGTGTCGCTTAAAGGCGATACAAAATCTGGTCTGTCCAAAAACGCTCTAGACGCAGAAGCGACTTATTGAGGTTTTCAAATTCATTAGCGCCAATACCACCAACTTTTTCAATTGATGTTGTGTGACGCTCATAAAGGTCTGTCACGATGTTTGCGACTTCGAGACCCTTGTCAGTCAAGCTCACGCGAACCGAACGACGGTCCATCGCTGAACGTTGGTGTGAAATATAACCAGCTTCAACAAGCTTCTTAAGGTTATAAGAAACGTTTGAACCTAGATAATAACCACGTGTACGCAATTCGCCGGCTGTAAGCTCGGCATCGCCAATGTTAAACAGCAACAAAGCTTGTACGCTGTTTACATCAGAGCGACCATTGCGCTCGAATTCGTCTTTAATAACATCCAACAAACGACGGTGTAGACGCTCTACGAGACGAAGAGATTCTAAATAATGGGGGCGCACGGCCTCCGAGTCGTCGTGTCTTTCTTGGACTTCTGCTGCGCCAATCATGCTGCTCATTGTTTTACGCCTTTTTTTTCCTGCTTCGGTGTTCTTTTTTGTCACCTTGTGAGAAGGAATGTACGCGAGAGCCAATAAAATCAGCTTAATTCAAATAGTTAATATTATCCAAATACAGGGAAAGCTTTTTTATATTAAACAAAATATAAACGCCCCTTGAGCAGAGGAACGCACTATTTGGGCGGTATATTGTAATGTGAATAATATTTAACCAGCGATAATTCGTTCGGCTAATGGCTCTGCTCTTTTTTCTTGATGAAGTATCTGATCAAGAGAGCTACGCAATAAAATACAATCAGAACAAACAATGCGCTTGCAAAAGAGTAATTCAAAACACTGAGCGGCATAAAAAAGAAATGGCATAAAAGAAGACCGCAGCCCAACACCCCCCACAAGATAATGCCCCAACTCATGCCGAGCCAAAGCCCGACAGAAACTGTGGGTGTCAACACTGAGAGCATGACCAACAGATAGGCCTCAAAGTGATTGCGTGCGAACAGTTTTGATATATCTTCCCCGTGAACGCCCAAAACCAATGACCAGAAGTAAATGGCGACAACCAACATAAACAAGCCGAAGATCCGCAAGAAGACACCGAAGACTATTTTTTCAAATGAGCCAATACTGGACGCCTCTTTTTCTGTTATTGCTGCTCGGTCGGTGCCACCCACCATTGATTTTAAACCCCTGCACTATGCTCACGGCATATTTTTCGTTTAGTAAGTCTACTAGTTTGGTTATAAGTGTATTGGTTCACATAGGAAACAAGTCAAGCCCAATAATCCAACGTCAAACCGTTACAATGAGAAAAGTTCTGAACACTTTTCAATTTAATAGATGAAAATTCAATATGACTGAGCAACCAAACCGCCCGAAGACTGATGTAAATGCCATCACCAACCACCATCGCATGCGCCGAAACCGTAAATCAGACTGGTCGCGCCGGTTGGTTTGTGAAAACCACTTAAGCGCGGATGATTTTATCTGGCCACTGTTTATTACCGATGGCGAAGGCGAAAGCACCCCTATTCCTTCTATGCCGGAGGTATATCGGCACACGGTTGATCATGTTGTGAAGGAAGCAGAGCGGGCAGTTCAACTTGGTATTCCCGTTATTGCGCTGTTTCCAAACACTGATCCTGCCATTCGAGATGAGGATGGAAGCGAGGCGCTCAACGAGGATAATCTCGTCGCCCGTGCCTGCCGTGCTATTAAAGCAGAAGGCATTCCCGTTGGCCTTATGACAGATGCAGCACTTGACCCTTATACAAGCCACGGCCATGACGGGGTGATGAGTGGAGAAACCATCTTAAATGATGAAACCGTCCATATCCTTTGCCAACAAGCACTTAATCAGGCAGCTGCAGGCGCGGACATCATTTCGCCCTCTGATATGATGGATGGTCGTGTTGGTGCGATCCGTCATGCATTGGACGAGCACGGCTATGATGATGTACAGATTATGTCTTATGCGGCAAAATACGCGTCAGCCTTTTATGGCCCCTTTCGTGATGCGATTGGCACCAATGCCACGCTAATCGGCGACAAGCGCACCTACCAAATGGATCCAGCCAATAGCGATGAAGCGCTTCGAGAGGTCCAACACGATATTGAAGAAGGTGCGGATATGGTCATGGTGAAGCCTGGAATGCCTTATCTCGACATCATTCGCCGCGTTAAAGATACGTTCGAGGTACCGACCTATGGGTATCAAGTGTCCGGTGAATATTCAATGATTATGGCAGCGGTGCAAAATGGCTGGCTTGATTATGAACGCACTATGCTTGAAAGCCTGATTGCCTTTAAACGGGCGGGTGCAAACGGCATGTTGACCTATTTCGCCCCAAAAGCTGCGGAAATCCTAAATAAGAACCGTTAAATACCGCCAGTTTCTTGCAGTTTAGTCAATCAACTCCCACATTGATGTTAGCGCATACCGTGAAACAAGAGGGAATGTTTAAGTGAACACGCAGGAAATTTTGCCAAAAGAAGATGCATTTGACTACCCTAACAATGGTGCTTTGTTTGACGGGGTCTTGTCCCGTCGCTTCATGGCCTTTGTGATTGATTTCATCATTTTGTCGGTCATTATCGCTGTGACCACTTTTGCTCTCTTCCTCCTTGGTATTGCGACATTTGGCCTTTTGTGGTTGGCAATTCCTGCGATTATCGGTCCACTCTACATCGCCATTGTGATTGGCTATGTTGCTTTCACGACTGGAGGCGACAAGGCTGCAACACCTGGTATGAGTGCGCTTGGTTTAGAAGTTCGCATGATGGACGGACGCAAGCTCTATGCGCTTATGGCCATTTTTCATGGATTGGCGTTCTATTTCTTCTCAACCATCCTAACGCCTTTCATTCTTTTGATCGGACTGTTCACCCATCGCGGCCGCCTCTTACATGATTTCGTATCTGGTGCTGTGGTCGTAAACAAAGATGCGATTCCAGAGCATTTGAAATAAGTTGCAATAAATAATGGCGATATTTCACCGCCTGCATTGAATTTGAATAAAAGCGTGATACCTTTATGCATAAGAGCGATAGTGCTCTCGAAAGGCAGTTTCACGCTGTGTCGCATCACCCTAAAGACGTTCCGCAGTTTTATCTTACGGCTCCATCGCCCTGCCCTTATTTAAAGGACAAGATGGAACGAAAGGTGTTTACCCATCTGATTGGAGAAAACGCGGCGGCTGTAAACAATATGCTGACCCAAGGCGGGTTCCGGCGATCTCAGAATATTGCTTATCGTCCGGCTTGTGAGACATGCCGTGCGTGCATGTCTATTCGGGTGCTGGCGGGTGAATTTAATGCCTCAAAGTCGATGCGTCGTGTAACACGCAAGAATAGCGATCTTATTGGCGTTGAAGTGGCAGCGGCCCCGACCTCAGAACAATATTCGCTGTTTCGCTCCTATCTCGATCACCGCCATCATGAAGGTGGCATGGCTGACATGACGGTTCTTGATTATTCCATGATGGTTGAAGACAGCCATGTGGATACGATGATCATTGAATATCGCCAACGTTCCCCAGATAGCGCCTTTACAGGCCGTGGTGCAGGTGACCTGATTGCAGTCGCCCTTACCGATATTTTGGAAGATGGGCTTTCTATGGTCTATTCTTTCTTTGATACCAACCAAGACCATCGCAGCCTCGGTACGTTCATGATCCTTGATCATATTGCGCGTGCACGGCGGCATGGGTTGCCCTATCTTTATCTAGGCTATTGGGTCGAAGGATCCCGCAAAATGGACTATAAGGTCCGCTTTGATCCACACGAAATCCTAACAAGCAGTGGCTGGGAAAGACATCAGCTTGATCGCGGCTCGAGTTAAGCTCGATGTCTAAGGGGGGCGTGCTTACAGATCATCGCAAGGGACTTGCGATAGCGGGAATTGGTGGCGTCTTACTTGCCATCGACATCCCTTTAATCCGCCTTGCCGAAACGGACCCTTGGACAACCCTCACCATTCGTGGGCCAATTATGTTTTTGACCCTCTTTACTGTCTATGTCGTGCTGAAGCGGATGAAGCTGACTGTTGCTAAGTTTTATGAAGGCCGTGACACGCTGATCCTCGCCATTATGCACGCGATAGCAACAGTTGGCTTCGTGGTCGCCATCTATCACACGACAACCGCCAATCTCGTGTTTATCACGGCGTTTAGCGCGCTTATCGCCATTGTCTTTTCCACGATCGTCTTGGGAGAACGGCACCCATTGATGACATGGATGACAATCCTTGTAGCACTAATGGGCATTACGCTGATTACTGTGGACGACTTCATCACCACGCAGGGGCGCAACACCTTTGGCAATATGATGGCGTTCATGTGCGCGACGATGCTGGCAAGTGAAGTGATATTCATTAGGCGTAGCGGAAAGAACCTCGTTTTTGCCCCCGCTCTCGCAGGTCTCATCGCGGCTGCATTCTGTCTGCCGCTTGCTATTGGCTACGGTATGTCGGTCGATAGGCCTGAGTATTTGATCATCAATTCGATCCTCGTCTCACCCATCGCAATGGCCTTCATGTCACTCGCCCCACGGTTCATTCCGGCACCCGAAGCCGCCATGTTCTATTTATTAGAAACGGTGCTTGCGCCCATCTTTGTCTGGGTCATATTCCTTGAACGCCCAACAACAAACACATTGATTGGCGGGCTGATTATCATCAGCGCAATTGGGTTTCATAGCTATGTGCGAGTGCGCAAGGGGCGCATTAGAAATAAGATCGTGCGGGTTTAAGGGCATAAATTGCCTGAAGATCTGAGATCAACTACCCCGCATATCGACGGGGGTCACACCCCGCCTAAGCGTCTGAAATATCGCCTTTAAATAATCCCGTGCCAAATTTATTGGTTTTTGGGAAGCCAATTGGCGGCATTCTGCCTGCTTGGGCGCGTTCACCGATCCATTCGGTCAGTTCAACCATGGTGCGGTCATAGCGACGCCCCGCACTATCTACCCATGATAGAGCGCCATCAGCTGGGAAGGTGCGAATATCGGCGATGCCACCATCTTTATATTTTTGGATACGCACACCCTGCCCGCGACCCATTTCTGGCATTTGGTCGAGTGGGAAAATGAGAAGCTTACGGTTCTTACCAATAACAGCCACATGATCACCGAAGACTGGCACACAGAGATAGGCTTCATCCGTGCCCTTCACATTGAGCACTTGCTTACCCTTGCGCGTGTTCGCAATCACATCAACTTCAGGCACCACAAAACCACGCCCTACATTGGACGTGATCAACAGTTTGCGTTCTGGGTTATGGATAAAGACGCTGACGATGTCTTGATCATTCTCCATATCCACCATAATGCGCAGTGGTTCGCCATGCCCGCGTCCGCCTGGTAATTTGTCTGCTCCAAGGGTGTAGAACTTACCCGATGTTGCAAATACCAGTACTTTGTCGGTGGTTTCTGCATGAATAGCCGAGCGCAGTTTATCGCCATCTTTAAACTGTAGCTTATCGGTTGAAGCCAAATGACCTTTAATGGCGCGGATCCAGCCTTTTTCAGAGACCACGATGGTCACAGGTTCTTTTTCGATCATGGCGTTTTGAATGTCAGCCAGATCAATCTCAACCGCCTCTTCGAAATCAGTGCGACGGCGGCCAAGTTCTGTGTCTTGTCCGAAGGTTTTTCTTACTTCGCGAATTTCCTCTGCAATCTTCTTCCATTGCAAATCATCAGAGCCAAGCAGCGCCGTCAGGCTTTCTTTCTCCGCACTTAGGGCATCATGCTCATTGCGAATTTCCATCTCTTCAAGTTTGGCAAGAGAACGAAGCCGCATATTGAGGATGGCTTCTGCTTGCACTTCTGTGAGGTTGAAGGTCGAAATCAGCGAGGCTTTTGGCTCATCCTCGTAACGAACGATGCGGATCACTTCATCAATATTGAGGAAAGCAATCAAATAACCGTCGAGCACTTCCAGCCGGTGATTGATCTTGCCCAAACGATGGTTTGAACGGCGAACAAGTACTTCTTTGCGGTGTTCAAGCCACTCCTTCAAAACGTCTTTAAGGCCCAACACATTGGGCACTGTGCCGCGTGAAAGTACGTTCATATTGAGTGAAACGCGGTTTTCAAGATCGGTGAGCTTGAAAAGCGATTCCATCAATAAGTCTGGATCAACCGTTCTGCTCTTTGGTTCCAACACAAGACGGATGTCTTCCGCAGATTCGTCACGCACATCACCAAGCAGCGGCAGTTTGCGCGCAATCAGCAGTTCTGCGATTTTTTCAACAAGCCGAGATTTTTGAACTTGATAGGGAATTTCAGTGACAACGATGACATAGCCACCTCGTCCCGTGTCTTCCTTCTCCCAACGTGCCCGAACGCGAAAACCACCACGGCCTGTGGAATAGGATTCCACAATCGATGCGCGGTCTTCAACGCATATACCACCAGTTGGGAAATCTGGACCCGGTACAAAGTCGACAAGCTTCTCAATGCCCGCATTGGGAAATTTGATCAGGTGCAGCGATGCATCGCAAAGCTCGGCCACATTGTGCGGGGGAATGTTAGTCGCCATACCAACGGCAATGCCGCTGGAACCATTGGCCAATAGGTTCGGGAAATTCGCAGGAAGAACGACAGGCTCTTCGTCCTCGCCGTCATAGGTCTCGCGAAAATCAACGGCGTCTTCGGAGATTCCCTCCATCAACAGCCTTGCGACTTCTGTCATGCGGGCTTCTGTGTAACGCATGGCAGCTGCATTATCGCCATCAACGTTGCCGAAATTACCCTGTCCGTCGATCAACGGATAGCGCACCGCAAAATCTTGCGCCAAACGCACCAGCGCATCATAGACTGATTGATCACCGTGCGGGTGAAATTTACCGATCACATCACCAACCACACGCGCAGACTTTTTAAAGCCCTGCCCCGGATCAAGCTTCAACACGCGCATGGCATGAAGAATGCGCCTGTGCACAGGTTTCAAGCCATCACGCACATCAGGCAAGGCCCGATGCATAATGGTCGAAAGCGCATAAGCAAGGTAGCGCTCTTCAAGCGCAGACTTTAGATTGATCGGCTCAATGCCATTATCGTCACCGGAACCCGGCGGTATAACTGTGTTTCCCATCTGTTCTGGTTAAAACAATCAATTGATTCGCTCAAGCAATTGCCGCACGCATTCTTATAATTTCGACGGTTTTGTTGCATCTCGCGTGCGCTTAAGGCTTTTTATGATCTCTCGTTCAAAGACTTCGCGAGAAACTGGCGGTTCAATCCCTCGCGGTTCATAAATATGGCGCATGAGAAAAAATTGGGTTAGCTCAAAAGCGGGTGTCACTTCTTCAACGCTGATTGATGGCGCCATGCTGGATAAAAATTGAGGTAAGACCAGCATTTTATCATGGTAAGGAAGCCCTGCCCGCCTGCTGACTGCCCGTCCGCTTTTGGGCGAGACATAAACCAGCTCTTGCGTCGCCCCTGTTGCCGCACACACGCTAAGATCAAGGCCGAAACCAAGCTCTTCAAGCACAGCCATTTCAAAACGCACAAGCAGCGCTGCACTGAGCTCGGCACTGTCCAAATTTTCAATCAAAATTTCAGCAGCCTCTGCAAGACCCTGATGGGGATCACGTTCTGGCAGGAGGCGCAACAGCGATGCAATTGTTTGCACCCCCTGCAGGCCCATGGCGCTTTCCATCAATTCAGCGGCGCGAAGTTTCAGCGGGTCGACGGTAAACACGCCCAAATGATCCTCCAACCGCGCGCGCCACGTGACCGTTACCCGATTGCCCGCTTGCAAGGTCGGCTGCATGGTTCGCGAGCGTCCACCACGGACCAAGCCGAGGTGACGGCCATGTTCTGCCGTCATCACCTCAAGGATCACGCTGGTCTCGCCATGCTTGCGGCTACCAAGAATTAGAGCGTCTTCTTTCCATTCCATCCAATATTCATAGGTTGCAAAGGGCGAATAAGAAAGAGACACTGAAACTGATCACCAGAAAGGATCATGAGATACGGCTTAGGTAACAGAGGAGATTTATTATGATACTTCCTACTGAACAGCACGCAGGCACCTTGCTCACGGTTGTTTTGACCGCTTGCACGTTGCTTCTAGTCCCCAATGCGGCGATGAGCCAAACAGAACGCCTCACCCCGCGTAGTACGTGTCAGGCGGTTGCTCACAATCAATCTGGCAGTATAAGGCAGGCAAGCAGCACTATTGATCTCACCGTACAAAGCAAGCTTGGCATTGGCGAAGTCAGTATCAACTATGTCGCGCATTCAACGTTTAGAATTGAAGATGCGACGGGCCTCACCATTGCGACGGACTATTCTGGTAATGCTGGCCGCGATGTCATTCCAGATGTCGTGACCATGAACCATGCCCATATCACGCATTTCACGCCCTTTCCGGACAAACGCATAGCCCATGTTTTGCGTGGGTGGCCGCAAGCTGGAGAGCCAGCACAGCATAATATCCAAATTGACGAGACCATCATCCGCAATGTCACAACCGACATCAGCTCTTTTTCCGGCCATCAAGAACAGGACGGTAATTCGATTTTCATTTTTGAAATGGGTGGGTTGTGCATTGGGCACCTTGGCCACCTGCACCACCTTTTAACCGACGAGCATTACGCGGAGATTGGCAGGCTAGATGTGTTGATGGTGCCGGTTGATGGCGGGGTGACCATGAATGTTGAGGATATGGCCAAAGTCGTGAAACGGCTCAATGCAAGCGTGGTCTTACCGATGCATGCCTTTAGTTCATTTTCGCTCAATGATTTCTTGCAACAAATGGGCAAAGGCTTCCCGATTGAGCATCGAACTGGCACTGAGCTTATTGTTTCTCTCAATACGCTCCCCACTTCCCCCACTCTCATATCACTACAGCCAGAAGGGTTCATTCAGTTTTTTGAACAATAAAAACAGCTCCCTCAATGAGGGAACTGCAAAGCAAAACGCGTAACACAAGGATTGAAAATTATTAAATTACTTCTTTTTGTCCTTGCTGCGTTGGTCTTGGTTTCTTGAAGCGGCTTCTTTTGCTTTTTGTCTCTTTTTAAAGCTGGGTCCGATGCTTTCCCGTGAGGGGTCAGCTCCACCCAAGTTACTTCCCTTCGCAAAAGCGCTTTCAGTTGAAACACTGCCTAATCCCACCAATAAGGCGGCCATCATCAAAACTTTTGTCATTGTTTTCCAATCCTCCATTAAATTAGCTATTCATCACCCCACGGCTATTCGCCTAGCCATGGAGCTTTGAAGTGTTTTATTTATCTACAGTTGAGACTTCTTCATCCATCATGAAGCCATCAAATGTAGGGGCGGCTTCGATGTATGTTGTTCGTTTGTCATTCTCAAATGTAATTTTATCTTGAGCCATGAAACGCACATCAAAACCGCTATTTCTTGCTTCACTATGATCTGTAAAAAGCGACATAGCGGATGCAGCAACGAGTATTCCTAACAATGCTTTTGTCATAATATCCTCTTTTATCTT
Organism: uncultured Hyphomicrobiales bacterium; assembly: GCA_964553335.1. Classification (GTDB taxonomy): domain Bacteria; phylum Pseudomonadota; class Alphaproteobacteria; order Rhizobiales; family JACESI01; genus JACESI01. Next base: position 4,400 of record CAZKKW010000001.1, on the reverse strand, counting down.
TTATCTTTTATCTTTCCGATCGCTTTCGGGACCGTTGTTTAATTATTGTTTTTGTCTGCCCTAGCTAACCATCAAAATCAGAAGCCACTTGCTGCTCTCATTGGATTGATCAGCGTTGCGTTGTGAATCTGAAATAGGTATTCGCCTGATCAATAGCTATAGGGCAATCGGTCACCTTGAATCACAAAAGCGAATATTGGGCGTGAGAGCGTGCGAATGCGCGGAATTCAGCACTAATCCGTGAAGTCTAGGCCCATTTCCCGATATCTTTCGGGATCATCGAGCCATTTTTCACGGACTTTTACGAACAAAAACAGATGGATTTTCTGCTCCAACATTTCTTGTAGGTCTTTGCGGGCTGATTGTGACACGGCTTTCACGGTTTGACCGCCCTTGCCGAGCAAAATCTTCTTATGGCTTTCTCGTTGAACAAAAACCGTCTGTTCAACCCGAACATCCCCGCCCTTAAGTTCCTTCCAACTCTCGGTCTCGACCGTCAAAGAGTAAGGGAGTTCTTGATGGAGGCGTTCAAAGAGTTTTTCGCGGGTGATTTCTGCGGCCAGTTGTCGCATGGGCAAATCAGACATTTGATCTTCAGGATAAAGCCACGGACCAACAGCCATTTCTTTCGCCAGATAATTGAGCAAATCTTCACAGCCATCCCCTTTAGCGGCTGAAATCATAAACGTTTGCTCAAATTCAACTTGTGCTGAGATTTTCTCAACAAGAGCAAGCAGGCTCTCGCGCTTCACCATATCAATCTTATTGAGAAGCAAAATCACCTTTTGCTTACGGTCTTTGAGGTTTGCTAAAATGCGCTCCTCATCTTCGCGCACGCCCTTTTGCGCATCAATCAACAAGGCGACCACATCACTATCGCCTGCGCCATCCCATGCTTTGTTCACCATGGCACGATCTAGGCGGCGTTTTGGTTGAAACAGACCCGGCGTGTCAACAAAGATGATTTGCGTATTCTCATGCGCCATAATGCCGCGCACAAGCGCACGGGTGGTTTGCACTTTATGGGAAACAATGGATACTTTGCCACCGACCAAGCGGTTTAAAAGGGTCGACTTGCCCGCATTGGGTGCACCAATTAGCGCAACAAAGCCACATCTGGTGTCGAGCTCATTCGTCATGAAAATCGTCTTCCCATATTCCTTCGCGCAGAAGGAAGTTTGACGCGGCTTTTTGCTGGGCTTCGCGCTTTGAAGCCCCTTCGCCGCGTGCATTCTTTTTGCCTTTAACATCCACTTCAATGACGAATGTTAAGGCGTGATCCGGCCCTGAACGCGAAACCTCAATGTAACGGGGTGACGCAAGCTTCCTGCCGTGCGCCCATTCTTGTAGGGATGTTTTCGGGTCACGCAAGGGTTTTGACCAACTCATCATCCGGCTATGCCAGTTATCCGTGATAAGCTTTCTTGCCGCGTCAATTCCACCATCATAATAGACTGCTGCAAGAATCGCTTCGCACACATCGCCTAAAATGGCATCGCGCAGATGACCACCGCCACGCCGTTCAGCTTCGCTGACATAGAGATAATTGGAAGCCTCCCAGTCGCGCGCTACATCGGCGCATGTTTCCTTACGCACCAACCCTGTCAACCGACGCGCCAGCTCTCCCTCTTCCGCCTCAGGAAAGGCTTGATAAAGAAGGTCAGCAATGACCAGAGCTAGAACACGGTCGCCCATAAACTCTAATCGTTGATAAGACTGTGATGCATCATCGCCACCACCAGGCAGCGATGAGCGATGCGTTAAAGCATGGATAAGGAAATCAACATCGTTGAATTGATAATCCAGCGTTTCTTGTAGCGCTGATAGGTCAGGATTGGCCGCGTCGCTGGCTGTCATTTATCGATCAGCTTTCAAGCCATTGAACAACCGGCCAAAACGCACATTTTTCGGCCACTTCCAAACTTCCCAAGCATTGATTCCCTGATTAATCGAGAAGAATAGAAATTCGGCCCGGCCAACGAAGTTTTCCAGTGGAACAAAACCAACATTGCTAAAACGACTATCTTGCGAGTTGTCGCGGTTGTCACCCATCATGAAATACTTGCCCTCAGGCACTTTAAATTCTTGGGTGTTATCCGCATGGCCGTTCGGCACCAGATCTAGGGTTAAGTACGTTTTCCCATTTGGAAGCGTCTCACGGTACTGATCTGCAAATTGGCTACTGCCGTCCTCATTGAAATCAGCGACTTTCTCCCGTTTAACGGCAGAACCATTGATGTGCAGGACACCGTCTTTCATTTGGATTGTATCACCAGGAAGGCCAATCACGCGTTTGATGTAATCAGTCGACGTATCGGTCGGCAAACGGAACACAGCGATATCACCGCGTTCTGGCTGGCTTTCGAAAATTCGACCCGAAAATGGAATCAGGCCAAGCGGGACGGAATATTTTGAATAGCCGTAGGAATATTTGGAGACAAACAAATAGTCGCCGACTAACAGTGTCCCCTTCATTGAACCCGATGGGATGCTGAAAGGTTGTACAATGAGCGTGCGCAGCACCAATGCCAACAACAAGGCTTGAACGATAACCTTGATGGTTTCTCCAATACCGCCTTCTTCTTTGATTTTATCAGAATTTTCCATGATCGCTTCGTCGGTTAGCTGCACCCTTTGTGAATAAACACAAACAAATGCGGTAGACTCTATTTACACGGTGCTTTTAACCATGTTCGACGGATCAGGCAACGCCTCAATAATAACGAAAGCCTGCGCCCACGGATGATCGTCGGTTATTGTAAGATGTATTGCAGGAGTGTGCCCTTCTGGCATCATCTGTTGAAGCCGTTTTTGCGCCCCACCAGTCAGCATCATGGTTGGTTTGCCAGAAGGCGCGTTCACAACCCCCATGTCTCGCCAATAAACGCCGTTGCTTAAACCAGTACCAAGCGCCTTAGAACACGCCTCTTTGGCAGCAAAGCGCTTTGCGTAAGATGCTGCTCTTTGTGCTCGTTTGTCTGACTTTTCTCGCTCAACCTTCGTAAAAACGCGGTTTGTAAAACGATCCCCAAACCTTGCAAGCGTGTCTTCTACCCGCGTGATACGAATCAAATCCGAACCAAGCCCGATGATCATGAGGGTACCTCATTATCTTTGACTGTGCTTTTCAAACTATCATCATTCAGCTTCTTTTGTGCTTGAGAACGGGCAAAATCAGCCTCAAATTCTGCCTGCAATTGGCTGTCCAACCGCTTGGCCCAATTTACCTTTGCTTTATCAGCCAACATTTTCAAACGGGATTTTTGGTAGATGCGGGCCATTTGGCGAACGATGAGATAAATGACGAAAGCAACAGGAATACCAACAGGCAGCGACCCCACCGCCATCGCTTTAATTACAGGCCAAACCACGTCAAACGAATTCCAGATCATGTCGGCGCTCAGTTCTGGCACCTTAATTTCCGGTGCGCCTTCGCGTGAGGGACCATATAAAATCCATCGCCCTGCCGTTAAAACCGAGCCCCAGATAAAGGGAAAAGTTAACGGGTTGCCAAAAAATGTGCCTGTTGCAGCTGCCACATAACTGCCACGCATGACAAAACAGATCGCAAAAGCAATGACGAAATGGAAACCCAAAAACGGTGTAAACGACGCGAATGAACCGGCCGCAACCCCCATGGCGATAACATGGGGTGAGGCTGTTAGGCGCAGAACGCGCAACATCAAATACCGAATGCTACGCCAAAGCGAACGCCGCGGCCAAAGGGCGATGCGCATTTTCTGACCTAGGGTCTCTTTATTTCGGCGTTTAAAAATCATGTCTGAGACTATGGCGCAAAGTTCGTAATAATTACCTAAGGAATTGTCCAAAAAAATAAGTTTAAATTTAACTCATCTACCTACCTTAGATAATCACGATCAACACCGTTTCAACCTATTGCAGGCCACGGCTTCCCGGTTTTATTGCGGGGATTGCGGCCAGTTCTGGCGGTAGATTATCTGCTTCGTAGGCTGGAACTTTATATTGGGTCAGAGAAATGAGCGGTTTGCCGACATCTGCCTCTCCTGCTGAGCGGTCAATCAAACAAGCAACGGCAGCTGTTTCAATACCAACGTCTGCGAGCGCCTTAATGCATTCGCGAACGGAAAGACCTGTCGTGACAATGTCTTCCACCACGACCACTCTCGCGCCCTTATTAAGCTCAAAGCCACGACGAAGCGTAAACACGCCATCTTGGCGCTCAACATACATGGCCGGCACTTTCATGTGGCGTGAGGTTTCATAACCCGGAATTATCCCGCCAACTGCCGGACCAATCACGGCATCAACATTTCCAAAGCCTGCATCTATAATCTTTTCAGCAAGCGCCTTACACAAGATTTCTGTTTGGTCAGGATATTGAAAAACCTTGGCTTTTTGCAAGAACACAGGACTTCTCA